>JAUIBG010000069.1 GCA_030428165.1 Actinomycetes bacterium
GCATGATCGACGTCGGTCTCAAGGGCGCGGAGTTCATCGCCATCAACACCGACGCTCAGGCGCTGCTGATGTCGGACGCCGACGTCAAGCTCGACATCGGCCGTGAGCTCACCCGCGGACTCGGCGCCGGCGCCGACCCCGAGGTCGGCAAGAAGGCCGCAGAGGACCACGAGGACGAGATCGCCGAGGCGCTCGAGGGCGCCGACATGGTGTTCGTCACCGCGGGCGAGGGAGGCGGAACCGGCACCGGCGGCGCACCCGTCGTCGCGCGGATCGCGCGCAATCAGGGCGCCCTGACCGTGGGCGTCGTGACCCGTCCGTTCGGCTTCGAGGGCCGCAGGCGCGCCGACCAGGCGGACGCCGGCATCGTCGCGCTGCGCGAGCAGGTCGACACCCTGATCGTCATCCCGAACGACCGCCTGCTCGACACCTCGGACGACAACCTGTCGATCCTCGGCGCCTTCGCGGCCGCCGACCAGGTGCTGCAGGGCGGCGTGCAGGGCATCACCGACCTCATCACCACGCCCGGCCTCATCAACGTCGACTTCAACGACGTGAAGTCGGTCATGTCCGGTGCTGGCACCGCGCTCATGGGCGTCGCCGCCGCGCGCGGCGACAACCGCGCGCTCGAGGCCGCGGAGGGCGCCATCGCCTCGCCGCTGCTCGAGGCCTCGATCGAGGGCGCGCACGGCGTGCTGCTGTCGATCGCCGGCGGCTCGAACCTGGGCATCAAGGAGGTCGAGAGCGCCGCACGCCTGGTGCGCGAGGCGGCACACCCCGAGGCCAACATCATCTTCGGAACCGTCATCGACGACTCGCTGGGCGACGAGCTCAGGATCACCGTCATCGCGGCGGGCTTCGACAGCGGCGCGCCGACCCAGCGCAAGCACGCCGGCGCCCTGGGCACGTTCGAGGGCGCTGCGCCGGCGCCCGCCGCCGAGGAGCTCGAGCCGGTGGACGCTCAGCTCGACGAGCTTCCGGTGCCGGTGGGCGCTCCCCGCCGCGCCTCGGTGATGGGGGAGGAGTCGCACGGCGGAGGCCTCCACTCCGTGCCGGAGCCCGACGCCGACACCGCGGCGATCGAGCTGGGCTCGTCCCGCGAGGACGACCTCGACATCCCCGACTTCCTGCGCTGACCCGACCGTGGCGCTCGAGCCGATCGACGCGTCGCTGCCGGTCACCGCGTTCTTCACCACCCGCGCAGGCGGCGTCTCAGGCGAGCCCTACAGCTCGCTGAACATCGCCGCGCACGTCGGGGACGATCCCGAGGCCGTGGCGCGCAATCGCGCTTTGGTGGCCGAGGCGGCAGGAGCAGAGGTCTCCTTCATGACCGCGCGGCACGGCGCTGACGTCGTCGGCGTGCCCGTCCCCGGCGCGGTACCCAGCCCAGGCGACGTGCTCATCACGACAGTCCCCGGAGTCGCCCTGGCGGCCATCGCGGCCGACTGCGTGCCCGTCCTCCTGCACGACTCGTCCTCCGGCGCCGTCGCGGCGGTCCACGCCGGTCGCAAGGGCCTCGTGGCCGATGCCGTCGGGGCCGCGCTCGACGCGTTCGCCGACATCGCGGGCCGCGAGCGTGAGGCGCCTGCGGCGACCGTGGCCGCCAGCATCGGCCCCGCCATCTGCGGGCGCTGCTACGAGGTGCCGGAGGGGATGCGCGCCGAGGTGGCGCGCGAGCACCCGCACGCGTTCGCGACCACGTGCGCCGGCACAGCCGCGCTCGACCTCCCCGCGGCGATCGCGGCACGGCTGAGGGCCCGCGGCGCGACGGTCACGGACGTCGCGATCTGCGCGCTCGAGGACCACCGATTCTTCTCGTACCGGCGCGAACCGGTCACCGGCCGACAGGCCGCTGTGATCGTGTGCCCGTGATCCGCGTGTCGTTCCCGAGTGCCGCACCGCGAGGAACGTAGCGTGAGCCTCAAGCAGGACAGTTCCCATCAGGAGGGCCGAACATGAGCGCAATGCGCAAGGCGATTCAGTACCTGGGCTTCGACATCGCCGACGGCGAGCACTACGACGACGCTCACGACTACGCGCCCGTCACGGACATCAACGACGTGTCCGAGGTGCGGGAGCGCCGCGAGGCGCGCAAGCCGCACACGCGTGCGCGCCACGAGCAGGCCGACGTGTCCGCCGAGGACCTGCGCCGCATCCAGTCCATCAAGCCGCGCTCGTACAACGACGCGCTGCTGATCGGCGAGGCCTTCCGCATGGGAGTGCCGGTCATCATCAACCTGACCGAGCTGTCCGACGCCGACGCCAAGCGCCTCGTGGACTTCGCCGCGGGCCTGTCGTTCGGCCTCAAGGGCACCATCGAGCGCGTCACCACGGCCGTGTTCCTGCTGTCGCCGGCGCACGTCGAGGTCGAGGTCGACGTCGAGCCCCCGGCCCCGCAGCGCTCGGAGTTCCTCGGCGTCCGCTGAGCCGCCTAGGCTCTCCGCATGAGCCTTGTCGTTGGAATCCTCCAGTTCCTGCTGTTCCTGGTCCTGCTGGCCCTGATCGGGCGCGCCATCGTGAGCTGGGTGATGGTCATGTCGCCCCAGTGGCACCCCAAGGGACCCGCCCTCGTCCTGGTCGAGGGCATCTTGACCGTGACCGACCCGATCGTGAAGCCGGTCGAGCGCATCGTGCCTCCCTTAAGGATCGGCGACGTAGCGATTAACCTGTCGTTCATGATCGTGTTCCTGGCGATCCTGATGCTCTACAACATCCTGGGGTTCTGGGCTTAGGTAGACGCATGTGCGTGCCGATACGCATGTGAGTAGAGTGAATTGCAATATCCCGCACGGGGGACGCGGGTGAGAGAAGCGAGGTGGGATTCATGGCTCTTCTGACAGCCGAGGACGTGCTCAACAAGGCGTTCTCGAAGACGCGGTACCGCGAGGGTTTCGACCAGGACGAGGTCGATGACTTCCTCGACGAGGTGGCGCACACCATCTCGACTCTCGCCAGCGAGCGCGAGGACCTCGAGCGCAAGCTGCAGGACGCCGCCTCGGCGCCCGCTCCCGCCGCCCCGGCCGCTGAGCCCGCTCCCGCGCCCGCAGCGCCGGAGCCCGCCGCTCCCGCAGGGATGGACCCGGCGGCGATGCTCGGCGGCGACTCGACGCAGGGTGCAGCCGGCATGTTCGCGCTGGCCTCGAAGCTGCACGACGAGTTCGTGAAGGCAGGCGAGGAGGAGAAGGAGCAGATCCTCGCCGACGCCACCCGCGAGAAGGACCGCCTGCTCAGCGAGGCGACGCAGGAGAGCGAGCGACTGCGCTCCGAGGCGAGCCAGGAGAAGGACAAGATGCTCGCGGACGCCAAGGCGACCGCGGCCGACGAGATCGCTCAGCGCAAGGCCGAGCTCAGCCGCCTCGAGACCAAGATCGAGGACCTCAAGGCGTTCGAACGCGACTACCGCGCGCGCCTGCGCCAGTTCCTCCAGAACCTCCAGAGCGACCTCGAGGCCGGCGCCAGCCCAGAGTCCGGCGAGACCCAGCCCGCTGCTGCGGAGTGGGAAGCGGCGGACGACGACAAGGACGACTCCGGCTACACGCCCCGCTGGGGCGGCGAGGCCTGATCGAGCCCTCCGGGGTCGCGGATCGGCAGTCCTGCCCCCGCACGGCGCGCGGCGTTGATTCCGCGGCCACGGAGGACTACCCTCGCGTCACCACCTTCCAGCGCTAGGACCTGCAATGAGCACTCGCGACGTCTCGGTCGTCTCCGTCGATCCCGCCTCCCTCACCGCGAAGAGCGTCAAGTCGCTGTCCGTGCGCGAGGGCGAGACCCCGTGGAAGCTCTCGGAGCTCCGTGAGGTCGTCACCACGCTCAACTCGGACATCGTGCGCCTCATCGACGAGTTCGAGGGCGCCGAGCACGAGCTCGAGGACCTGCTCGCCACCGAGGAGGGCGCGGGCGACGACCAGGCGGACGCCGGCGCGTCCGTCATGGAGCGCGAGCAGGAGCTCGCGATCGTGAACAACACCAAGGCCATGCTCGAGGAGAGCATCGACGCGCTGCGCCGCATCGAGGCCGGCACCTACGGCACCTGCCTGGTGTGCGGCAACGCGATCGGCAAGGCCCGCCTGCAGGCTTTCCCTCGCGCCCTGCTGTGCGTCACGTGCAAGCAGCGCGAGGAGCGCCGTTGAGCGCTGCGCGCACCGTCGCGATCTGGCTCACCGCCGGGGCCGTCGTCCTGGCAGATCAGCTCACCAAGCAGTGGGCGCTCGCCTCGCTCGAGGTGAACGTGAAGCAGCCGCTCGTCGGCGACTTCCTGTCGCTGCAGCTGACCTTCAACTCGGGCGCCGCGTTCTCGCTTGGCGACTCGTTCACGTGGGTGCTGACGATCCTGTCGCTGATCATCACGGCCGGCATCATCGTGTACTCCAGGCGTGCGGTGAGCACGCCCGTCGCGGTGCTCTTCGGCGTCGCGCTGGGCGGGGCGATCGGCAACCTCATCGACCGCCTGTTCCGTGAGCCGTCGTTCGGCCAGGGGCACGTGGTCGACATGATCAACTACTTCGACCTCTTCATCGGCAACGTCGCGGATATCGCGATCGTGGGCGCGGCGATCGTGCTGGCGTTCATGTACCTCGTCGGGCGCCCGCTGGTGACCCGCGCCGAGGACTCCGAGGCGCCCGCCTCTGACGGCGCCGGCGCGGATGACTGACAGCCGCTTCCTCCCGGTCCCCGACGCAGTCGTCGGGTCGAGGGCCGATGCGGGTCTCGCCAGGATGACGGGCCTCAGCCGCTCACGGGCGGCCGAGATCATCGAGGACGGCGGGGTCGTCCAGGGCGGCCGCATCCTGGACAAGTCCGACCGCCTCGCCGACGGCATCCTGATGGTCGAGTTCCCCAGCGAGGAGCCTCGTGACGAGCCGTCGGTGCCCGGCGGCATCGCGGTCCTCTACGAGGACGAGCACGTCGCCGTCATCGACAAGCCCGTGGGCGTCGCCGCGCACGGGTCTCCCGGCTGGACGGGTCCCACCGTCGTGGGCGCGCTCGCCGCCCAGTGCGTCACCCTCGCCTCGTCGGGAGCAGCCGAGCGTGAGGGCATCGTCCACCGCCTCGATGTCGGCACGTCGGGGCTCATGGTCGTCGCGAAGTCCGACCTGGCGTACAGCGTGCTCAAGCGCGCGTTCAAGGAGCGCACGGTCGAGAAGGTCTACCACGCGCTCGCCCAGGGCCACCTGGACCCGACCAGCGGCACGATCGACGCGCCCATCGGCCGTCATCCGAGCAGCGACTACAAGTTCGCGGTCGTGTCCGACGGCCGTCCGTCGGTGACACACTACGAGACGCTCGAGATGTTCCCGCACGGATCGCTCCTGGAGATCCACCTGGAGACCGGCAGGACGCACCAGATCCGCGTGCACATGGCCGCGATGCGCCACCCGCTCGCCGGCGACCTCACCTACGGCGCGGACCCGGCGCTGGCCAAGCGCCTCGGCCTGACCCGGCAGTGGCTGCACGCGCGCGAGCTCGCCTTCGCCCATCCCGCGACGGGGGACGAGGTCCGCGTGGTCAGCGAGTACCCGGCGGACCTCGCCGCCGCGCTCGAGATCGCGCGAGGGTGACGGCAGGCGTGACGGAGATCAGGCTCGCCGAGCCTCACGAGCTCGACTCCCTGATCGATCTGCGCTTGGGCGTCTTCGGCGCGCAGGGCTTCGACCCGGAGTTCGAGCGGGACGCCACCGACGACGATCCCCGCACCGTCCACGCGATCGCTCTCGACGACGCAGGGACCGTCATCGGCACGGCCAGGATGATGGGTCCGGGTGAGGACGCCTCGTTCCACGGCGACAGCTCCATGACCGACGACACGGTCCACATCGGCAGGGTGGCCGTGTCGGACGCCGCGCGCGGCACCGGGGCGGGAGCGGGCCTCATGCGGCTGCTGCACGGCGAGGCGCTGCGGCGCTGGGGCGTCGACGGTCAGGTGGTCGTCGAGGTCTCGGCGCAGGAGCAGGCCCTCGGGTTCTACCACCGGCTGGGCTACGCCCACCGAGGCGAGCCCTATCTCGACGAGGGCGTGGCGCACTACGACGCCGCGGTCGTGATCCGCGCCGACTAGGACAGCAGCGCCCTGATGCGCTTGGCGCTGACGGGCTCGGAGGTCCCCAGCGACTGAGCGAACAGCGACACCCTGAACTCCTCGAGGAGCCACCTGGCGTGCTCGAGCCGAGCGAGCGCGTCGTCGTCGGGCCGGCCCTTTGCCGCGGCCTCGCGCACGGTCCTCACCATGTCCTCGGCTTCCTTGACCTGGAAGGCCGATGCGGCGTCACGCGACGGCGCCTGCGCCGCCTTCTCGAGCCGCTTGAGGTCCGCGGTGAGGTAGCGGGGGAGGTCGTCCAGCCTGCTCAGCGGGGTGCGCGCAAGGAAGTCGCCGCCGACGAGCGACTCCGCATGCGCGCGGATCTCGGTCGCGACGCCGATCAGCGCCAGGCTCGACGTGCGCGACACCGCGGCATCGAGCTCGCGCGCCGCCGCGAGGGCCTTCGCCGTCGCCACCGAGACGGCGAGGATCCGGTCCTCGAGCCCCGCGCGGACGTGCGCGCGGACGCGCGCGTAGTCCTCCGCGGTGCGCACGGCGGAGGCATCGTGCTCGCCGGCGGTGAGCGCCCCCACCGCGGCGAGCGTGATCGCGGAGACCAGCGCATCGGTCGACGCATAGGGGGAGGCCGCGAGCGTGAGCGTGTCCTGCGGGGACCAGCGAGAGGTGACCCTCCCGGTCGCGAGGCCGCAGTCGCGGGCGAGCAGCGCGCGCACTCCCTCGGGGTGCCGGCGCTCCGCCTCGCGCTGGTCAGCGAGGATGCGCAGCGCGGGGCCCGACTCCTCGGCGACGATCGCGGGGTAGCCGCGCACCTGCGCGCCGCCCACCGAGCCGGTCACGGTCTCCGGCAGCGCGCCGGGAGAGGCGCCGGCGACCGAGGCCAGCTCCGGCCACGTGGCGAGCCCGGTCTGCTCGGTGAGTCCCGAGGCAGCGCCCGCGGCCGATGCGCCTGCACCGGATGTCCCCGCGCCGGATGCCCCGGCGCCCGATGTCCCCGCTCCCGACGCTCCTGCGGCGCCGGCAGGCTGATCTCCGCTGCCGGGGCCGCCGTCCCCGCCCTTCCCGCGGCGCCGCGGACCCGGCATCGCCACGGCACCGCGCACCGCATCGGCCGTCTGGGAGGCGAGAGTGCGCTGGAGCCTGAGCAGGTCGGTGGACTCGTCGACGGCCCTGCCGCGCTCGTCCTGAGCGCGGAACGTGACCTTGAGGTGCGCGGGTAGGCGCTCGTCCACCTCGTCCCAGGCATCGGAGGGGATCTCGACGCCCCGCGCGGCCCTGGCGGCGGCGGTGAAGGCGTCCCTATACGACTGCGCCATGTCCCCGGCGCGCGCCATGTCGGCCCACGCGGGCGTCTCGGCGTCGAGCCAGGCGTGGATGTCCCGCGCGGCATCGGGAGCCGGCACCAGGAGGCGCCGCACCGACTTGGGCAGCGCGCGGATCGTGGCGATCGCGAGCTCCTCGGCAAGTCCCGGCACCAGCCAGTCGAAGCCCTCGGGCGCGACGCGAGGCAGCACGACCAGCGGGATGTGCACCGTGACGCCGTCGGCGTCGGTGCCGGGCTCGAACTGGTAGGTCAGCGGCAGCTCGAGGTCGCCCTGCGGCCAGGTCGTCGGGAAGGCCGAGGCGTCGATGTCCTCGTGGCCGGGCGCGACCGTGTCGAGGCTGAGCGTCAGCAGGTCGGGGTCCTGCGCGCGTGCTCCCTTCCACCAGCGGTCGAAGTGCCGGGTCGAGATCACCGAGTCCGGCAGCCTGTCGTCGTAGAAATCGAACAGCGCGTCCTCGTCGGCAACCAGCGTGGTGTCGCGGGTCCTCGCCGAGAGCTCCTCCGCCTCGGCGATCACGCGCTGGTTGTCCCTCCAGAACCGGTGATGCGTGCGCCACTCGCCCTGCACCAGCGCGTGCCTGATGAACATCTCGCGCGCCTCGGCGGCGTCGATGCGGCCCCACAGCACCTGGCGGTCGGTCACCAGCGGGACGCCGTAGAGGGTGACCCGCTCGGTGGCCATGGCGGCGCCGCGCTTCGCCGACCAGTGCGGCTCGGCGTAGGAGCGCTTCGCGAGGTCCCCGGCGAGCTCCTCGGCCCACGACGGATCGATGCCGGCCACGTCCCTGGCCCACAGCCTGCTGGTCTCGACCAGCTCGGCCGCCATGACGAAGGCGGGAGGCTTCTTGGACAGGGGAGATCCGGGGTTGATCGCGAAGCGCGCGCCTCGCGAGCCGAGGTACTCGTTTGACGCGCGCCTGCGCGCCTTCTTGAGGGCCGCCTGCAGCCGCTCCCCGCGCAGGTGCGAGAAGTCCGACGCCTTCGGCGACACGTTGTCCTGCATTCCGAGCTGGGACAGCAGGCCCGCGAGCACGCTGCGGTGGATCGCGTCGGCGTCCCACACGCGGCGCAGCGAGCCCGCCCTGGGCGGGGCGCCGGGGGCCGGCGCCTCCGGCTCGGCGTCGACGAGCGTCGGGTGGTGCGCGGGCATGCGGATGTCGACGTCCTTCGCCGTGTCGCGCAGCTGCTGCACGAGGTCCTGCCACTCGCGGATGCGCAGGAAGTGCAGGTGCTCGGACTTGCACATGCGCCGGAACTGGGAGTTGCTCAAGGCCTTGCGGCTCTCCCTGAGGTACTCCCAGAGGTTGAGGTACGCGAGCAGGTCGGAGCCGGGGTCGGCGAAGCGCCGGTGCAGCAGGTCGGCCGCCTCGCGCTGCTCCGAGGGCCGCTCGCGCGGGTCCTGGATGCTGAGCGCGGCCGCGATGACCGCGACCTCGTGCGCGACGCCTTGGCGCGCCCCCTCGACCACCATGCGCGCCTCGCGCGGGTCGATCGGCAGCGTCGCGATGGCGCGTCCCGCATCGGTCAGGCGCGTGCGCCCGTTCCTGCCGGTCGTGATGGCGCCCAGCTCGGTCAGGAGACCCAGTCCGTCGCGAATCGCCCTGGTGTCGGGCGCCTCGACGAACGGGAAGGTGCCCACCTCCTCGGGGGAGGACACGACGCCCACGGCGATCATGCGCAGCAGCACGGAGGCGAGCGAGGTGCGCAGGATCTCTGGCTCGGTGAAGGCGGGGCGGCCCTCGAAGTCCTCCTCGGCGTAGAGGCGGATCGCGATGCCGTCGGCGAGGCGCCCCGCACGGCCCGAGCGCTGCCTGGCCGAGGCCTGGGAGATCGGCTCGATCGGGAGCCGCTGCACCTTGGTGGCCTTCGAGTAGCGCGAGATGCGCGCCAGGCCGGGGTCGACCACGTAGTGGATGCCTGGCACCGTCAGCGAGGTCTCGGCGACGTTGGTGGCCAGCACGATGCGGCGCGCGGCGTGGCTCTCGAAGACGCGGTGCTGCTCGGCGGCGCTCAGGCGCGAGAACAGCGGGAGGATCTCGACTGCGCGCGGCGAGCGGGGATCCGTGACGCGGGCGCCCAGGTGCCCGCGCAGCGCATCGGCCACGTCCCTGATCTCGCGCTCGCCCGACAGGAACACCAGGACGTCGCCGTCGCCCTCGCCCATCAGCTCGTCGCACGCGTCGACCACGCCGGTGACCAGGTCGGTGTCGTCCTCGCGGGCCTCGCCGCCCAGCGGCCGGTAGCGGATCTCCACTGGATAGGTGCGGCCGGTGACCTCGATCACGGGCGCGCGTGGCGCGTCCTCGTCGGCGTCGTCGGGCACCGGGCCGCCTGGGGCGAAGTGGCGGGCGAAGTGCTCCGAGTCGATCGTGGCCGAGGTGATGATCAGCTTGAGGTCGGGGCGCTGCGGCAGCAGCGTGGTGAGGTAGCCCAGCAGGAAGTCGATGTTGAGGCTGCGCTCGTGCGCCTCGTCGATGATGAGCGTGTCGTAGACCCGCAGCAGGGGATCGCGCTGGATCTGCGCCAGCAGGATGCCGTCGGTCATCACCGCGACGCGGGTGTCCCTCGAGACCTGTTGGGTGAAGCGCACCTGGTAGCCCACGACGCCGCCGAGGGAGGTGCCGAGCTCCTCGGCGATGCGCTCGGCGACGGAGCGCGCGGCGATTCTGCGCGGCTGCGTGTGGCCGATGCGGCCGTCGACGCCGCGCCCGAGCTCGAGGCAGATCTTGGGGATCTGGGTCGTCTTCCCCGATCCGGTCTCGCCCGCGACGATGACCACCTGGTGGTCGCGGATGGCCGCCGCGATGTCGTCCTTCCTGGCAGAGACGGGCAGCTGCGCCGGATACGTGATCTGGAGCTGGTCCGGGGCGGGCATGGGGTCCATTCTCCCGTGTCCAGCGGGTGGCGCTCGACCTCCGCGCGGCTGGGGTCGAGTGTCGGCCCGGCGGCCTAGAATTCTGTGTCATGCCCGGTCAGGACTTCGCCCATCTGCACGTCCACACCGAGTACTCCATGCTCGACGGCGCCGCGCGCATCACGGATATGTTCGAGGAGGCCGAGCGCCTGGGCCAGCCCGCGCTGGCGACCACGGACCACGGCTACATCTTCGGCGCCTACGAGTTCTGGAAGGCGGCGCAGGGCACCTCGGTCAAGCCCATCATCGGCCTCGAGGCGTATCTCACCCCCGGAACCGCGCGCCAGGACCGCACCAGGGTGCGGTGGGGCGAGGAGGGCCAGGCCGGCGACGACGTCTCGTCGGGCGGCGCCTATACCCACATGACGATGTGGGCGCGCGACAACGCGGGCATGCACAACCTCTTCAGGCTGGCGTCATACGCGTCGCTCGAGGGCCACTTCTTCAAGCCGCGCATGGACCGCGACCTGCTGCAGCGCTTCTCGAACGGGCTGATCGCGACGACCGGCTGCCCGTCGGGCGAGGTGCAGACCCGCCTGCGTCTGGGCCAGTACGACGAGGCGCTGCGCGCGGCCGGCGAGTTCCAGGACATCTTCGGCAAGGACTACTTCTACGTCGAGCTGATGGACCACGGGCTGTCGATCGAGACGCGCGTGCGCGAGGACTTGCTGCGGCTCGCGAAGGACCTGAATGCGCCGCTGGTGGCGACCAACGACAGCCACTACGTGCGCAAGGAGGACGCGCACACGCACGAGGCGCTGCTGTGCATTCAGTCGGGCTCCAACCTGTCCGAACCCACGTATGACCAGGGAGGCAAGCGCTTCGCGTTCTCCGGCGATGGCTACTACCTGAAGTCCACCGAGGAGATGAGGCGGCTCTGGTCCGAGCTGCCCGAGGCGTGCGACAACACCGTGCGCATCGCCGAGCAGTGCGAGGTGTCGTTCGACACCGGCGCCAACTACATGCCGCGCTTCGAGACCCCCGCGGGTGAGGATGAGCGGTCGTGGTTCGTGAAGGAGGTCCAGCGCGGCCTCCACGAGCGGTTCGGCCCCGAGATCCCCGCGCACGTGCAGGAGCGCGCCAACTTCGAGATCGACGTCATCGCGCAGAAGGGCTACCCGGGCTACTTCCTCGTCGTCGCGGACTTCGTGAAGTGGTCCAAGGAGAACGGCATCAGGGTGGGGCCCGGCCGCGGCTCCGGCGCCGGCTCGATGGCGGCGTACGCGATGCGCATCACGGACGTCGACCCGATCGTCCACCAGCTCTACTTCGAGCGCTTCCTCAACCCGGAGCGCGAGTCCATGCCCGACTTCGACATCGACTTCGACGAGCGTCGTCGCGGCGAGGTCATCAAGTACGTGACCGAGAAGTACGGCGAGGACAAGGTCGCCCAGATCGTCACGTACGGCACCATCAAGGCCAAGCAGGCGCTCAAGGACTCGACGCGCGTGATGGGCAAGCCCTTCGCGCTGGGGGAGAAGCTCACCAAGGCGTACCCCGACGCGGTCCAGGGCCGCGACGTGCCGCTGACGGCGATCAACAACGCCGAGGACGACCGCTTCAAGGAGGCGGCGGACTTCCGCGAGGTGCTGAGCCAGGATCCGGAGGCCCAGGAGGTCTTCGAGATGGCGGAGGGCCTCGAGGGGCTCAAGCGCCAGTGGGGCGTGCACGCGGCCGGCGTGATCATGTCGTCGGATCCGCTGATCGACATCATCCCGATCATGCGGCGCGAGGCAGATGGCGCCGTCATCACGCAGTTCGACTACCCGACGTGCGAGTCGCTGGGCCTCGTGAAGAT
>JAUIBG010000224.1 GCA_030428165.1 Actinomycetes bacterium
ATGGGCGAGCTCGGTGGCCGCCACCATGGAGACGGGAACCGGGTCGGACGGCAGGTGGTGCTCCTCGGCGGGCGCGGTCGCCGCCTCGGGTGCCTCCGGCATCGGCTCGGGAACGGCGATGGGCGCGGGTGCCGGCACGGGTGCGGTGTCCACCCGCGCCGCCGCCACCGCGGCAGCGCCTCCCAGCAGCGCCGATGCCTGGCGCGGCTGCGGTCGTCCGCCCGAGCGCTCCGTGCGGCGCGCCAGCGAGGTGCGCAGGCCTCGATGCGCCGTGGCGCGCCTGCGCTTCTCGACCTGCTCGGCGGCCCGCGCGTTGGCGAGGTCTCTACTTCTGGACATCAGTGCCCTCCAGGAGCGGCCGCGGAATCAGCGCGGCGACCACGATCGCCCCCGCTCCCCCGTACAGCCATGTCATCCCCAGCGCATCGGCCTCGACGAGGACGGAGCCGCCGGGGCCGGTGATCGACCAGCCCAGCGCAGCGGCGAACCAGCCGAGAGCGAAGAACAGCAGGCCCGAGAACCGCTTCCACGACCGTGCGTAGACGGCTGCGGCGAGCACCATCAGGATGGCGCCGGCGATCCCCCACCACGGGTAGGCGCGGTGCGCCGTGGTCCCCACCGTGGCGACGACCCCTCCGATCACGACGAGCGCGATGTAAGGGACGGCCTTCATGGCCCCAAGTGTAAGTGGGCCGATGCGTGAGTCCGGGATGGTCGACGCTCCGCGTGTGAGGGGGCTAGGAGTCGCGGCGCTTGGCCCTGGCGGCCTCGCGGCCGCGCACGGTCTGGTCGAGGATCACCTTGCGGATGCGAACCGCGTCGGGCGTCACCTCGACGCACTCGTCCTCGGCCGCGAACTCCAGCGACTCCTCGAGCGTGAGGATGCGCGGGGGCGTGAGGCGCTCGAGCTCATCACCGGTGGCCGAACGGATGTTGTTCAGCTTCTTCTCCTTGGTGATGTTGATGTCCATGTCCTCGCCGCGCGAGTTCTCGCCGACGACCATGCCCTCGTAGACCTCCTGCGTGGGCTTCACGAAGAAGGTGCCGCGGTCGGACAGGGCGAGCAGCGCGTTCGAGGTGACCGCGCCGGCGCGGTCCGCGACGAGCGAGCCAGCGGTGCGGTACTCGATCGCGCCGGCCCAGGGCTCGTAGCCGTGGGCGATCGACGAGGCGATGCCCGTGCCGCGGGTCTCGGTGAGGAACGTGCTGCGGAAGCCGATGAGGCCGCGCGCGGGCACCAGGAACTCCATGCGGACCCAGCCGGTGCCGTGGTTCGACATGGTCTCCATGCGGCCCTTGCGGGAGGCCATCAGCTGCGTGACGGCTCCCAGGAACTCCTCGGGAACGTCGATCGTGAGGTGCTCGATCGGCTCGTTGACCTTGCCGTCGATCTCCTTCGTGACGACCTGCGGCTTGCCAACCGTGAGCTCGAAGCCCTCGCGGCGCATCTGCTCGACGAGGATGGCGAGCGCGAGCTCGCCGCGACCCTGCACCTCCCAGGCGTCGGGGCGCTCGGTGGGCAGGACGCGCAGCGACACGTTGCCGACCAGCTCGGCGTCGAGGCGGTCCTTGACCTGGCGCGCGGTGACCTTGGCCCCCTTGACGCGGCCGGACAGCGGCGAGGTGTTGATGCCGATGGTCATCGAGATCGCCGGCGCGTCCACCGTGATGCGCGGCAGGGGCCGCGGGTCCTCGGGGTCGGTCAGCGTCTCGCCGATGGTGATGTCCTCGATGCCGGCCACCGCGACGATGTCGCCGGGGTGGGCCTCCTTGGCGGGCTCGCGGGTGAGGCCCTTCGTCTCCAGCAGCTCCGTCAGGCGGACGTTCTTGATGGTGCCGTCCGACTTGGCCCACGCCACAGTGTCGCCCTTGCGCAGCACGCCGTTGAAGACGCGGACGAGCGCGAGACGGCCCAGGAATGGCGAGGCGTCGAGGTTGGTCACGTGCGCCTGGAGCGGCATGCCCTCGTCGTACGACGGGCCGGGGATGCGGTCCATGATCACGCCGAACAGCGGCTCGAGGTCCTCGCTGTCGGGCAGTCCGCCGTCGGCCGGCTGCTCGAGGCTCGCACGGCCCGCCTTCGCGGAGGCGTAGACGACCGGCACCTCGAGGAGGTGGTCGACGTCGAGGTCGGGGACCTCGTCGGAGAGGTCGGATGCGAGCCCCAGCAGCAGGTCGTGGGTCTCGTCGACGACCTCGGAGATGCGGCTGTCGGGACGGTCGACCTTGTTGACGACGATGATGACGGGCAGGTGGGCCGCGAGCGCCTTGCGCAGCACGAAGCGCGTCTGGGGCAGCGGACCCTCGGACGCGTCCACGAGCAGCACGACGCCGTCG
>JAUIBG010000070.1 GCA_030428165.1 Actinomycetes bacterium
TCAGCCGCGAGACGTTCGTCACGCTCGCCCCGTATATGCCGTTCCTGGTGGGGCGCATGGTCAAGGGCGCGAGCCGCCTGCGCAAGACGTTCACCAACCTGCTGCTCAAGCAGGGCCCGGAGACCGCGGCGATGGTGAGGACCACCTTCGCGATCACCCAGCTCGAGGGAAGCCCCGGCATGAACGTGCTGGCGACCCGGGCCAAGGCGACGCTCAACATTCGCGTCGCGGTCGGAGTCACGACGGACGAGGTGATCGAGCACCTCACGACGGCCATCGCCGACGAGCGCGTGGCGATCGAGGTGCTGGAGCGCAACGAGCCGTCGCCCGTGTCGCCGCGCGACGAGCGCTTCGACGCGATCGGTGCCGCCGTCGAGAACGCGTATCCGGGCACCCCGGTGGCGCCGTACATCATGCTCGCGGCCTCCGATGGCCGTCACCTCGCGACGCTGTCTCCCGCGGTGTACAGGTTCAGCCCGCTGCGCATGGACAAGGCGCAGCGTGCCGCCGTGCACGGGATCGACGAGAACGTCGAGGTCGCGTCCCTGGGCCGCGGCGTCGAGTTCTACAGGTCGCTCCTCACCGGCGCGGCGCTGGGACCCGGGTTGAAGTAGCGGGACCTACCCCTGACCAGGGGGTTCGTCTACGGTATGAACTAGCCGCCGTACGCGAGGGAGCACTGTGAAGCGCATCGCACGTCCCGTCACCGCGCTGTTCCTCGGCGTCCTCATGGTCGCCGGCCTCAGCGCCTGCTCGGAGCTGCCCGACATCATCACGTCGGCCTTCCCCGAGCTGACCGCGAGCGCCGCGCCGCAGCCCACGGAGACCGTCACGGAGGATCCCGGACCGCAGCCCACGCAGACGGTGACGGAGTCGCCGGAGCCCGCGCCCTCGGCGACCGATGACGGCGGCCTGATCGAGGACATCGCCGCCGGCATCGAGCCGTGGATGTGGTGGGTCATCGGCCTGGCGGCGCTCGCGATCCTCACGCTGCTGATCGTGTGGGGACGTGCCCGCGCGGTACGCAGTGCCTGGGACCGCCGTCTCCGCGACGCGCGCGCCGAGCTGTCGTGGTTCGAGGACTCCCTGGTGTCGCAGATCCTCGCCAAGCCCACGGCGGCCGAGGCTGCGGCGCTGTGGGAGGCCGCGACGCCGCGCGTGCTCGAGACCGACAGCTCGCTCCACGCGCTGAGCGAGGACTTCCCATCCAAGGCGCGCGGCGCATCGGCCGCGCGTGGACTCCAGGCGCTGCGGGTGCTGGCGGCTGCCGTCGCCGAGGAGACCTCGACGCAGGCCGGGACCGATGCCGATGCGCTCCGCGCCCGCCGTGCTCAGCTGGACGCCGCGCGGCACGCCGTCCGCACCTGGATCGCGCGCAGCTAGGCCGCGCGCTCCCTCACCACCGTGGCGACGTCGATCTTCCGCACGGCGCGCATGGCAGGCAGCAGCGACACCGCAGCGGCGAGCAGGACGCCGAGCGCGATCAGGACCGGCAGCCACCACGGCCACTCGAGCCGGAACTGGAACAGGTCGTCCGAGTACATCGCGAGCAGCCGGTTGGTCGCCAGCACGCCCAGCCACACGCCGAACGGCAGGCCGATGGCCGTGGCCACCAGGTTTTCGGTTGCGATCACGTTGGCGACGCGGCGGAGCGAGACGCCCGCCGCGCGCAGGGTCGCCAGCTCGCCGGTGCGCTCGACGATGTTCACCGCCATCGTCACGTACATCACCGTGAGCGACAGCACCGTTCCCAGTCCCACCATGAGGATGATGAACACCCAGACCAGGCCGAGGTACTGATTCAGGAGCTCGCGCAGCGCCCCGTTGTCCGTGTAGGACGCGACGCCGTCGAGCTGGGTGACGTCCTCGCGGATCGTGGTCCGGTCCGCGCCGTCCGCGAAGCCGACCTGGAAGAAGTCGGCGCCCGTGGCCGGCAGGACCGCGTCGGCCGTATCGAAGGCGGTGTAGAGCGCCGAGCCCACCGTGTCCTCCACGAATGCCGTGAGCTCGAGGTTCGCCGAGCCGTCATCGGTCGCCACTGTGATCGTGTCGCCGATCTCGACGTCCAGGACCGAGGCGATTCCGTAGGACGCCAGCACTCCGTCGGTCGGCACGGCCACCTCATTGCCGTCGCGGTCGAAGAAGCCGTGCAGCTCGGTGTCCGTCTGGTACCCGGTCAGAGTCGTCGTGTAGGACTCGCCGCCGGCCTCGGCCGTCACCTGGCCCACGACCACCTGCTCCACCGTGTCGATGCCGTCGACGGCCTCGAGCTCGCTGGTGCCGACGCCCTCGACCACGGCGACTGACGCATCGGACGTGTCGATCTCACCGAACTGCAGGTCGATCGCGGCGAGCATCGACGTGATCATGCCCACCGACGGGAAGACGAGCACGAGCGCGAGCACCGCGCCCAGCGCCGTGGCGAACGTGCGGCGCTTGGACCGGCCGACGTCGCGCAGCGCCATCCTCGTGGTCGCGGGCAGGGCGGTCATCCGCGCGACCATCCTGGACCAGGCGTCGGGGCGGTCGACGGGCGCCTGGCTGCGCATCGCCTCGGCGGGCTTGGTGCGCGCGGCGGAGATCGCGGGACCGAGCGCGCCCAGCATGCCGACAATCACGCCGAACGCGAGGCCGCCGCCGATCAGCTCCCAGTGGATCTCCACGATCGTGTCGGGGATGCCGAGCACGCCGGTGTACGCCTCCGTCGCGGCACCGGCTCCCGCCGCTCCCAGCACCACCCCGATCACGGCGGCGACGAAGCCCACTGCGACGCCCTGGCTCAGGTAGTGCCACAGCACCCTTCCGGGCCGCGCGCCCGCCGCCATCAGCGTGCCGATCACCGGCTTCTCCTGGAGGATGCGGCGCGCGAGCAGCACGTAGGACGCGACGCCCGCGGCGATCAGGAACAGCGCGGGAAAGAACCACGACATCATCTGGAAGCCACTGAGGTCCTCGTCGAGCGTCGCGTGCGAGGGCTGGTCCTCCCAGCCCACGACGTCGGCGGCCCCGGCATCGGTCATCGCGGCGGAGACGGCGTCGGTGTCGGCCTGCGCGGCATCGGCCGGCATCAGCACGAGCGTCTCGTTCGCGGTGTCGGGGCCATACCACTCGTCGAAGGTGGCGTCGGGGATGAACGCCACCGCGAAGGACATCGGGTCGGGGAACACGTCCTGGCGCGAGCGGGCCGGCCACAGGTATTCCGGCGACTCGACGACGCCGGCGACCGTGGCGGTCTGCCAGCCCGTCGTGCCGAACACCTGGAAGGTGTCGCCGGGCTCGAGGCCGAACGCATCGGCCGCGTGGTACTCCAGCAGCACTTCGCCGGCCGCGCCGGTGAGCCCGTCGCCGCGCAGCACGTCGACGTTGTCGACCGCCGCCTCGCCGCTGTCGGGGAAGGAGACCACGCGGCCCAGCAGCTTGGTGTCGCCGATCTCCATGGGGCGATCCAGCTGGGTGCGGGTGATGGCCTGCTCGGCGCCCGCGTCGAGCGCCGCCTGGGCGATCGCGTCGGGGTCTCCGCTGGTGCCGATGAGGGTCGCGAAGTGGAGCCTGTCGTAGGAGTAGTGGTACGACGCATCGAGGTTCAGGTACGCGCCGCCCGTGAGCACGAACATCGCGACGCCGAGCAGGATCGTGAAGCCGACACCGATGACCTGCCCCTTCTGGCGGCCGATGTCGCGCAGCGACTTCTTGGTGGAGGCGCGCATCACCAGGTCACGTCCTGGGCGTCGGCAGGGGTGGGATTGACGGTCTGGTCGCGGATCTCGCCGTCCACGATGGTGACGACGCGGTCGGCGATCTGCGCGACCGAGACGTTGTGCGTGATGACCATGACCGTGCGGCCCGAGCGCGCGAGGCCCTGCAGCAGGCCGAGGATCTGGCGGCCAGTGGGCAGGTCCAGTGCGCCGGTGGGCTCGTCCGCGAGCAGGATGTCGGGGTTGGTGGCGAGCGCGCGCGCGACGGCGACGCGCTGCTGCTGACCGCCGCTGAGCTGCGAGGGGAAGCTGTCCGCCTTGTCCGCGAGCCCCACATCGTCCAGCAGCCCGTCGATCGTCGACGCGTCGCCCTTGCCGGTCATCTCGACGATGATCTGGACGTTCTCGCGGGCCGTGAGCGTCGGGATCAGGTTGAAGAACTGGAAGACGAAGCCGATGTGGTCGCGTCGGAAGGCGGCGAGGTCGGCCGGCTTGCGGTCGCCGATGGCGTCGCCGGCGACGATGACGTCGCCGGAGTCCGCCGACTCGATGCCGCCGATGACGTTGCACAGCGTCGTCTTGCCTGAGCCCGACGGGCCGAGGATCACGACCAGCTCGCCAGGAGCGATGGTGAGGTCGATCCCGTCGAGCGCGGTGACGGCCGCGTCGCCCGTGCCGAAGGTCTTGGTGACGCCGGTCAGCGACACGGCGGCGGTGGTGGGGGCGGCGGGTGTGGCGGTCATGGCGTCTCCTCTTCGGTGGCGGTCGCGTGCGGGTCCCTATCCGCGTACAGGCCGTGGGTGTAGGTGTCGAGGGCCATGGCGGCCCATCGGGTCATGCCCTCGGGGGACAGCGGGTCCGTCCCGAGTGCGGTGGTGAGCTGCTCGCGCAGCAGCAGCAGGGCGAGGTCGTTCGCGACGACGAAGGCGGCCCTGGCGCGGGAGTCGTCGCTGGGGCGGACAGTGCCGCGCTGTTCGAACTCCCGCAGCAGCCGCTCGCTCTGGTCGATCCAGGAGGTGACGAAGGCGGCGCCGCGCGCGTCGTGGTCGAGGATGAGCCTGCGCAGGTAGGCGGGCAGTGGCGAGTCGGGTGGGAAGGCGGTGCCGAACATCTCGGCGAGCGAGCCCGTTGCGTCCTCACCCGCGCCGCCGATCGCCTCGCGGTGAGCGGGATCGCCCTCCACCATGCGCTCGACCAGGGTCTCGACGTGGGCGTCCACCGCCTCGCGCAGCCCGTCCTTCGAGCCGAAGTGGTGCAGCACGTTCGCGGGGGAGACCTCGGCGGCCGCGGCGATGTCGCGCACGGTGGTGGCGGCCGCGCCGCGCTCGGCGAACAGCCTGAGCGCCGCGTCGAGGATGCGCGTGCGACCGTCCTGGGGGCTCATCGCGTCACCTCCAGGTCCGCTCGTCCGCGTCGTCGTCCTCACCATACTGAACAGATGTTCAGTCATGCAAGACCGAGCCGATGCGAGCCCTCCGTAGGCTGGCCGCATGACCTCCCCGAGCATCGGCGACCTCGACGCCCTCACCGCGCGCGCGGCCGATCTCGCCGCTGCGTTCTCCGGCTGGACCGTGGACACCGTGGCGGAGCTGATCGGGCCGGACGCGGCGGCCGCTCTCGACCGCGAGCAGCGGCTGCCCGCGCTGCTGGGCGCGCGCGAGTCGTCGTCGTCGGTCGCCGTGCTGATGCGCCTGTTCTCGCTCGGCGACGACGTGGCGGCCCGTGCGGTGCGCGCCGTGCTGGGGGACGCGGCCGATGCCGTGCTCGAGCCGGGCGCCGAGACCGGCACCGTGCGGGCGACGATCGACATCAGTCCCGTCTCGGCGGCGTTCGAGCAGGGCGAGCGCGACTGGTGGCTCGCGTCGGACCTTCCCGAGCTGTCGACTGGCGAGGGTCTCGAGGACGACCACGTTCTGGGCTCCGGCGGGGCGTCGCGCACGCTGATCGCCGCGACCGTGCGCCGCTCGGGGGAGCGGGTGCTGGACCTGGGCACCGGCTCGGGCGTCCAGGCGCTGCACGCCTCGGTGCATGCGGGCTCCGTGGTCGGCACCGATGTGTCGGAGCGTGCGCTCGCGTACGCCAGGCTCAACGCGGCGCTCGCCGGGGTCGAGTGGGACCTGCGCCTCGGGTCGATGCTGGAGCCGGTCGCCGGCGAGCAGTTCGACCTGATCGTCTCGAATCCGCCCTTCGTGATCGCCCCGGCCGATGCGCCGCAGTTCGAGTACCGCTCGGCGGGTCGCGCGGGCGACAGGGTGGTCGCTGAGCTGCTGGCCTCGGTGGGCGAGCACCTGGCGCCCGGCGGGATCGCGCAGATGCTGGCCAACTGGGAGATTGCCGGGGACGGCGCCTGGGAGGCGCGGGTGCGGGAGATGCTGGCGGCATCGGCCGTGCCGCTCGACGCCTGGGTGATCCAGCGCGACCTGCTCGACCCCGCGCACTACGCCGAGACGTGGCTGCGCGACGCAGGCCTCACGCGCGACCGCGACGCGGACGCCTTCGAGGACGCCTATCGCGCGTATCTGGCGGACTTCGAGGCGCGAGGCGTCAACGGCATCGGCTTCGGGCTGGTCCTGGTGCGGCGCCCAGCTCACGGCGCCCCGACGCTCGCGCGTTTCGAGGAGCTCGAGGGGCCGGTCGAGTCGCTCGGCGCGCACCTGCGCGACTGCCTCGACGCGCACGACTGGCTCGCGTCCGTGTCCGATGCCGAGCTGCTCGACACCGCATATGTCCCCGCTTCGGATGTGACGCGCGAGGAGTACGGCAGGTGGGGATCGCAGGACCCTGAGCACATCCTGATCCGTCAGGGTGGCGGGTTCGGCCGGGCGGTCCGCGCCGACACCGCGCTCGCGGGGCTCATGGGCGCCTCCGACGGCGAGCTCACGGCAGGACAGATCGCGCATGCGCTGGCGGCGCTGCTGGATGTCCCGGCGGAGGACATGGTCGCGGGCCTGGTGCCGGCGGTCAGGGAGCTGGTGCTCACCGGGATGCTGCTGCGGGCGTAGCGCGCGCTCGCCCGGCGCCCCTCTCCTGCGCCCTGCGCCGCACCCCTCCCGCGCCGCACCCCCGCCCGTAGCGAGAGGACCCAACTCCGGTCCGGATTGTGGCATATGTGAATCCAATCCGGACGATCCGGACGGGTGATGGGTCCGCATGCTGCAGCGCACCAGTTCGCACCGCATCCAGTCCGATGTGGGCGCTATGCGTCACGCAAACGTGTCGAAAGGGAACGAATCCGGTGCGGTGCGGGGCGGGGCGGTCGAGGTGTCCGCGTGGTGAAGAGCGCTGCCTTCGGCCGCCCCGGACCCGTACTAGGACCCCGGCCCCGAATACAGGACTTTTGTCCCTCGCAGCCCCAAATTACACCGATGAAACTACTAGATGTTGTGTCACCGTCACGCAATCACCACAATATCTAGGGGGCAGGGTCGCCATGCACGTCAACGTTCACGAGTCCATCACCGAGTACCTGGACCGGTCCGACTGGCGAGTGAACGCGAACGCCAACCAGGGCTACAGCCTGGGCGGACTGATCCTGAACACCTCAGGCAAGGTCATCGCCAACTACTGGCTCAGCTCGGTCTACGCCCCCGAGGCCGGCACCGCACACCGCGAGGGCGACCTCCACATCCACGACCTCGACATGTACTCCGGCTACTGCGCCGGCTGGTCGCTGCGCACCCTGCTGACGGAGGGCTTCAACGGCGTGCCCGGCAAGATCGAGGCGGGCCCGGCCAAGCACTTCGGCTCGGCCGTCGGCCAGATCGTCAACTTTCTCGGCACCCTCCAGAACGAGTGGGCCGGCGCCCAGGCCTTCAGCTCCTTCGACACGTACATGGCCCCGTACGTGCGCCTCGACAACCTCGACTACGAGACCGTCCTGCAGAACATGCAGGAGCTGATCTTCAACCTCAACGTCCCCTCCCGCTGGGGCACCCAGACGCCCTTCACCAACCTCACGTTCGACTGGATCTGCCCGGACGACCTCAAGACCCAGGTCCCCGTCGTGGGCGGCGAGGAGGTCGACTTCACCTACGGCGACCTCCAGGCCGAGATGGACATGATCAACCGCGCCTACATCGAGGTCATGACCAAGGGCGACGCGCAGGGCCGCGTCTTCACCTTCCCGATCCCGACGTACAACATCACCAAGGACTTCGACTGGGACGGCCCCAACGTCGACGCGCTGTTCGAGATGACCGCGAAGTACGGCCTGCCCTACTTCCAGAACTTCATCAACTCGGACATGAACCCCGGCGACGTGCGCTCGATGTGCTGCCGCCTCCAGCTCGACCTGCGCGAGCTGCTCAAGCGCGGCAACGGCCTGTTCGGCTCGGCCGAGCAGACCGGCTCCGTGGGCGTCGTCACCGTGAACATGGCACGCCTGGGCTACCGCTACAGGGCCGATGCCGGGGCAGCGGCCGCCGACGCCCACACCGCGTGGGACAAGGAGGCGCTGTACGCCGAGCTCGACCGCCTGCTTGGCATCGCCCGCGACACCCTCGAGCTCAAGCGCGAGGTGATCCAGAAGTCCATCAACGACGGCCTCTTCCCCTACACCAAGCGCTACCTGGGCACGCTGCGCAACCACTTCTCGACCATCGGCGTCAACGGCATCAACGAGATGATCCGCAACCTCACCGGCGACGTGCACGACATCACGACTCCCGAGGGCGAGCAGATCGCGATCGACGTGCTCGACCACGTGCGCGCGCGCATGGTCGAGTACCAGGAGGACACCGGCCACCTGTACAACCTGGAGGCCACCCCGGCCGAGGGCACCACGTACCGCTTCGCCAAGGAGGACAAGCGCCGCTTCCCGGAGATCCTCCAGGCGGGCACCGAGGACAACCCGTACTACACGAACTCCTCGCAGCTCCCGGTGGGCTTCACCGACGACCCGTTCGAGGCCGTCGAGCGCCAGGACGTGCTCCAGACCAAGTACACCGGCGGCACCGTCCTGCACCTCTACATGGGCGAGCGCATCTCCGACACCAAGGCCTGCCGCTCGCTGGTGCGCCGCGTGCTCGAGACCTCGCGCCTGCCGTACGTCACGGTCACGCCGACGTTCTCGATCTGCCCCTCGCACGGGTACCTGGCGGGCGAGTTCCACACCTGCCCCACCTGCGCCGAGTCCGGCAAGGAGACCCAGTGCGAGGTCTGGACCCGCGTGATGGGCTACCACCGCCCGGTGCAGAGCTTCAACATCGGCAAGAAGGGCGAGCACGCCGAGCGCACCCACTTCAGGGAGCCCGTCTTCGCGCAGTCGCCGGCCTCCGGCGAGTTCGCGATCCCCGCGCATATGGCCGATGCGGGACGCGCCGGCGCCGACACGGTCGAGCGGGCATCGGTCGGCACCGCGACGGCGGTGGCGGACTACGACCCCGCCACCGAGCCCGTGCCCGAGGTGGCCCAGCTCATCGCCGAGGCGATGTACGGGAAGAACTAGCGATGGAGTGGGCGGCTCGCGCTGCGGTCCGGCGGGCTCCGCAGCCGATCGACCTCATGCGCGACCGCCGCGCCTCGATGCGGGAGGACCCCGCCTGGATGCTGCAGATCGCGGGGATGACGAACATGTCCACGGTGGACTGGCCGGGCCGGCTGACCGCGACGCTGTTCCTGCAGGGATGCCCGTGGGAGTGCACGTACTGCCACAACCCGGCCATGCAGGACTCGCGCGTCCCTGGCATCGTCGGCTGGGACGACGTGACCGCGCTGCTGGACCGGCGCATCGGCCGGCTCGACGGCGTGGTGTTCTCGGGCGGTGAGCCCACGCGCCAGCGCGGCCTGGCCGATGCGATGCGCCAGGTGAGCGAGAAGGGCTTCGGCATCGGCCTGCACACCGCCGGCGCATTCCCGGGGCGCCTGGCGATGGTGCTGCCCCTGGTCGACTGGGTCGGCATCGACATCAAGGCGACCGAGGCGTTCTATCCGCAGATCACGGGCAAGGGCATGTCCGGGCGCCGGGCGTGGGAGTCGCTGCGGCTGGTGCAGGAGGCGGGCGTCGCGCACGAGGTGCGCGTCACCGTCGACCCCACCACGCACACCCGCGACGAGGTGCTCGCGACGGTCGAGCAGCTGCGGGAGCGGGGCGAGGAGCCCATCCTGCAGGAGGCCAGGGCCGAGGGCGCCAACCCCGCCTATGCCGCCGCGCTCGCGGACCGACGCATCACCGCGGTGCTCGACGAGGCGGACTTCGCTGATCTCTGCGTGCGGCGATAACGACCGCGAATACTAGGCTGGACGCGTCCGCTGGCGCTGCGACAACCGCCTGCGGCGACGGACCACCACGCTCAAGGAGGAGCGATGCTCAAGGGAATTCACCCGCTGCTCGAACCCGATCTGCTGCGCACGCTCGCGGCCATGGGGCACGGCGACGAGATCGTGATCGTCGACGCGAACTTCCCGGCCGAGTCGACCGCGCGCCGCCTCCACCGCCTGCCTGCCGTCGGGACCACTGAGGCGGCCGAGGCCATCCTCAGTGTCCTTCCGCTGGACTCGTTCGTCGACGAGCCCGTCCTGCGCATGGAGCCGGGCAGCCCCGACGCGATGCCCGATAACCACGCCGAGCTGCATGCCGCCGCGAACGCCGCCGAGGGCCGCGAGGTGGCGATGGGCGGGGTCGAGCGCTTCGCGTTCTACGAGCGCGCGGCGAAGGCCTACGCCGTGGTCGCCACCGGGGATCTGCGGCCGTACGGCTGCTTCATCCTCGTCAAGGGCGTCATCTTCGAGTAGTGGCGGCGCCGCTCTAGCCTGGAGACATGGCCGCGATCCTGCATCAGTCGATGGCCGCGCTGATCGGCGGGGTCGGCGCGGCCGACGGCACGCTCACCCTCACCTCGAAGAAGCTCGTCTTCCGCGCGTGGGAGCCGGACCCTGCGGTCGACAGCGAGGTGGACCTCAAGCGCATCGAGTCGGTCGCGGCCGGCAAGATCCCCGCCGCCTCCATCCCGGTTTCCGGCTCGGTCCTCGTCGTGACGTTCGCCAACGGGGTGTCGGTCCACCTCGCGGTCGACGACGTGAAGGAGTGGACCGCGCGCATCACCGCCGCGATGGCGGATCGCTAGGCGCGTCGCCGGCGCCCGCGATCTAGGCGATCGACGCCTCGATCGCCGGCGCCAGCAGCTCGCGGACCTCGTCCCACAGCGCCGCCGGCGCGACGATGATCGGCCCGGCATCGCCATCGGCCACTGCGTAGTCGCTGCCGTCGAGGTGCGCGACCCTGAATCCCAGCTCCCGCACCATCACCGTGCCGGGGATGTGGTCCCAGGCGTACGAGCGGTTGTAGACCAGCACGTCGACGTCGCCCAGCACGATGTCGGTGTAGTCCCACGCCGCCGACATGTTCGGCTCGACCACGGTCTCGATCGCCGCGGCCAGCGCGGTCGTGTCGATCTGGCGCGGCGCGACGATCGCGCGCAGGCCCGCCAGGGTCGCGGGAGCCTCCGAGCGCGCGGGCTGGCCGTTGACCGTGGTGCCCTCGCCGCGTGCGGCGGCGAACATGTCGCCGGACTCGGGGTGGTAGATCCAGCCGCGCTCGGCGGTGCCGCCCTCGGCGTAGCCCACCATCACGCCGTACTTGGGGCTGCCGTGCACGAAGTTGAAGGTGCCGTCGATCGGGTCGACGGTCCAGCAGGCGTCGGCCGCCGCGGCCACCGTCGCGACCGACTTGTCCGCCGAGGTGGCCTCCTCGCCCAGGACCGGCGCGTCGGCGACCCCCTGCAGAAGCGGGGTGAGCGCCTTCTCCGCTGCGACATCGGCCACGGTCACCAGGTCGTTGGGACCGGTCTTCGTGGTGACGTCCCCGTCGCTCAGCGAGCGGAAGAGCGGGCGGATCTCGGTCTCGGCGACGGCGCGGATGTGGGTCTCGACTGCAGCGGTGTCCATGGGGAGGACTCTTTCATGCCCGTGCGACGGGCGGGTGAACGCGCATCCGGAGGATCGATAGTGTCGGGGCAGGAGCGGCGATGACGCGGCTGTGAGCGGCAAGGGAGCGGCGGAC
>JAUIBG010000071.1 GCA_030428165.1 Actinomycetes bacterium
AAGTAGTCCTCTCCGGGTACTCCCCTGATGCGAATCAGGGTCTTACCCGATAGCGTCCGGCGGCGGGCGGCGGCGACACTGGAGTCATGAACGACACGCAGACTGACTCCACCGAATCCGGTGCGGCGAGCTACCTCCCCGCACCCGTCTCCGCCCCCGTCGGGCCGCAGCCGATGTACGAGACCGACGCCAGGACCGCGTCGATGCTCGTCCACCTCATCGCGGGAATCTCCGCATTCTTCTCGGCCGGCGTGCTCGGTTTCGCGGGACCGCTCATCATCTGGCTGTCCTACCGCGAGCGCTCCGCCCTGATCGACTCGCACGGCAAGCAGCAGCTCAACCTGCAGCTGTCGCAGCTGGTCTACCTGCTGGGCGCGATCGTGCTCGGCATCGTGATCCTCTTCGGCGTCGGGCTGATCGCGACGCTCCCGCTGTGGGGCCTCTACTGGCTCTACGCGGTCGTCATCTCGTTCGTCGCCGCCGCCAAGGCGAACGCCGGCGAGTACTACGACATCCCGCTGACCATCAAGTTCCTGAAGTAGCGGCGCACGCCGCACCAGCGCGACGGGCGCGACTCCTCACGGGGCCGCGCCCGTTCTCGCGTCACCCATGCCGTGCCCGATCTGCGGGTCCGGGCCCGGCTCGCCGCGTCTCGCGAGCGGAAAGCGTGATTCGCGCCGCGCGTCGTCGCGGCGACCCGCAGATTGGGCATCGGTGCGGAGCGCGGAGCGCGGAGTGTCGAGTGTCGCGGGAGTGACGCGCAGGGAGTGCCGGTGCCGGCGGCTACGTCAGGTCGCGGACCACGGCATCGGCCAGGAGGCGACCGCGGCGCGTCAGCACGAGCAGCCCGTCGTCCCACGCCGATGCCTCCAGCAGCCCGCGCTCGACGAGCGCCTGGGCGGCGGGCTCCCTGCCGGGCGCCAGGGCCGATGCCGGCAGACCCTCCGCGACGCGCACCCCGAGCATGACCGCCTCGAGGGCGGTGTCCTCGACGGTGAGCTCCTCGCCGTCCATCTCGGGGGACTCCCCCGCAGCGAGCCTGTCGCCGTACGCGCGGGGGTGCTTCACGTTCCACCACCGCCGCGCCGGCTCGTCGCCGTGCGCGCTCAGGTAGGAGTGGGCACCGGGGCCGATGCCCCACCAGTCGTCTCCCCGCCAGTAGCCCAGGTTGTGGAGGCACCGGTGGTCGTCGTCGACCGCCCAGTTCGAGACCTCGTACCAGCGCAGGCCTGCGGCGGAGAAGGCGTCGTCCGCGTCCTCGTACATCGCCGCCTGCACATCCTCGTCGACGGCGTCGATCTGGCCCCGGCGCAGCTGCGAGCCCATCCGGGTGCCCGGCTCGATCACCAGCGCATACGCACTGATGTGGTCGGGCTCATAGGACAGCGCCGTCTCGACCGAGCGCCGCCAATCGTCGCGGCTCTCGCCCGGGGTCCCGTAGATGAGGTCGACGCTGACGCGGAGCCCCGCGGCCTTCGCCCCGGCGACCGCACGCTCGACGTTCACCGGATCGTGAGTGCGCTCCAGCGTGCGCAGCACGTGCGGCACAGCGGACTGCATGCCCAGGCTGACCCTGCTGAATCCCGCCGCGGCGAGGTCGGCGAGCGCCTTGGCGTCCACCGAGTCGGGGTTCGCCTCGGTGGTGACCTCGGCATCGGCCGCGAGACCCCAGTGCTCGCGCACGCCCTCGAGCAGACGCGTCAGCTGCGGGACGTCGAGCATGGTCGGCGTGCCGCCGCCGAAGAAGACCGTCTCTGCCGGCCTCGCGCGGCCGCCCATCGCGGCGGCACCCATCGCCATCTCACGCAGCGCCGCCTCGACATAGCCCTCGGGCGTCGCGCCGCCGGTCTCCCCCGGCGCGTACGTGTTGAAGTCGCAGTACCCGCACCTGACCGAGCAGAACGGCACGTGGACGTAGACGCCGAAGGCGCGCCCGGCATCGGCCACGGCTGGCATCGCTACTTCTTGGCCGCCGTATCGGAGGTGCTGAGCGCGGCGATGAAGGCCTCCTGCGGCACCTCGACGGTGCCGATGTTCTTCATGCGCTTCTTGCCCTCCTTCTGCTTCTCGAGGAGCTTGCGCTTGCGGGAGATGTCGCCGCCATAGCACTTGGCGAGGACGTCCTTGCGCATCGCCCTGACGGTCTCGCGCGCGATGATGCGCGAGCCAACGGCTGCCTGGATCGGCACCTCGAACTGCTGGCGAGGGATGAGCTCCTTGAGCTTCGCCGTCATGCGCACGCCGTAGTCGTAGGCGGCGTCGCGGTGGACGATCGCGCTGAACGCGTCGACCTTGTCCCCCTGCAGCAGCACGTCGACCTTGACGAGGTTGGCGACCTGGTCGCCCTCCATCTCGTAGTCGAGGCTCGCGTAGCCCTTGGTGCGGGACTTCAGCGCATCGAAGAAGTCGAAGACGATCTCCGCCATCGGCAGCATGTAGCGCATCTCGACGCGCTCCTCGCTGAGGTAGTCCATCGACTGCATCGTGCCGCGGCGCGACTGGCACAGCTCCATGATCGTGCCGACGTACTCGCTGGGCGCGATGACCGTCGAGCGAACCACAGGCTCGCGGACGGAGGCGACCTTGCCCTCGGGAAACTCCGACGGGTTGGTGACGTGGTGCTCCGTGCCGTCTTCCATCGTCACGTCGTAGACGACGTTCGGCGCGGTCGAGATGAGGTCGAGGTTGAACTCGCGCTCGAGACGCTCGCGGACGATCTCGAGGTGGAGCAGGCCGAGGAAGCCCACGCGGAAGCCGAAGCCGAGCGCGGCCGATGTCTCGGGCTCGTAACTGAGCGCCGCGTCGTTGAGCTTGAGCTTGTCGAGCGCCTCGCGCAGCGCCGGGTAGTCGGAGCCGTCGATCGGGTACAGGCCGGAGAAGACCATCGGCACCGGGTCGCGGTAGCCGCCGAGCGTCTCGGTGGCGGGCGCGCTCTCGAGCGTGACCGTGTCGCCGACGCGCGACTGGCGCACGTCCTTCACGCCGGTGATGAGGTAGCCCACCTCGCCCACGCCGATGCCCTCGGTCGGGATGGGCTCGGGCGAGATCACGCCGATCTCGAGGAGCTCGTGCGTGGCCTTGGTCGACATCATGCGGATGCGCTGGCGCTTGCCGATCCTGCCGTCGACCACGCGCACATACGTCACGACGCCGCGGTAGGTGTCGTAGACCGAGTCGAAGATCATCGCCCTCGTGGGGGCGTCGGCGTCGCCGACCGGCGCGGGGATGTCGCGGATGATGCGGTCGAGGAGCTCAGCCACGCCCGCTCCCGTCTTGCCGCTGACGCGCAGGACGTCGTCGGGGTCGCAGCCGATGAGATGGGCAAGCTCCGCGGCATAGCGGTCGGGATCCGCGGCGGGCAGGTCGATCTTGTTGAGCACCGGGATGATGGTGAGGTCGTTCTCCATCGCCAGGTAGAGATTAGCGAGGGTCTGCGCCTCGATGCCCTGGGCGGCGTCCACGAGCAGCACCGCTCCCTCACACGCCGCGAGCGAGCGCGAGACCTCGTACGTGAAGTCGACGTGGCCCGGGGTGTCGATCATGTTGAGCGCGTAGGAGGTGCCGTCCGACTCCCACGGCATGCGCACGGCCTGCGACTTGATCGTGATGCCGCGCTCGCGCTCGATGTCCATGCGGTCGAGGTACTGCGCCTTCATCTGGCGCGCGTCAACCACACCCGTGAGCTGGAGCATCCTGTCCGCGAGGGTCGACTTGCCGTGGTCGATGTGCGCGATGATGCAGAAGTTGCGAATCAGCTCGGGCGCCGTGTGGGCGGGCTCGATACCTGCGTGGCTCACTGCCTGTCCTTCTCCTTCTCGCGCATGGGAGTGTCTATCGTCCCATGTTCTGCCGGCGCGGGGGCGCATCTCCGTGTGGCCGGACTTCCGACCCGCGGTTTCCCCTCACGCCGTAGACGCGCGTGCCGATATACGGTGCAATAACGTCAAACCGCACGATCAGGTGGGATGTCACGGATGGCAGCTTCGCGGCACTCGATGAGCCACAGGACGGGCTTCGAACCCGACGGCGAGGAGGCGCGCCTGCAGCGCGCGCTGGTCGCGGGTCTCGTGAGCTGCCACTACCAGCCCATCGTCAGGCTCGACACGAGGCGAGTGGTCGCCGTGGAGGCCCTCGTGCGTCCGCAGGCGGCCGACATGGCGACGACGAGCGCGGCGGAGCTGATCGACACCGCCGAGAAGTCGGGGCAGATCGACCACGTGTTCTCCGCGGTGCTGGCCGACGCCTGCGCGCTCATCACCAGGTTCGACGACCTCGTGCCGCAGGTGCTGATCAACATCTCGGCGATCCAGCTAGGCACCGGCGTCGTGACCGAGGCGCTGCGCCAGGTGCTCGACGTCAGCGGCGTCGACAACGGCCGCATCGGTCTCGAGGTCACCGAGAAGCACCCCGTTGACCCCGCGGGAACCGCGGGCCAGGAGCTCGCTGGGCTCGTCTCCGCTGGCTACGAGATCATCGCCGACGACTTCGGGTCGGGCTACATTACGCCTGACGCGCTGGCGTCGCTGCCCTTCACCGGCGTCAAGCTCGACCGCTCGTTCACCTCGCGCCTCGAGAGCGAGGACGACGCCATGGGCTACGCCTCCGTGCTGCTCGAGGTCGCGAACGAGCGCAGCATGTTCGCGGTCGTCGAGGGCATCGAGACCGAGGAGCAGGCCCGGATCGTGCAGGCGCTCGGCTGGGAGTACGGCCAGGGCTACCACTTCGCCAGGCCGATGCCGGCGACGGACCTGGTGGAGATGCTCGCCGCGTGAGATCCGACGGGCCTCGCTAGGCTCGGTCGCCATGTCCTCACTGTTCGACTCCCTGCCAGACGCCGCATGGCTGGTCCTGGGCGCCGTCGCCGTCGCGCTCCTGCTGTGGGGACCGCGTCGCGGCAAGGGCCGCGCGTCTCGCGGCGGCGCCTCGCTGACCGGGACGCGCCGCACGCGCTACCCCGGCGACATCACCCGACCGGTCGCGATCACGTACGCGCCGAGCATGAACGGCGAGGCCGATGCCGGGGAGGTCGTCTGGACCTGGGTCCCATACGAGGAGGACCACACCCAGGGCAAGGACCGCCCGGTGCTCGTGATCGGCCACGACGGCGATCGCCTCGCGGCCCTGCAGCTCACCAGCAAGGACCATGACCAGGACGCCGCGCAGGAGGCGCGATGGGGCCGCTACTGGCTGGACATCGGCTCCGGGGCATGGGACTCTCGAGGCCGTCCCAGCGAGGTCAGGCTCGACAGGATCCTGAGCATCGACCCGGCTGAAGTGCGCCGCGAGGGCGCCATCCTGGACCGCGCGCGGTTCGACATGGTGGCCGATGCTGTGCGGAAGCGCCAGGGATGGTAGAGTAGTGGGCTGTGTGTGAGCGCCGTTGCGCCGCACCCCAGTAGATTTCCAGGCAACAACGTCAAGAGGTTCATCCGTGGCAAACATCAAGTCCAAGATCAAGCGCATCGGGACCAACGAGAAGGCTCGTCAGCGCAACGTCGCCGTCAAGTCCGAGCTGAAGACCCACGTGCGCAAGGTGCGTGAGGCTGTCGCCTCCGGCGACAAGGACGCCGCCGCCGCGGCGCTGAAGGTCGCCTCGACCAAGCTGGACAAGGCCGCCTCCAAGGGCGTCATCCACGAGAACCAGGCCGCGAACCGCAAGTCGTCGCTGGCCAAGCAGGTCGCCGCTCTCTAAGCGCGACCTCTCGTCTTCACGAGGGCCCCGGGGTCTCCCCGGGGCCCTCGTCGCGTCTCCGGGCGGTTCTGGGCCCGTCATGGGAACGCCGCGCGAACGGGAAGCGGAGGGACGCGGCTCTAGCTCGCGGCGAGGGTCGCGACCTCGCGCACGGCCCGCTCCAGGGCGAAGCCGGGAGAGCGCGATGCGCCCTTGATATCGGCGTCAGCCTGCGCGACAACCTCGATCGCGAGCGCCAGCGACTGCGCATTCCAGTGGCGCAGGTCCTTGCGTGCACGATCGACCTGCCATGGCGCCATGCCGAGCGCCTTGTCATCGATGCCTCGACCCCGCGCTGCCCCCACCTTGACGAGGGTGCGCAGCCGCGACGCGAGGGCAGCGTTCAGCGGCACCGGATCGATACCCGACTCGAGCGCGTGGCGCGCCTTGGTGAGCGCGCCGGCCACGTCGCCCACCACCGCTGCATCGGCCACCGCGAACCCGGTCGCGTTCACACGCGTGCCGTAGTAGCGCTGGACATGCTCAAGGGAGATCGTGCCGTCGACGTCGCTCATCAGCTGGGCGGCCGCCGCTGCGAGCTCGGCGACGTCGGAGCCGACCGCGTCGACGAGCGCACGGACGACAGCAGCCTGGATGGGCCGCTTGCCACGCTCGAACTCCCCTGCGACGAAGTCGACCACATCGGAGTCGCGTGTGACGGCCGGGCAGGTGTACTCGGGGACCGACGCCTTGCGCAGCTTGTCGAGCAGCTTCTTTCCCCGCACTCCCCCGCCATGGCGCAGCACGACCACGACGTCGTCCATCGGGGCGTCGGCGTACGCGAGCGCATCCGCGAGGAACGCGTCGTTCATCTGCTCGCAGGACTCGCAGACCACGAGCGAGGCGTCGTCGAAGAGCGAGGGGCTGGCGGCGACCATGAGCGCGCCCGGCGTGTAGGCGGCGGCGTCGAGCCTGGTGGGCTCGACGGCAGGACCACCGTCCGCGACGGCATGGCGGATGCGGTCGATCGCGCGCCCGCCGAAGACCTCCTGCGGCCCTGACACGAGCACCAGCGGCGCCGGCTTGGCACGGTGCCAGGTCGCCTCGGTCTTCGCGCGCGGTCCAGCCATGCGCTTAGCCTCCCACGTCGATCGGACATCCTGTCGCCACGTCGACGCCTGACCCGGCGGCACCGCCGGCAGCGTCCCGCGCTAGGACGACGACGTCACCGCACTGGTCGGTACGCAGCAGCGCCCCGACGTGGGGCGAGTAGAGGTCGAGAGCCGAGGCGGCCGGGTGACCGTAGTCGTTGTCGGCGCCCACGCTGACGACCGCGACGGCCGCGCTCACGGCATTCGCGTACGCCTCGACCTGGGTCGCCGAGCCGTGGTGAGGCACCACGAGCAGGTCGACCGGGCCCGCGGCGGTGACCGTCTCGACCGCCGAGGACTGCCCCGCGGTCTCCAGGTCCCCTGGCACCAGCGAGACGACTCCCCCACTCATGGCCGCAACCACGATCGAGCCGTCGTTCAGGTCGGAGTCCGTCGCGGCGACTCCGGTCGCATGAAGCGTGCTCAGCACCGTGACGGTCGCGTCGCCGACGGCTTCCACCGTTCCTGACTGCGGTACTCGGACAGGCACTCCCGCCGATGCCAGCACGGCGGCAGCTGAGCTCGCTCCATCGGCGCCGGCACGCGACACCCACGCCTCGCGCACGGGAGCCGCGGCGAGAATCTCCGACACGGCCCCGTCGTGGTCCGCGTGCGGATGGGACAGCACGAGCAGCTCCACGCTCTCGACGCCGTAGCGAGCAAGGCACGCGGGTGCGCCCGAGCCCGACTGTCCCGTGTCGATCACGACGGCCGAGTGGGGACCCGCGCGAATGAGCGCCGCCGAGCCCTGACCCACGTCGCACACGACAGCAGCCCACTCCTCAATGGAGGAACCAGGCAGAAGAACGCCGAACCGCTGCGGACCCAGTCCCAGCGCGATCGCGACGATGGCGAGCGACGCCACCGCGACCCGCACCGCGGTGCCGTGCGCCGTTGTCACGACCACCGCGGCCGCCGCCACGACCGCGAGCAGCGCCGCGCCGGCCCACCCCTCGCGCCAGGTCAGCCAGGCCCCCGGCGCGGCCGCCGTCGCGCGCGCCACGGTGGCGACGGGCTCCGCGCACAGGCCAAGGAACCACACCAGCGGACCAGCAGCCGCAGGGAGCAGCACGGCCGCGCCGACGGCGACCAGCCCGACGACCGTGATGGGAGCCACGAACGGGACTGCGAGCAGGTTGGCCGGCGTCGAGTAGAGCCCGATGCCTGGATCGAACAGCACGATGATGGGCGCGACGGCCAGGTGCGCGGCAGTGGGGATCGCGACGAGCCGCGCGACACTGGGCCACACGAGACGCTCGAGACGCGAGGCAAGACGCGGAGCCCACAGCGCGAGGGCTGCGACAGCCGCGACGGACATCGCGAAGCCGTACGACGTCGACAGGACTGGATCGATCACCACGAGCACCGTCACGCCGGAAGCGAGCGCCGGGAGGGCAGACGCGCGCCGACCGAGCAGTGCTCCGATGGAGATCGCCACCACCATCGTGAGCGCCCTCACCACGGAGGGCTGCGGCAGGACGAGTGCCGTGAACGCGAGCCCCGCCGCGCACAGCAGCACAGCACGCAACGCCCTGCCGGGCACGAGGCGCGTCGTGAACCAGGCGACCGCCGCGGCGACGATCGCGAAGTGGGAGCCGGACACCGCAGTGAGGTGGGTCAGGCCCGAGACACGCATGGCCTCCGCCTGCTCCTGAGGCATCTGGGTCGTGTCCCCGATCACCATGCCCAGCACAAGTCCGCGCGTGCGGTCCGGCAGTTCCGCGACGGCGTCTCTGAATGCCATGCGGACAGTGGGGACGACCGCTCGCCATCCCGACGGCTCGGACACTCCGCTGACGGTCGGTCGCCACAGCACGGCATCGAGCGGCGCCAGGTCGGACGGCACCGTGACCGTGGCGGCGATCGTGTCACCGACCTCGACTCCGGTGACCTCCGAGCCGATGAGGGTCACAGGAATCGCCACGGCCTCGCCGTCGATCGAGATCACGCGCGCATCGACCCGGCTGTCGAGCCCTCCCGCGCTGGCGGTCGCCACCGCATCGGCCCTCGCGATGGCGAGGATCTCCACGCGTTCCCCTGCGGCTGCGGCAAGGGGCGCGGCGCGGTCCTCCGCCACGACCACTGACGCGGCGGCGGCGAGCGCAACCGCACCGGCGAGCAAGAGGATCAGGGCCAGCGCTCGAGGCACCTTGCGGACCGCGCCCGCCGCCGCCCCCGCGGCGACCAGGGCGCCTGCGAGGCCGAGCGCGACTCCGGATCCCTGCAGCACGCCGCACGCAGCAGCCGCCCATGCCCCCGCTGCTGCGGGAACGAGCCGCGCGTCGTGCCTCGCGTTCACGGCACGGCCAGCCCGTCCAGGCTCGCGACCAGCACGTCGCCGACGCCGCTCACTCGCGTCAGGTCCCCGAGGCTCGAGTACGGACCGTTTGCCTCCCGGTCGTCGACGATCCTCGCCGCGATGACGGGCCCGATCCCAGGAAGCGACTCGAGCTGACTGGCAGTTCCGGTGCTGAGGCTGACGGGTGCGACGGCTCCAGCGGCGGCGTCCGCACCCGCGTCAGCGAGGGCAGAGCCCTGCTCCGGCACGAGGATCTGCTCGCCGTCCACCACCAGGCGCGCGAGATTGACGGCGTCGAGTTCCGCCTCCTCGGTGGGGCCCCCGGCAAGTTCGATGGCGTCAGCGATGCGGGAGCCTGCCTCGAGCTCGACCAGCCCGGGCTTCACCACGGCACCCGCGACGTGCGCCACGACCGTCGTCGGTGGCGTAGTGACAATGCCAGCGAGCGCGGCCGGGCTCGGCAACGATGCCACCGGGACGCTCGACTCAACCACGGCCGGCGCGGAGATCTCCACCGCCTGCGGCGACGCGCCCCACCACCACAGTGCGGCTGAGAGCGACGCCAGCGCCACCGTCACCGAGACCACGAGGCGCGGCCGCGCGCGCCACCGCAGCCCTTGCCGCCGATCGGCAATGGCATTGCCATGCGCGGACTCGTAGGCACGCGCCGCGACGCGTACGGCACTCTCGTGCCATGCTCGCGCTCCGACCGCCGACAGGGCATTCACCTCGTCCACGGTGAATGCCTCGGGATTGGCCATCCCGCGACCATAGGAGCCGATGCCGATTCGACCGGCACGAGAGCAGCACTTGGGGATACACCAGGGGGTACGCGTCCTGGTGACGCAACCGCCGGAGCCGTGGACGGCATGGATGGACGCCCAAATCTCAACAACTGTTAACGTTCTCAACCAGGCATTGTTCTGCGCGTTATAAATCGCACAATACTCGCGTGACAAATGGTGCAAAAGGAGTAGCGTAGGTATGAAGAACGCGCACCGTCACGTCGGTTGGGGAACCCCGTGGCGGCTCTACAGGGGGGAATTTGGTGAGTCTCATGCGTACCACCACTCAGTTCGGCTCGCGCTTCGGGATCCCGGAGCCCGTGATCGCCATGCTCGCTGCGCTGATCACGACACTGCTCGCCGCCATCGCAATCGTGGCGATTCCGCAGGCCGCACAGGCAGATCCGCCTGGCGGTTCTGACGACGCTCAGGACGAGGTACTTGGCAACAACGGCCAGTGTCCCGGCGGCACGTACAACGTCGGCTATGGCGGCGGAACTCTTGGCTGGACCGCCGACGACGACTACGCGAAGGTGATTCTGGTCGGCGGACCTCCGAATGACAACAACCAAGACGAAGACGGTCGCAACAAGGAGTTCTTCGATGTCGACGAGGGTGACTACATCGAGCGCGACTTCCACAACATCTCGCACGTCTGCGTCACCGACGCCCCTGACGATCCGTCGTATGTGACGATCACCAAGACCAGCTCCGGCCAGAGCGATGCGGACTTCACCTTCCAGATCTGGGAGAAGAACGGGCCGCAGATCGGCAGCGACATCCCGCTGGCGATCGGAGAGACCTCCGCACCCGTCGAGCTCGAACTCGACACCTGGCACTACCTCAAGGAGACGGGCCTTCCCGAGGGCTGGACCCTCGACGACATCTGGTGCGACCAGAACGCCGTCGTGTTCTCCGAGGAAGTGGAAGCCGGCTGGATCAAGATGAAGATCACCTCCGAAGGAGTCACAGCCAACTGCACCTTCGACAACGACCCACCCGAGTACAACCCTGTCCCGACGCGGGTCACGATCCTCAAGACAGGCGAGGGAGACACCACGAAGTACTTCGACTTCACGCTGATGGAGAACCGTGAGTCCGTCGTCGTGGATCCCCTCGCGCTCGGGGATTCCGACGGCCCGTTCGACGTTGATCCCGACTCGGTGATCACCATCACCGAGACCGGCCTCGTCGCCAATGCGGAGGACGGCTGGGTGCTGAACAACATCAGGTGCCAGAACACTCAGGGCGAGGACCCGGTGTTCAACAAGAACCTCGCTGCGGGCACGGTTCAGTTCACGATCGCCGAGGGCTCGAACATCGAGTGCTACTTCATCAACAACCAGGACAAGCCGGACCTCGACGTCACGAAGACGGTCGCGGGAGTGGACGACTCGCTCCAGTGGCGGTTCGACATCACTCTCACGAGCGACACGACGGGTCGTTCCAGCACCGACTACCTGACCGGCACCGGCACTGAGACGTCGGGTCCGCTCGAGTGGGACAACCTGGTGCCCGGGAACACCTACATCCTCTCGGAGGCGACGAGCCAGTACTTCTCGCCCGCCCTCGACCGTCGATTCGACACGTCGATGGATGACTGGCAGCCGGAGTGGTACTGCTACGACCCCGCCACCCAGGACGAGATCGAGAATCTCTCAGTTGAGGACAGTTCGGTTTTCGCCTTCACCGCGAAGTGGGGACAGAGCATCGTCTGCGACGTGGAGAACACTGCGGATCCGGCCGTCGCCAGAGTCGTCAAGACCCT
>JAUIBG010000072.1 GCA_030428165.1 Actinomycetes bacterium
CGGGCCGCGGTGCGCGCGGCGCTGAACCTCTTCGAGGGGCTCACCGACCGCGCCGACGTGACGGAAGTCGACGAACTCTACGGCACCCGCGTGCGGGTGCCCAACACCGCCAAGGCGTGGCTGACGGCGCGCGCCGTGATGACGACCTGGAGGGAGCGGACGTGACCGAGGACGACGGGGGCGCACAGGCAGGCGAGACTCACAGCGACTGGGAGGTCGAGGTGGAGGCGCGCGGGACGCGCACCATCGTGATCGGCGGCGGCATCGCGGGCCTCGCAACGGCGGGGCTGCTCGCACGCGAGGGTCACGACGTGCTGCTGCTGGAGCGCGGGGACACGCTGGGCGGACGCGCCGGCGAGCTGGTCGCCGACGGCTTCCGTTTCGACACCGGTCCGTCCTGGTACCTCATGCCGTCGATCTACGAGCACTACTTCAGGATGATGGGCACGACTGCCAAGGAGCAGCTGGAGCTGATCCCGCTCGACCCGGCGTACGAGCTCTATGTCGAGCCCAAGTCCTACCGCCACAAGGCGGAGCACGTCACGGTACCCAAGGGCCGCGAGAAGGTGCGCGCGCTCTTCGAGTCGCGCGAGCGCGGTGCGGGCGAGGAGCTCGATGCGTACCTCGACTCCGGCCGCCGCGCGGTCGAGATGGCGGAGCGGCACTTCCTCTACAACCCGTTCGACCGCCCGGGGCCGCTGGTCGAGCGCGAGGTGCTGCGGTCGCTCCCGGAACTGTCGAACCTGCTGCTGACCGACCTCGAATCCTTCATCGAGGAGCGGTTCCAGGACCCGGTGCTGCGCCAGATCCTGGGCTACCCCGCGGTCTTCCTGGGCACGCGCCCGTCGGACGCCCCGGCGATGTACCACATGATGTCCGCACTGGACCTGGACGAGGCGGTGACCTATCCCAAGGGCGGCTTCCGTGCGGTGGTCGACGCCCTCGCCCGACTCGCGGTCGAGGCCGGCGTGGAGATCCAGCTGGGCGCGGAGGTGACGCGCATCACCAGCAGGCGCATCGCCGACATCCCCTCGCGCTCGCGCGCCACCGGCGTGGTCTGGCGCGACGCGAGCGGCGACGAGCACGTCGTCGGCTCGGACATCGTCGTCTCCGGCGCCGACCTGCACCACACCGAGACGATGCTCGTGGGCCCCAAGGACCGCACCTACAACCAGACGTACTGGGACAAGCGCACGTCGGGACCCGGCGCGGTGCTGGTGATGCTCGGCGTCAAGGGCGAGCTGCCGGAGCTCGCGCACCACAGCCTGTTCCTCGCGCGCGACTGGCACGAGAACTTCGGCGCCATCTTCGACAAGCCGACCCGGGTCCCCGACCCCGCGTCCACGTACGTGTGCAAGCCGTCAGCCACTGACGCGGACGTCGCGCCGGACGGCCACGAGGCCGTCTTCGCGCTCGTGCCCATCCCGGCCGATGTCAGCATCGGCCACGGAGGCGCGAACGGCGAGGGCGACGCCCAGGTCGAGCAGATCGCGGACGCGGCGATCGACATGATCGCCAAGTGGGCGAAGGTGCCCGACCTGCGCGACCGCATCGTCACGCGCCACACGCGCGGCCCTGCGGACTTCGCCACCGACTACCACTCGTGGAAGGGCGGGATGCTGGGCCCGGCCCACATCCTCAGCCAGTCCGCGATGTTCCGGGCGCAGAACGCGTCGCGCAAGATCTTCGGGCTCTACTACGCGGGCGGCACGACCGCCCCTGGCGTAGGCGTGCCGATGTGCCTCATCAGCGCGGAGCTGGTGCTCAAGCGGATCCGCGGCGATCACTCCGGCGGGCCGCTCCCGGAGCCGATGCGGTGACCGGTTTCGAGTACCTGGCGGCGCTGCTGCTGTCGACGGCGGGCATGCTGGTGATCGACTTCCGGTACCGGCTGTTCTTCTTCAGGGACTGGCTGTCCGCGTCGGTTGTGACCGCGCTCGGTCTGGTGTTCTTCCTGGTATGGGACGCCTTCGGAATCGCGATGGGCATCTTCTTCCGCGGGCCGTCGGAGCCGGCGACCGGCATCGTGCTGGCGCCCGAGATGCCGCTCGAGGAGCCGGTGTTCCTCGTCTTCCTGTCGCTGTGCACGATGGTGCTCTACACCGGCGCCGTGCGGCTGCTCGAGTGGCGGCGGGCGCGGCGCGGCGACGGTGCCGTGGCCGATGCGGGAGGTGCGTTATGACGTACGCCCTGCTCGCGATCCCGTTCCTGCTGGCGTCGATCGGCATCGGCTGGGGAGCGGCCGTCCTGGCACGGCGCTGGGACCCGACCGCGAAGGTGAGCGTCGCCGCGGTGGGCATCGCCCTGGCCGTCCTGATCGTCCTCACAGCGGTGTTCGACAACGTCATCATCGGAGTGGGCCTGGTCGACTATGACGAGGCGACGCTCATGGGCGTTATGGTCGGGGTGGCACCGATCGAGGACTTCGCCTACTCGATTGCGGCGGCGCTCATGCTGCCCGGGGTGTGGGTCATGCTGAGGGCCTGGCGCGGAAGGAGTGCAGCGTGATCCGAGACATCGGCACAATCCTGCTGTCCTCGCGACCCATCAGCTGGATCAACACGGCGTTCCCGTTCGGCGCTGCGTACCTCATGGTGACGCGCGAGATCGACGCGACGTTCGTCATCGGCGTCCTGTTCTTCCTCATCCCCTACAACCTCGCGATGTACGGGATCAACGACGTGTTCGACTACGCGTCCGACATCGCCAACCCGCGCAAGGGAGGCATCGAGGGCGCGCTGCTGCAGCCTCGGCTGCACAAGGCGACGATCTGGGCGGCGGCGCTGTCGTCGCTGCCGTTCGTGGTCGCGCTGGTGTGGCTGGGCAACCCGTGGTCGTGGTTCTGGCTGGCGATCTCGCTTTTCGCGGTCGTCGCCTACTCGGCGCCGGGGCTGCGCTTCAAGGAGAAGCCGTTCCTGGACTCGATCACGTCGGCGACTCACTTCGTCTCCCCCGCCGTGGTGGGACTCGCGATGGCTGGCGCGTCGCTGTCGACGCCGCTGATCATCACGCTGGGCGCGTTCTTCGTGTGGGGCATGGCCGCGCACGCGTTCGGCGCGGTGCAGGACGTCGTGCCGGACCGCGAGGGCGGGATCTCGTCGATCGCGACGGTGATCGGCCCGACGACCACGGTGCGCATCGCGGTGCTCCTGTGGGGCGCGGCCGGCTTCGCGATGCTCGCGGTGCCGTCGCCGGGGTCGTGGGCTGCGCTCGTGGCGGTGCCGTACATCATCAACGCGGCGCCGTTCTGGAACGTCACGGATTCGACTGCGGCGTCGACGAACCGCGCCTGGAAGCGGTTCATCTGGCTCAACTACATCGCGGGGTTCATCGTCACGATGATCCTGATCGCGGCGTGGTTCGGGTGGTCGTTCTAACCGCTGCCTGCCCGGCGCGTGTCGGCGGCCGGTCGTAGCCTGGCCGCATGGCGACCTCCAAGCAGACCGTGGCGTTCATCCTCGAGCAGCTCGGGGACCTCGACGTGCGCGCGCGGGCGATGTTCGGCGAGTACGGAATGTACTGCGACGAGAAGTTCGCTGCCATCATCGCGGACGACTCGCTGTATCTGAAGGCCACATCGGCCACGGACGGGATGGAGGAGGCGCCGCCCTATCCGGGCGCTTCGATGTACCGGCTCGTGGACGCGGACCTCCTCGAGGACCGCGAGCGGCTGCAGGAGATCGTGCAGGCGACGGCCGATGCTCTGCCGGCGCCGAGACCTAAGAAGCCTCGCCGCGCGAAGGCCGAGTAGCCCCTAGTCGCGGTGCGGCTGGCCCGTCGAGGCCGACGTGCCTCCGTCGACGATCACGTTCGAGCCGGTCATGTAGGCGGCGTCGTCCGACGCGACGAAGAGCACGGGTCCCACGACGTCCTCGGGGCGGCCGGGCCGGCCGAGCGCGATGCGGTTGACGAAGGGCGCGAGCGCCTCCTCGTCCTCGGTCATGTGCTCCGTCATCTCGGTGAGGGTGAAGGCGGGCGACACGATGTTGAAGCGGACGCCGCGGTCCCCGTAGTCCAGGGCGAGCGAGCGGATCATGCCGTTCACGGCGTGCTTCGAGGAGTTGTAAACGGACTGACCCCAGTCGCCGGCGATGCCGGAGACCGAGGAGATCGCGACGACGTTGCCGCCCGAGGCGATGAGGTGCTCGATCGAGGCGGTGACCAGGTAGTACAGGCCGTCGACGTTGGTCGCGAAGACGCGGCGGAAGGTCTCGTCGTCCGCATCGGTCAGCTCGCCGGAGGTGTAGGCGGCGGCGTTGGCGACCACCACGTCGAGGCGGCCGAACCGCTCCACGATCCGGGCCACGGCATCGGTCACCTGCGAGCGGTCGGTGAGGTCCGCCGCGATGGCGAGGGAGCGCTCGGCGGGGACGTCGGCGATCGTGCCTGCGATGGCATCGGCCCTGCGGCCCAGCACCACCAGGTTGGCGCCGTTGTCGGCGAAGCCCTTCGCGATCGCCTTGCCGATGCCGGAGCCGGCTCCCGTGACGAGGACCGTCTTGCCTGCGTAGGGGTAGGTGTTCACAGTCATGAGCGGGAGTCTCCTTGCGTTGCGGGTCCTGTCTCCGGCGCAACGTTCGCGCAGAGCGCACTCTTCCCGCATCGGCCCCGACACCCGTCCGTCACCCGCGCGTGAAAGAATCCTGAGCATGCCAGGCACTAACCTCACGCGCGCTGAAGCTGAAGAGCGCGCCTCCCTCATCAACGTCCGCTCCTACGAGGTCGAGCTCGACCTGTCCGACGCGGCCACCTCCGACACGTTCCGCTCGCACACCGTCGTGCGCTTCGACGCGAAGCCCGGCGCGGAGACGTTCATTGACCTGATCTCGCCCTACGTGCACTCGATCGTGCTCAACGGCGTGGCGATGGACCCCGCGTGGAACCACATCGACTCACGGATCTCGCTGTACGACCTCCAGGAGCACAACGAGCTCACCGTCACCGCCGACATGGCGTACTCCAACACGGGCGAGGGACTGCACAAGTTCACCGACCCCGAGGACGGCGAGACCTACCTGTACTCGCAGTTCGAGGTAGCCGACACCCGCCGCATGTACGCGGTATTCGAGCAGCCCGACCTCAAGGCCACGTTCCAGTTCACGGTCACCGCGCCGCGCCACTGGCACGTGATCTCGAACTCCCCGTCGCTGCCCATCGCCGAGACGATGCAGTACCCGCCGAACCCCACGCTGACCCACCGCTTCGACCCGACGACGGAGCTCCCCTGCTACGTCACCGCGCTCGTCGCCGGTCCGTACCACAAGGTCGAGGGCTCGATTCAGTCGCGCAAGGGCGAGCTGGGCGCCGACGTCTACTGCCGCAAGGCGCTGGCGGACTACCTGGACGCCGAGAACATCGTGGCCGATGCGCAGGCCGGCTTCGAGTTCTACGAGAAGCACTTCGATATGGACTACCCGTTCGAGAAGTACGACCAGCTGTTCGTGCCGGAGTTCAACGCGGGCGCGATGGAGAACGCGGGCTGCGTCACGTTCCTCGAGGACTACGTCTTCCGTTCCAAGACCGCGCAGGCACGCGTCGAGCGCCGTACCGTCACGGTGCTGCACGAGCTCGCGCACATGTGGTTCGGCGACCTCGTGACGATGAAGTGGTGGAACGACCTGTGGCTCAACGAGTCGTTCGCGGAGTTCATGTCGACCCTCGCGACCGTCGAGACCACCAAGTACACCGACAACTGGGTCACCTTCAACGCGCTCGAGAAGTCGTGGGCGTACCGCCAGGACCAGCTGCCCAGCACGCACCCGATCATGGCCGAGATCAAGGATCTCGAGGACGTCGAGGTGAACTTCGACGGCATCACCTACGCCAAGGGCGCGTCGGTGCTCCGCCAGCTCGTCGCGTGGGTGGGCCAGGACGAGTTCATGGCCGGCGTCGCGGAGTACTTCAGGAAGCACCACCACTCGAACACGACGCTGCGCGACCTGATGGTCGAGCTCGAGAAGACCTCGGGCCGCGACCTCAGCGAGTGGTCCAAACTGTGGCTCGAGACCGCGGGCGTGAACACGCTGAAGCCCAAGCTCGACACCAAGGAGAGCGGCAACATCGTCGCCTTCACCGTCAAGCAGAAGGCTCCCGAGGAGTGGCCGACGCTGCGGCCGCACCGCCTGGGCATCGGCGGCTACGACTGGGCCAAGAACGATGCGGGTGAGGACGTCCTGCGCCGCTCGCTCTACGTCGAGGTCGACATCGAGGGCAAGAAGACGTCGGTCGAGGAGATGGTGGGCAAGCACCGTCCCGCGCTGATCCTGCTGAACGACGGCGACCTGGCGTACGCGAAGGTGCGCCTCGACAAGGAGTCGCTCGAGGTCGCCGTGGACCACATCGACAAGTTCGAGGACGCGCTGCCGCGCTCGCTCGTGCTCTCGGCGGCGTGGGACATGGCGCGCGACGGCGAGCTGCCGGCCCGCGACTACATCCAGCTTGTGCTCAACGCGCTGGGCTCGGAAGACCAGTCCACCGTCATCCTCACGCTGCTGCGCCAGCTGTCGACGACGCTTTCGCTGTACGTGAAGCGTGCGAAGGCCGACAAGTGGTCGGAGCGTGCCGCCGACGAGATCTGGGCGCTCGCCCAGGCTGCGGCGCCGGGCTCTGACCAGCAGCTGCAGTTCGTGAAGTGGTTCGCCGGGCACGCAGTCTCGGAGGCGCAGCTCGACACCCTGGCTGCGCTGTACGACGACAAGCTCCACCTCGAGGGCCTGCCTCTCGACGCGGACCTGTCGTGGGACGTGCTCATCGGCCTGGTGGCCGGTGGCCGCGCGGGGGCCGTCGAGATCGACGCGCAGCTGGCCAAGGACGCGACGGCGTCGGGCCAGCGCCGCGCCTCGCACGCGAAGGCGGCGCTGCCGTCGGCCGAGGCGAAGCGTGCGGCGTGGAACGCGCTCGTCAACGCAGGCCAGCCCGGTGCCCCCGAGAAGGACATGCCGAACGCGCTGCAGTTCGAGGCGACGCTCGGCTTCAACCACGTCAACGACTGGGAGCTCCTAGTGCCGTTCGTGGACGAATACTTTGCGTCGCTGCGTCGCATCTACTCGGACAAGTCGAACGAGATGGCCACCAACCTGATCGAAGGCCTGTACCCGGTGCAGCTGGCCGGCTGGATGCCGGAGCTGCCGGCGAAGGCCGAGGCGTGGCTCGCCGAGAACGAGGACGCGCACGACGCGCTCAAGCGCCTGGTGCGCGAGGGTGCGGATGGCGTGCGTCGCGCGCTGGCGAACCAGGCGGCGGACGAGTAGTCCGGTCGTGATGTAGCCGGCCAGTGCCGGAGCGGGAGGCCCCGTGGCGCTGAGGCGCTGCGGGGCTTCTCTGTGTGTACTCGCCGTCTCCCCAGGCGCGGCGTGGTGCGCCGAGGCCGGGCCACTGCCACTGCCACTGCCACTGCATCGGTACCGGCGCCAGCATCGGCCGCAAACCGGCCATTCCACACCTTCCCGACGGACAAAATGCGCATATCTACCAGGCATGATGCTCACGAGTGAATGTCAGACCCTCACGGTTCAATGGACACATGACATCGAGCACGGCGCTGGGCGAGGCGATCGGGCGGGCGCATGCCTCCGTCGACTCGCTGCGCCGCTATGCCACGGCGGACGCCGCCGGGCTCCCGCGGGCCGACCTCGTCGCGGTGCTGCGTGGCGCGGCTGCGGCGCGCAGGCAGGCGGACGCGATCTTGTCGGTTGCCTCGGCCGAGTTGTCGCGCCGATCGGAGGACCACGGCGGCATGGCCAAGCGCGAGGGGTTCAAGGATGCGCGCTCGATGATCGCGTCGACCACCGGCGGCACCATGGCGGAAGCGGACCGACTCATCCAGGCAGGCGATCTCATCGCCCCACCTCCGCCACCACCCGCTCCTCCGTCGTGGGCCACAGGGCACCCGTCGAAGGCACCGCTCCCAGAGCCCGCTGAAGCGCCCCGCGGCGACTCCCCCGCAGACGGGCCCCCTGCCCGCTCGCCGCTCGGGGAGGTGCGAGAGCAGCTCGGTGCCATGTCCATGGCGGGCGAGCTCTCAGTCGATGCCGTCGCGGTGCTGCGCACGACGCTCGAAGGTCTTCCCGACACCGATGCGGTCGCACAGCTCTTCATGGCCGCCGCCGAGAAGGCGATCGGGCTGTCGGCGTTCCAGGTGAGGAAGCTCGCATGGTCGGCCCACGCGGCGGCGGACCCGCAAGGGTGGGCCGAGCGCCAGCGCGAGCAACGCACCCGCAGGTACCTACTGCTGCGCGACGAGCCCGACGGGATGGTCAAGCTCGATGGGCGGCTCGACGCGCTCACCGCCGCGGCGATCAAGCAGGTGGTCGAGGCGGGCATCACCCATGCCTTCAATGTCAGACGGGACGCGCGGAAGCGGGGATCGGCCGGTTCCCCCGCTCGACCCGGCAACCTCTCGTACCCGGGCGCCGTCGAGGGCGAGGACGTCCGCGAGCGCGCTCAGATCGCCGCCGACGTGCTGGCCGACGTCTTCCGGCACGCCGCGGGCTGCGACGAGCTGGCGACCGGCACCACGATGTCGATCGTGGTGCGGATGGACGAGTCGGATCTGCGGCAGGGCCTCGGGAACGGCACGATCGACAACTCAGACCTGCCCGTGCCGGTGCGCGACCTCCGCGCCGCGGCGGCCGACGCCGAGATCATCCCGATGGTGCTGAACGCGACGTCCAACGCGCTGGATCTGGGACGGGGCCGGAGACTCTTCACTCGAGCCCAGAAGATCGCGCTCATCGAACGCGACGGGGGCTGCGCTTGGTGCAACGCTCCACCGGTGCGCTGCCACGCCCATCACATCAAGTGGTGGGAACGGGACAACGGCGAGACGAACCTCGACAACGGGATCATGTTGTGCTCGAGATGCCACCACCGGATCCACGACACCGGGTGGGAGATCCGAGTCAGGAATGGTGCGGTGGAGTTCATCCCGCCAGCGACGATCGATCCCGATCGCATTCCGGTGCCGGGAGGCCGGCGGAGGTTCGAGGTTCACCGCGCCGACGTCCGAGAACCAGAACCTGAGGTCGTAGGGACAACTCTGCCCGCAACCAGGCCCATACCGACCACGTCGACTCCGGCACCAGCGGGGTCCCGGCTCACGACGGTGACAGGACGAAGCGGTTGGCAAGCAGCCTGATGACGGCCGGACCTCGGCCCGACGTGCGGCCTCCGGAGCCGCGATAGCCTGCCGGTGAGCAACCACCGGGCGAAGGAAAGACGTTGAGCGAGGCAGACGGAACCGCGCAGAGCGGCTCCATACTCGCCACGACTCTCGCGCTCCCCCGTCGCGGCGCCCGCTGGCTCCGGCGGTCCCAGCACGCCGCCCCGATGGTCCTCGCGGGCCTCGTCGGCGCGGCGGCGGGACTCGGCGTCGTCGCCTTCGCGAAGCTCATCGAGTACACGACCCTCGTCTTCACGGGAACGACCGACTACTCCGCCACCGAAGGCAACCCCGCCCACCCGTGGCTCCCCTGGCTCGGCCCCTTCTTCATCGTCCTCGCCCCCGCGGTCGGCGGATTGATCTACGGCCCCCTCATCAGCCGCTTCGCGCCGGCCGCCCGGGGCCACGGGATCCCCGAGGTGATGTACGACATCGCCAAGCGCGGCGGCCGCATCCCTGCGAACTACATCGGCGTCAAGGCGCTCGCCTCGGTGCTGACGATCGGCTCGGGAGGATCGGTCGGCAAGGTCGGTCCCGTCGTGCAGATCGGCGCCGCCATCGGCTCCCTGCTCGCAGGGTTCATCCGCCTCGACGAGCGCCAGGTCAAGATGCTCGTCGCTGCCGGGGCGGCCGGCGGGATCGCCGCCACCTTCAACGCGCCCCTCGCCGGCATCTTCTTCGCCCTTGAGCTTCTCCTCCTCAACTTCAGCGTCCGCGCGTTCGCCCCCGTGGTCCTCTCGGCCGTCACCGCCGACGTCGTCTCCCGAGCTCTCCTGGGCGGCGGCACCTTCCTCGCGATCCCGGACTTCCGCATCGAGAGCACCAGCGAGTACGTCCTCTACGCAGTTCTCGGCGTCCTGGCCGCGCTGGTGGCGACCGGGTTCACCAAGACGCTCTACGCCGTCCAGGACGTCTGCAACCGGGCGTGGGCCTGGACCCGGGGCCCCGAATGGCTACGGCCCGCCGCCGGGGGCCTGCTCCTGGGCTTGCTGCTGCTCGCCATCCCTGAGCTGTACGGCATGGGCTACCCCGTCATCGAGAACGCGATCACCGGCGCCTACGTCGTCGCGGCACTCCTCGTGCTGCTGATCGGCAAGATGCTCGCCACATCACTGACGCTCGGTATCGGCGGCTCGGGAGGCGTGTTCGCGCCCAGCCTCTTCCTGGGAGCGATGCTCGGCGCCGCGTTCGGCCGAGGCGTCAGTGCGACCGGCTGGGACGTGCAACCAGGCGCCTATGCACTCGTCGCCATGGCGGCAGTGTTCGCGGGCGCGTCGCGAGCCCCGATCACCGCCGTCGTCATGCTCTTCGAGCTCACCGACGAGTACTCGATCATCCTGCCGCTGCTCCTGGCCGTGGCCATCTCGACCGTGCTTTCCAGCCGCATGTCCAAGGAGTCGATCTACACCGCCAAGCTGGTTCGCCAGGGGATCGACCTCAGCAAGCGCATCGAGGCTCCGGCCCTCGCCGGCATTCGCGTGCGCACCCTCATGCGTCGCGATCCCCCGAGCATCACGACCGACGCCACCCCTCGCGAGGCCGTTGCCGCGATCGTGCAGGCGCGCCGTCAGGCGCTGCCCGTCCTCAGCGACACCGGCGCGTACGTGGGCGTCGTCACCGCGGCTGCGGCCGGCGCCGCGATCGCGGACGAGGATGACACCACGGTCTCCCATCTGGTGCAGTGGCGCGAGCCGGTCGCGCCGGACGAGGCCATCGAGGACGTGCTCGAGCGCATGAACCTCACCGACGTTCCCGAGGGCCTTCCAGTGCTCGCCGACGAGGCACTCGTCGGCTGGCTCTCGTCCGAGTCCGTGCTCCGACAGCTGAGCAAGCCGGAAGTGTAGGTACCGTCGGCACATGCGCACGCCCGTCTACTCGATCGCCAAGACCTTCACCGCCGCGGCGGTGCTGCTCGAGTTCGACCCGGCGAGCCCTGTCGGCGACCACCTCGACGTCCCGCCCGCCCTCGCAGGGCTGACGATCGACGACCTGCTGACCCACCGCTCCGGGCTCGACGACTACTCCGGCTGGCCGGAGTACCGCTCCGCCGTCGCCGCTCGCAAGGACCCGTGGGGACCGGACGCGATCCTCGACCACGCGAGCGTCGGCCCGGCAGGGCTCTTCCGGTACTCGAACGTCGGCTACCTCATGCTGCGCCTGGCCCTCGAGCGCCAGCACGGCAGTGACTTCCTCAGCGCGCTCGCGCCCGTGCTGGAAAAGGCCGGCGTCGACGCGCGTCCGTTCGCGACGCCGGCTGACTGGTACGAGGTGGAGACCGATATCGGCGTCGTGCCCGCCGAG
>JAUIBG010000073.1 GCA_030428165.1 Actinomycetes bacterium
GCCCTCGAGGCGATCGCGAAGGCCGGCATCGACGCCTCGCAGATCGACGCCGTCATCCTGTCGACCATCACGTACCCGCACATCGCCGCCGCTGGCGCACCCGTGCTCGCGGAGCGCTTGGGCCTGAAGGTGCCGGCCCACGACATCCGTGCCGCCTGCGCCGGCTACTGCTACGGCATCGGCCAGGCCGATGCGATGGTGCGCTCCGGCGCGGCGACGTACGTGCTCGTCGTGGGCGCGGAGAAGATGTCGGACTTCATCGATCCTGCCGACCGCACCATCTCGTTCCTGCTCGGCGACGGCGCCGGCGCCGTGATCGTCGGCCCGTCCGACACGCCAGGCATCGGCCCGACGGTCGCAGGCTCCGACGGTGCAGGCGCCGAGTTGATCGCCGAGAGCGCCGACTGGCTCGAGTACCGCGACAACCCCGAGCTCCCGTTCCCGACCCTGCGCCAGCAGGGCCCGAGCGTCTTCAAGTGGGCCTCGTTCAAGCTCGCGCCCGCCGCCCTCGAGGCGATCGAGAAGGCTGGCCTCACGCCGGACGACATCGACGTCTTCATCCCGCACCAGGCGAACGTCAGGATCATCGACCAGATGGTCAAGCAGATCGGCCTGCCCGAGCGCGTCATCGTCGCCAAGGACATCGTCGACACGGGCAACACCTCCGCCGCGTCCATCCCGCTCGCGACCGAGCGGCTGTATCGTGACGGCGCGGTGAAGTCTGGCGACATCGCCCTGCAGATCGGCTTCGGCGCGGGCCTCGTGTACGCCGCGCAGGTAGTCGTCCTGCCGTAACAGCTTGCGTCGCCGCACGGCGGCGCCGGAAGAACCCACTCACTATCTGGAGGAATGCAATGGCATCGAAGGACGAGATTCTCGCCGGCCTGGCGGAGATCGTGGCCGAGGAGACCGGCATCGACACCGGCGAGGTGACGATGGAGAAGTCGTTCACGGACGACCTCGACATCGACTCGCTGTCGATGATGACGATCGTGACGCTCGCCGAGGAGAAGTTCGACGTGCGCATCCCCGACGACGAGGTCAAGAACCTCGCCACCGTCGGCGACGCCGTCACCTTCATCGACGGCGCCCAGGCGTAGCAGCCGTCCGGTGCGGTGCCGCAGCTGCAGACGGCGGCACCGCACCGTTCCCGCCTGACTGAACGACAGAATTCCCTGAAGGAGCAGACATGACCCGCGTAGTGGTGACTGGAATCGGAGCGACGAGTCCCCTGGGCGGAGACGCGCCCACCACCTGGAGCGCCGCACTCGCCGGCACCTCGGGCGTGACCTCCTTCGACAACGACTGGGACGAGAAGTACGGCCTGCCGGTGATGTTCGGCGGCCAGCTGGCCGTCGACCCTGCCGACGTGCTGAGCCGTCCCGAGACCAAGCGCATGGACCGCTCCGCGCAGTCCGCCGTCGTCGCCGCGCGCGAGGCCTGGGCCGATGCCGGCTCCCCCGAGGTCGACCCGTACCGCCTCGCGACGTCGGTCGCGTCGGGCATCGGCGGCGTCATCACGCTGCTCGAGTCCTGGGACACCGCGCGTGAGCGCGGAGCCGCGCGGGTGCTGCCCATGTCCGTGCCGATGCTCATGCCAAACTCGCCCACCGCGTACGTGTCGCTCGACTTCGGCGCGAAGGCCGGAGCCCACGCCGCCGTCTCGGCCTGCGCCTCAGGCGCCGAGTCGATCGCGCGAGGCCTCGAGATCATCCAGGCAGGTCGCGCGGATGTCGTCATCGCCGGCGGCACCGAGGCGCCGATCCACCCCGGACCTATGGCGGACTTCGCCGCGATGAAGGCGCTGTCGACTCGCAACGACGACCCCGCCGGAGCCTCGCGCCCGTACGACACCAGCCGCGACGGCTTCGTCATGGGCGAGGGCGCAGGCATCGTGATCCTCGAGTCCGAGGAGTACGCGAAGGCTCGCGGGGCGAGGATCTACGCCTACCTGTCGGGCACCGGCATGACGTCCGACGCCCACCACATCGCCGCGCCGGCTCCCGACGGCGAGGGCCAGCGACGCGCGATGGAGTTCGCCCTGGCCGAGGCCGGGCTGACGATCGCCGACGTGGCGCACATCAACGCCCACGCCACCTCGACCCCCGTGGGCGACATGATCGAGGCGCGTGCGATCGCGTCCCTCGCAGCCGAGCACGCCGACGAGATCGTGCTCTCGGCGACCAAGTCGATGACCGGTCACCTGCTGGGAGGCGCCGGAGCGCTCGAGTCGGTCTTCACGGTGCTCGCGCTCAAGGACCGCCTCGCTCCCCCGACGATCAACGTGACCGAGCCCGACCCCGAGCTCGCCGTCGACCTCGTGCGGGACACCCCGCGCGAGCTGCCCGCAGGCGACCTCGCGGCGATCAACAACTCGTTCGGGTTCGGCGGCCACAACGTGGCCCTGGTGTTCACGACGGCGTAGCACGACGGCGCGCTGCGCGGGGCGAGCCGCAGGAGCCTCGCGCGCTACGCGACCGCGTGGAGCGCAGGAGTCGTTCTGCTGGCGACCGCCGCGACGGCCGACTGGTGCACATGCATCCTCCAGCCGTCCTCATGCTCGATCCAGAGCGAGGCGTGGTGATGCCCCGGGCCCGTGCCTGATCGGGGCGTCGCCAGGTAGCTCACGAGGGCGACTCGGGCGGCGAGCCTGCGCATCGTCGGCGCGACGACCTCGACGTCGAGCTGATCGGGCCCTGCCACGCCCAGGTCGTGGATCCTCCGCACCGATCCCGACGGCGAGATCTCGACGAACTCGTCCGCGAGGACGGTCGCGCGCCAGAGCGCGTCGTTCCTCAGCGTCGGATCCCACCAGCCCGCCTCGCGCTCGCTGAGCGCCATGGCGAGAACCGGGTTAGCCCACACGGTGGAGCCACCGCACTGGCGCGCCGTCGCCGGCGTAGCGGAAGGGCTCCAGCTCCGCGTCCCACGCGGTGCCGAGCGCCAGATCCATGGCCCGGCGCATCTGGTCCACCGAGCCGCCGCTGTCGAGCGCGGCCCTGATGCGGTCCTCGGGCACCACGATGTTGCCGTGGGTGTCCGTCACCGCGTGGAAGATGCCCAGTGAGGGAGTGTGCGACCAGCGGGCGCCGTCGACGCCGTGCGACGGCTCCTCGGTGACCTCGTACCTCACGTGCTCCCAGCCGCGCAGGGCGGAGGCGAGGTCGGCGCCGGTGCCGGGCCGGCCATGCCAGGAGACTTCCGCGCGCAGCAGATTGGGCCCTGCCGGCTGGCGCGTCCAGTCGAACTGCACGCGCGGGCCGAGCACGGCCTGTGCCGCCCACTCGATGTGCGGGCACATCGCCCGGGTCGCCGAGTGTACGTAAAGAACACCGCGAGTGATGGTCGCCATGACCCGTCCTTTCCGTGAGGTGCGTCTTCCCCAACGACCTCAAGGACAGCGATGGCTCGCCCCGGTGTGCTCCTATCGTGCCCTACGCGGGCGCGAAACTCCACATGCCCCGCCGCGACACGCGCGGGGCCGACCCGCTAGAGATCGAAGATCTCGCGGACCTCGCGCATCGCCTTGCGGCGCACGGGGCGCTCGAGGCGGTCGAGGTAGAGGTGGCCGTCGAGGTGGTCGACCTCGTGGTTGATCAGGCGGGCCCAGATCTCCTCGCCCTCGATCACGACCTCGTTCCCGTCGAGATCGGTGCCCACCGCCTTGGAGTAGGCGGGTCGCTCGCACTCGAACCACAGGCCGGGCACCGAGAGGCAGCCTTCCTCGCCCAGCTCCTGCAGCTCCTCGGAGCGCTCGACGATCACGGGGTTGAGGATGTAGCCGATCTCACCCTCGATGTTCCACGAGAACGCCCTCAGGTTCACGCCGATCTGCGGCGCAGCGAGGCCGGCGCGGCCATCCGCGTCGACGGTCTCGACGAGGTCGTCCACCAGCTGGCGGATCGCGTCCGTCACCTCGGTGATCGGGTCGCTGACGGTGTTGAGTACAGGGTCGCCGATCACTCGGATGTCGCGCATGGCCATGCGGGGATTCTTCCATGAGAGGCGGCGCTTGCCGAAACCATGGCAGCGGACAGCGAAGCGGATAAGAGTTCTGCTTTGTTAAATTTCCCCCGAATGCCTGTACTGGGAATGCGCCTTTCTGTCACCATCGGGATGTTTGGGACTTTGGTCCCAATTAGTGATCAGGCCGAGGGGGGGCTCGCAGATAACTCACGGGACGACGCGCGCGCTGGGGCGCCGCATTCTTGCCGCCTTGGCATTAGTGTTCGCCGCGGCCGGACTGACCGTCGGTGCCGACGCCGCTGCCTCGGCCTACCCCGCTCCCCCGCCAGCGCCGAACACCTGGGTCTTCACGACGTGGCTCACGGGCCCGGACGGCAAGGAGCTCGACCCATTCAACCTCGCGGCAGGTCAGCCGATCGCCATCCACACGCAGGGCCTGCCGCCTGGCACCGTCGCCGTGACCTCCATGTTCTCCGACCCGGTGAAGCTGCACGCCGGAGTCGTCTCTGACACCGGGGCGTACGACCCCGTGGTCTCGATCCCTGCCGAGGTGCTCCAGTCCACGATCAGCGAGAACGACGGACGCCTGTTCGGCTGGATGGCGCCGATGAACCGGCGCATGCAGGACGTCAACCACTGGCTCGAGGCCAAGAAGTGGCACCGGTGGCTCGGCGCCTCCGCCTCGATCCTCGTCACCGCGGTCGTGCTGTCGTTCTCGGACCCCGACTTCGGTTTCGACGTCGCCTCGCTGCGTCTGCTGGCCGCCATAACCATCTCGCTGGCGATCGTCAACCTCATCCCCCTCGGCATGGCGGCGTTGGAGGCCGATCGGCGCTTCGATGCCGACAGCCTGCCGATGGCGATGCCAGGCACGATCCTCATCGCGGCGGTGTCCGTCGCGGTCAGCCGCCTCGGCGGACTCGAGCCTGGCCTCATCTTCGGCATCGTCGTCGGCATCTCGTACTCGATCCACCTCACGACGCGACGTGCCGGCCAGCTGATCATCGTGCAGTTCGCAGGGCTTGCGGCCGTGGGCCTGCTCGCGTGGCTCGCCTACGACCTGATCGGACCCGCGGCGCCGGGCGACAGCGGCTGGCACATGCTGCTGCGCGAGGTGCTGTCCGCGACAGCCCTCGACGCGCTGGTGGCACCTGCGATCGTGATGCTGCCGCTCACGTTCCTCGACGGCCGCTCGGTGTGGCGCTGGAGCAAGCCCCTCTGGGTAGCCATCTACGCCCTCGCCGCGATGCTGCTGGCGTTCATCGCCCTGCCGATCGCACGTGATGTCGACGAGGTGCCGTCCGGCATCAGCGGCTGGCTGATCGCGCTGGGCATCTTCACCGCCGTCGCCGTCGTGGTGTGGGTGGGCCTGCGTCAGAAGGACCGCGACAGGGACCTCGTCGACGCGTGACGTGTGACACGCTGAGGGCATGACCGACACCCTCGCCGTGACGCCCGAGGACGTCGCCGGAAGGTGGCCCGTTCCCGCCGAGGACGACGACAAGTACTCACGCGGAGTCCTCGGCGCGATCGCCGGCTCCGAGTCCTATCCCGGAGCGGCGGTGCTCGCCGTCAGCGGCGCCGTCCGCGCGGGAGTCGGCATGGTGCGCTACGTGGGCCCCAGGCGTGCCGCAGACCTGGTGCTCGCGCATCGGCCCGAGACCGTGGTCCACGCACTCGGCTCGGACACGAGCCTCCCCAGAGCCGATGCGTGGCTCGTCGGATCCGGCCTGCCGGAGGCGACGGCCACCGACCTGCGCATCGCGGTCGCGCTCACCTCTGACGTCCCGTGCGTCGTGGACGCGGGGGCGATCGCTCGCGCGGCGAGCGCGCTGGCGGCGTCGCGGACGCCGGACCACTCCCCTGAGCGCACGCTGATGACGCCCCACGAGCGCGAGCTCACGCGCGCCTGCGCGGCGATCGGCGTGCGCGTCGATCTCGACGGGACCCAGCAGAGCAGGGCAGCCGCAGCGCGCACGCTCGCCGAGGCGACGGGTGCCGTCATCCTGCTGAAGGGCTCGCGCACTGTCGTCGTCGCGCCCGACGAGCCGATGCTGGAGCCGCCGCCCGCGCCCGCGTGGCTCGCCACGGCCGGCTCGGGCGACGTGCTGGCCGGGATCGCAGGAGCACTGCTGGCGCAGGGCGTCGAGGCGCAGTGGGCCGGCGCGATGGCATCCTTCGTCCACGCGGAGGCGGCGCGGGCCGCCTCAGGCGGGGGCCCGATCGCCGCACTCGACATCGCCGGCGCCCTGCCCGGCACGATCGCGTCGCTGCTCTCGGTGCGCTGATCTCACTCCCGAGCGCCTCCGACACGACGACGGGGCGCGGACCGCGTGTGCGGCCCACGCCCCGTGCGCGTGGGAGAGCCGACTACTCGGCCGCGGCCTCAGCCTCAGCCTCGCGAGCCTCGCGGCGCTCCTTGAGGATCGCGGCGTTGCCGTCGACGACCTTCTTGCTGAGCGGGTAGAGGAACTGCAGCGAGAGCGCCACCGCGATGAACAGGAGTCCAGGGACCAGGGTCGAGAGCAGGTAGATGCCGTCGAGCGTCCCCTGAGACTGGACGATCTGCTCGCCCCCGGTGGTCTCCTGGTAGCCGATCCAGCCGAGCGCCCAGCCGCCGAGGCCGCCGGCGAGCGCCTGGCCCAGCTTGCGGGCCCACGAGTAGACGCCGTAGATCGTGGCGTCGTCGCGCTCGCCGGTGTTGACCTCCTGCTGGTCGATCACGTCCGTGATGAACGCCCACACCATGAAGTTGAACATCGCCATGAAGAAGTTCGCGAGGGTGAACAGGGCGATGAAGACGATCGGGTTGTCCTGCGGCGCCACGATCCACGCGACGATGTAGAGGACTCCGGCGATCGCCAGCGACACGACCGAGGACTCGCGCTTGCCGAACTTCTTTGCGAGCCACGGCACCACGGGCAGCAGCAGCAGCGTCGGCACAAAGCCGGCCAGCGATGCCATCGCCTGCATCTCGCCTGCATTGAAGTAGTCGAGCCACAGGAACGCGACCACCGTGCCGGGCAGAAGGCTTCCGACCAGCAGCAGCAGCGCCGAGACGATGAGACCGCCGAGCGGCTTGTTGGTCAGGAGTCCGCGGAACATCTCGACGAAACTGGCCTGCTTCTCCTTGGGAGGCTCGACGACGCGCTCTCTGGTCAGGCTGTACGAGATGACATACGACACGATCGCGAGGGCCGACATGATCCACGCGATCAGCTGGAGCCGCTCGCCGGAGAGGATCGAGTTGCCGCTCTCATCCGTGACGTTGACGAAGGCCGGCACGGCGACGCTGATCGTGATGGCCGCGAGCATGGCGCCGGTCGAGCGGAACACGCTCAGCTGCGCGCGCTGGTCGGGGTTGGACGTCATGACCGAGGCCATCGAGCCGTAGGGGATGTTCACGAGCGTGTAGGTGATCGAGCCCCACAGCAGGTAGGTGATGGTCATCCACGCGATGCGTGCGGCGTAGGACTCCCAGTCGCCGACGAACGTCATATACATCAGGCCGGAGGCGAGTGCCACCGGGATGGCGCCGCGCAGCAGCCACGGCCGGAACTTGCCGTTCCTGCCCGTCTTGCGGGTGTCGAGGAACCGTCCGATGCCGACGTCGGTGAACGCGTCGAGGATGCGCGCCACGAGGAGCAGCGTGCCCACGTGGACGGGGTCGATTCCGATTACCTTCGTGTAGAAGGCCAGGAACATGAAGGACTGGAGGATGAACGTGAAGTCGTTGCCGACGTCGCCGAACATGTAGCCGATGCGGTCGGACCAGCCGAAGGGCTTGGTCTTCTTGACCACCGGTGCAACTGTTGCCATGAGATTCCTACTTCGCATCGTTGAGAAGCACCGAGCATCGTTGCCCGGTTCATCGACCACTCTTCCCGGACCCCACGGTACGCCCAAAAAGCTGCAGGAAATTGCCATCTGGTTCTCGGAATCTCGACACGCGGCTACCATCACCGTATGCAACGGCGCCCGACGATCAAGGATGTCGCGGCGCGCGCTGGCGTCGCACCCTCCACTGTTTCCCGCGCATTCGCGCACCCTGGACGCGTCAACGCGCACACCGCGCAGGAGATCTTCGAAGTCGCCGACGAGCTGGGCTACCACCGCGCGCCGGCGGCGCCGCCGAGCCATCGGCCACGCACCCGTGCCGTGTCCCTGGTCGTCTCCGACGTCACCAACCCGTTCTACTCGCGCATCATCCTGGGCGCGCACGAGGCCGCGCTCGAGGCCGGCTACTCCATGGTGCTGACGCACAGCTCCGAGGAGGGCGACACCGAGCAGCAGATCCTCGAGCGGACCCTCGATCTGGTCGAGGGCGTGCTGCTCGCGAGCTCGCGCATGCCGGCGGGGGCGATCCGCAAGATCGCCAGGCAGCGGCCCGTGATCCTGCTCAACCGCCGGATGCCTGAGACGCCGTGCGTCCTCATCGACGACGCGCGCGGGGTCGAGCTGGCGGCCCAGCACCTCGCCGGACTGGGGCACACGGACGTCACCTACATGTCGGGCCCCCACGCGAGCTACGCGGACGGCGTCAGGTGGCAGGCGCTCAAGCGCATCGCCGACGAGCTGGGGATCAGGGTGCGTCGCACCAACCCGCACCCCGAGCCCACGATGGAGGCCGGCTATGCCGCGGCGCGCCTCATCGCGGACCAGCGCACGACGGCCGTCATCGCCTACAACGACGCCCTGGGCGTGGGGCTCATCAAGGGGCTCAGCGCGCTGGGGTTCTCCGTGCCCGAGGCGGTGTCCGTCGTCGGCTTCGACAATGTGCGTCTGAGCGACGTCGTCTCCCCTGGTCTCACCACGATCGCCGCGCCACTGCAGATGCAGGGTCAGACGGGCATGCGCAACCTCATCGCGATGGTCGGCGGCGCGCACCTCTCGAGCGATCCACTGGTGCTGCCGGTGTCGCTGCGCGAACGCGAGTCCACGGCGCCGCCGCGGACGATCCGCTGAGCCGACCTCGAGCAGGCCGCTAGGAGACCGCCGCGACCGCCGCGTCCACCAGCGCGCCGACAGGCTCGGCCACGTCCAGCACCACCCCTGCCTCGTCGTCGCCGAGCGGCTCGAGGGTCGCCAACTGGCTCGCCAGGAGGCTGGGAGGCATGAAGTGCCCCTCGCGACCGGTGGCGCGCTCGAACAGGACGGCGTCACTGCCGTGCAGGTGCACGAAGAACGCGTCTGGAGCCTGACCCCTGATCGCGTCGCGGTAGCCGCGCTTGAGCGCGGAGCAGGCGATCACCAGGGCGTCGGCGTCCGCGAGCGCGGCGCCGACATCGGCAAGCCACGGCCAGCGGTCGTCATCGGTGAGGGCGACTCCCGCCGACATCTTCTCCTTGTTGGCTGCCGGATGGAGATCGTCCCCGTCCTGGAAGCCGTATCCGAGCGCGTCGGCGAGCGCGAGGCCCACCGTGGACTTCCCGCACGCCGAGACGCCCATGACGACGATGCGCCGCGCGGGCATCTGTCCTCCTACCAGTCGTGAACCGTGCCGTCCGCAAGTCTATTGAACGGGAGGTACGCCTGCTCGTACGGGTACTTGCCGGCCTCGTCCACATCGAGCGTCACGCCCAGGCCGGGCTCGTCGCCCGGGTGCAGGTATCCGTCGTTCCACGTGAACGTCTGCCTGAACACCTGGTTGGTGCGCTCGCCGTGCTGCATGTACTCCTGGATTCCGAAGTTGTGGATCGCCAGTCCCAGGTGCATCGCCGCCGCCATGCCCACCGGGGATACGTCCGTGGGCCCGTGGAAGCCGGATTTGATCTGGAACATCGCGGCGTAGTCCATCAGCTTCTTCATGTGGCTGATGCCGCCCGTGTGGGTCACGGCCGAGCGCACGTAGTCGATCAGCTGGTTCGCGATGATGTCCTTGTAGTCCCAGTACGTGTTGAAGATCTCGCCGATCGCCAGCGGCGTCGTGGAGGCCTGGCGCACGAGCTTCAGCGCCTCCTGGTTCTCCGCCGGGGTGCAGTCCTCGAGCCAGAACAGGTCGTATGGCTCGAGCGACTTGGCGAGCTTCGCCGCCTGCAGCGGAGTCATCCTGTGGTGACCGTCGTGCAGCAGCGGCAGCTCGGGACCGAACTCGTTCCTGACCGCCTCGAAGACCGTCGGGATGTGGCGCAGGTACGCGCGCGTGTCCCAGTCCTCCTGGGTGGGCCGCGCGCCGCGACGAGCGGGCTCGTGGTCGTAGCGCACCGAGCCGTCGCCCACATCGGCCCCCTGCGACGCGATCCCGTAGATGGCCTTGAGGCCGGGGACGCCGGTCTGCACGCGGATCGAGCGGAAGCCCTTCTCCTGGTGCGCCCTGATCGAGTCGAAGATCTCGGGGAGCTCCTTGCCGGACGCGTGGCCGTAGGCCATGAGGCCGTCGCGGCTGGCGCCACCCAGCAACTGGTAGACGGGCATGCCTGCGGCCTTGCCCTTGATGTCCCACAGCGCCATGTCCACGGCGGCGATCGCCGCCATGGTCACGGGCCCGCGGCGCCAGTAGGCGCCCCGGTACAGGAACTGCCACATGTCCTCGATGCGCGAGGCATCGGCCCCGAGCAGCAGGGGCGCGACGTGCTCCTGGAGGTACGCGACGACAGCCAGTTCGCGGCCGTTGAGGGTGGCGTCTCCGATGCCCACCAGCCCGTCGTCCGTCGTGATGCGGAGCGTCACGAAGTTGCGGTCGGGGCTGGTGACGATGACTTCAGCCTTGTCGATGATCATGAGTGGTCCTCGTGTCGATACGGGGCGCGGCTACTTGCCGTCGCGGATCTCAGTCCAGCGCTGGCGCAGCGAGTGCGCCACCGCCTTGGGCTTGCGGTCGCGGGTGAACACGCCCTTCTTGTTGCCGTCGACTCGGAAGAAGCCCGACGACGTCTGGAAGTCGGCGAAGTTCCACACCTGCTCGCCGATCATGGAGTCCACGCGGTCGAACACGCGGTGGTACATCTCGAGCATGGTGACCTGGTATTCCTCGGTCCAGGGCTGGTCCCAGATCGAGTGGTAGCCGGCGACCGTGTCGGCGCCGTACTCGGTCATGATCATGGGCTTGCCGTACATCTGCTCCCAGCCGCGCAGCTCGGCCTCGAGACCCTGCTCGGCGCTGGTCAGGTCGCCGCCCATCAGGTACCAGCCGTAGTAGCG
>JAUIBG010000225.1 GCA_030428165.1 Actinomycetes bacterium
CCCGGCGAACGCGGGGGCGCTGTACCTGTCAGAGATCGCGGGCGCGATCGGACAGGCGCTGCCCGACAAGCGCATCTCGACCGCGCAGCTCCCGACCTGGCTGGTGAAGGCCCTCGCCCCCGTCGTCCCCGTGCTGCGCTACGCGAGCAAGAACGTCGACTACAACGGCGAGGTCGACGGCTCGGACGCTCCGCGACTGCTCGGCTTCGAGTACATCCCGACGCGCGACGCGGTCGCGGCCTCCGCGACCTACCTCGCAGCGTCGAGGTAGCCCCTACGCGGCCGCCTTGGCGACGAGGTCGCGGATGCGCGCGACCTCCTCGTCGCCGATGCTGGTGACCGCGAACGCCGTCCCCCACATCGGCCCGTCGTCGAGCGCCGCGAACTCGTTGAAGCCCAGTTCCGCGTACCTGACCTTGAACTTGTCGGCGGGCTTGAAGAACACGATGACCTTGCCCTCGCGCGCGTAGGCGGGCATGCCGTACCAGGTCTTGGGGTCGAGGTCGGGTGCCACGTTCTCGATGATCTCGTGGATGGTCTCGGCCAGGGCGCGGTCCGCATCGGACATCGCGGCGATGGCGTCGTCGACGGCCTTGCGGTCCGCCTCCAGCTTCGCGGCGCCCTTGGTGCCCTTCGCCCTCCGGCGCTCGGCGGCGAGCTCCTTCATCGCGGCCCGCTCGTCGGCGCTGAACGTCTCGTCGGCCATGGCCGCCTCCTGACATGTGCGAGGGGCGCTTGGTGCGCCCGCTGGCCCCACGCTACTCCGCGCCGAGGTGCTAGTCCTGGCGCGCGCGGTAGGCCGCCTGGGCGGCCCTGTTGGTGCACGTCACCGAGCAGTACTTGCGGGAGCGATTTCGGGAGAAGTCCAGGACCACGCCCTCGCAGTCCTCCATCTCGCAGTGGTCGAAGCGGCTCATCTCGTCGGCGCGGATCACATCGATCATCGCCATCGCCGTCTCGACGAGGATGCGCTCCGCGAGGGGCCTGTCATCGGTCGTCGCGTGGATGTGCCAGTCGACGTCGCCGTGGCGCACGAGCTGGGGGAGGGCGCCCTGCTCGGCGAGGATCTCGTTGACCAGCGGCACCGCTCCGTCGCGGGTCGCGGTGAACAGCGCGCGCAGCGTCGTGCGGATCGCACGCACCTCGTCGAGGTCCTTCGCGGTGGGCCTCGATCCGGTGTACTCGAACTCGTCGAAGAAGGCGACGAGCTCGTCCATGGTCGTCAGCGTGTCCGGGTCCAGCTCGGAGTTTGCGAGCCGGACGCCGGACTCGAGCGCCTCCACGGTGTCATGAGCAAACATGGTTTTGACACCTTACCAGGCCGTGCCGTACCGTCATGAGCCATGACGGCTTTCACTCATGACGGCCCGCGTGGGCGGATGGCGTTCGGCCTCCTGCTCGCGGGCGTCTCGGCGCTCTCCTTCGGCATGTCCGGCTCGATCGGCAAGGGCCTGATGGAGCTGGGCTGGACGCCTGGCAGCGCGACGCTCGCGCGCGTCACGATCGCCGCCCTCGTGCTGGTCGTCCCCGGAGTGCGCGCGCTGCGCGGCGACTGGTCGCTGGTCCGCAAGGGCTGGGGCTCGATCGTCGCCTACGGCGTCTTCGCCATGGGCGCGGCGCAGCTGTTCTACTTCATCGCGGTGAGCCACATGGACGTCTCCGTCGCACTGCTCATCGAGTACATGTCCCCGCTGGTCGTAGTGCTGTGGCTGTGGAAGACGCGCGGTCAGCGACCCAAGGCCGTGACTGTCGGCGGCGCGGTGCTCGCGATGGCAGGACTCGTGATGCTGCTCGGCCTGCTCGGCGGGGCGCAGATGAGCCTGGTCGGCGTCGCCTGGGCCCTCGGCGCCATGGTGGGAGCCACGGTCTACTGGATCATCTCGGCCGACGACTCGTCCGGCCTGCCGCCGATGTCGCTCGCAGCTGGCGGTCTCATTGTCGCGACCGTGCTGCTCGCGATCGCGGCGGCGGTCGGCCTGCTGCCGCTGGGCTTCGCGACGGGCGACGTGCAGTACCAGGGATTCTCGGTCCCGTGGTGGGCCGCGCTGCTGGTGCTCGGCGCCGTGACCGCCGCCCTCGCCTTCACCGCTGGAATCGCCGCCGCGCGCCGCCTCGGGTCGCGTGTCGCGTCGTTCGTGGGCCTGTCCGAGGTGGTGGCCGCGGCGACGTTCGCCTGGGTGCTGCTGGGCCAGGCGATGGAGCCGATGCAGCTGCT
>JAUIBG010000226.1 GCA_030428165.1 Actinomycetes bacterium
CGCACCCGCAGGACTGGCAGGGGCGCTCACGCGCTACCGCGTGATGGCGATCATCACCGGAGCCCTGCTCATCGTGGTGTTCGTCGGGATGCTCCGCTACCTGCCCGCCGTCACGGTCCCCGACTCGGTGGACTCGGCGCTTGGCGTCATCGCGCAGGTGCACGGCTTCGTCTACATCGTCTACCTGGCCGCCTGCGCCCACCTGTGGCTGAAGATGAAGTGGGGCATCGGCCGTGCGGCCCTGCTGGCCTCCGGCGGCGTCATCCCCGGCATCGGCTTCTGGATCGAGCACAAGGTGACGACCGAGGTGCGCGACGCGTACCCGGCGACGGCCGCCGCCGACGCCGCGTGAGCCCCGCGCCCGACTACCCTGGCCCCATGACCGACGCCCTCCAGCACAGGCCCGTCCTCGTCGTCGACTTCGGCGCCCAGTACGCCCAGCTGATCGCGCGCCGCGTGCGCGAGGCCAGCGTCTACTCCGAGATCGTGCCGCACACCATGCCGGTCGCGGACATGCTCGCGAAGGACCCCGCCGCGGTGATCCTGTCGGGCGGCCCCTCGTCCGTCTACGAGGACGGCGCCCCGCACCTCGACGACGAGCCCGCGCTGTTCACGGCCGGCGTGCCCGTGATGGGAATCTGCTACGGCTTCCAGGTGATGGCCGCCGCGATGGGCGGCACGGTCGCCAAGACCGGCCTGCGCGAGTACGGACGCACGCAGGCTTCCGTGGCCGTGTCCGGCACGGCGCTGTTCGGCTCGCCCCAGACCCAGGAGGTCTGGATGAGCCACGGCGACTCGGTGCACGAGGCGCCCGAGGGCTTCACGGTGCTGGCGACGACCGAGGGAGCGCCCGTCGCCGCCTTCGAGAATCTCGCGGTGCAGATGTGCGGCACGCAGTGGCACCCCGAGGTGAAGCACTCGCCGCTGGGTCAGGCCGCGATCGAGAACTTCCTCTACCGAGTCGCCGGGCTGTCTCCCGACTGGACGAGCGCGAACGTCATCGACGAGCAGGTGGCCGCGATCCGCGAGCAGGTGGGCGACAAGCGCGTCATCTGCGCGCTGTCGGGAGGCGTCGACTCCGCGGTGGCCGCGGCCATCGTGCAGAAGGCCGTGGGCGACCAGCTCGTCTGCGTCCACGTGGACCACGGCCTGATGCGCGCAGGCGAGGTCGAGCAGATCGAGAAGGACTTCGTCGCCTCGACGGGCGTGCGCCTCATCATCCGCGATGAGAAGGAGCGCTTCCTCGATGCGCTCGCCGGCGTCAGCGACCCGGAGACCAAGCGCAAGATCATCGGCCGCGAGTTCATCCGCGTGTTCGAGGACTCCGCGCGCCAGATTGTCGCCGAGGCCGGTGAGCACGGCGCCGAGGTCGAGTTCCTCGTCCAGGGCACGCTGTACCCCGACGTCGTCGAGTCCGGCGGCGGCGAGGGCGCTGCCAACATCAAGAGCCACCACAACGTCGGCGGCCTGCCCGACGACCTCCAGTTCTCCCTGATCGAGCCGCTGCGCGCGCTGTTCAAGGACGAGGTCCGCGCGGTCGGCCGCGAGCTCGGCATCCCCGAGGAGATCGTGGGCCGGCAGCCGTTCCCTGGGCCGGGACTTGGCATCCGCATCATCGGCGAGGTCACGTGGGAGCGCCTCGAGATCCTGCGCGCGGCCGATGCGATCGCCCGCGAGGAGCTCACCAAGGCCGGCCTGGACCAGGAGATCTGGCAGTGCCCCGTGGTGCTGCTCGCCGATGTGCGCTCCGTGGGCGTCCAGGGCGACGGCCGCACCTACGGCCACCCCGTGGTGCTGCGCCCGGTCTCGTCCGAGGACGCGATGACGGCCGACTGGACCCGCGTGCCCTACGAGGTGCTCGCGCACATCTCCAACCGCATCACCAACGAGGTGTCGGAGATCAACAGGGTGACGCTCGACGTGACGAGCAAGCCGCCGGGCACCATCGAGTGGGAATAGCCGCAGGCCCCTGACCGGTTACCGCCCCACGGAAGTAGTGAGGCGACTGAGGGGGACACAGCATGGCGACCAGATTCGACGAGTACAACTCGGGTGTCATCGAGGAGTTCCGCCGCACGGGCGGCGTCGTCAAGGGCTTCGGCGACCGGCTGATCCTGCTGCACCACGTCGGCGCGAAGTCGGGCCAGGAGCGGATCAGCCCCCTGCTGAGCCTGGACGACGGTCCCGACGCGTGGCTCATCGTGGC
>JAUIBG010000074.1 GCA_030428165.1 Actinomycetes bacterium
GGTGATCTGGGTCCAGTGGTGGGCCACCATCGTCCGCAGGGCCATGCCGCCGGCCACGGTGATCTTGAGGTTCGAGAAGTCGAGCTTGGCGAACTCAGGGCGCTCGATCAGCGCGCCGGCGAGCGTGCTGACGACCAGGATGCCGTCCGGCTTGCTGCTGTCGATCGTCTTGATGAACGCCGGCAGGTCGCGGGGGTTCGTCACGAGGATGTTGTGCGCACCGAAGCGGAAGAAGCCGATCATGTTCACCGTCAGCGCGAACACGTGATAGAGCGGGAGCGCGGCGATGATCTTGGCTTCACCCTCGGGCAGCACCGACTTCATCAGGCCGATGAACTGCTCCTGGTTGGCGAGCAGGTTCCAATGGCTGAGGACCGCGGCCTTGGTGCCTCCGGTGGTGCCTCCGGTGTACTGCAGGCAAGCGGTGTCGCCCAGCTCGATCCCCGGATCGGTGAAGGTCGCGGCGCCGGCGCCGGTGAGGACAGTGCGGAAGTCGATCGCGTCGGGCAGGTCGTAGTGCGGCACCATCTTCTTGACCTTGCCGGCCACGAAGTTGATGAGCGCCCGCTTGGGCTGCGGGAGCATGTCGCCCACCTGCGTGATGATCACGTGCTCGATCGACGAGCCGGGCACCACCTTCTCGACCTTGTCGGCGAAGTTCGCCAGCGCGACGATCGCCTTGGGCTCGGCGTCGGCGACGACCTTGGACATCTCGGAGGCAGTGTAGAGCGGGTTCGCGTTGACGACGATGAGTCCCGCGCGCAGAGCCCCGAAGAAGGCCACCGGGTACTGCAGCAGGTTGGGCATCTGGATGACGATCCGGTCGCCCTTGACGAGCCCCAGCTGGTTCTGCAGGTAGGCCGCGAACTTCGTGGCGTGGCGGTCGACCTCGTTGAAGCTCAACGTCTCCCCGAGGTTCGAGAAGGCCACGGAGTCTCCGTAGCGCTGCGCGGCGTGGGCCACCATCTCGCTCAGCGACGACTCGTGGATCTCGGGGATCGAGCGGGGGACGTCCTGGTGGTAGAACTCGAACCAGGGACGGTCCTCGCCGCCGACGGGGTCGGCTCCTGGAAGGTTGGTGTGGGGAGTCGTGGTCATAGTCATCCTCGTTGATGAGAGTCGGTGCTGTGTGGGGTCTGGGGCTAGTCGCGACGCCGTTGTCGCGAGGCCCGGTTTACTGTTTCTTGAAGGTAGAGAGTAACAGTCGCGGCTTGTCTCCCCGCGCGTCCGTGACGGCCGTGTCGAAGCCGTCCTCGCGGGCGCTCAGCACGTAGCCCACGGTCGAGGGCAAAGACACCGGGCGAATGAAGGACACGTCGGTCCTGTACGCGTCGGGGAGCCTCGATTCGAGCGCCGCCAGCATCCTCGCGTGCGTCCACATGCCGTGGATGATCGGGCGCCTGAAGCCGAACACGCGCGCCGCGAGCGCGCTGGTGTGAATGGGATTGGGGTCGCCCGAGACGTCCCTGTATCGGCGTCCCAGGGTGGCGGGAAGTCGCCACGTGCCGGTGATGCCGGCGGGCTCGAACTCCGGCTTGGGCTGCTCCTCGATCTCGCCTGGAGCCTGCATGCCGCTCGCCAGATAGGTGCTGACTCCGTCCCAGACAGTCTCGCCGTCCACGTCGATCCGGCCGACGAGGTCTACCAGCGCGCCCCGGCGGTGCGGCCGCGGGCCGTCGGCGTGCACCGTGATGTCGAGGCGCTCGTCCGCGGCCACCGCGCGGTGGATGGTCATCGTGTTGCTCACGTGCACCAGCCCCGCGAGCCTCACGGACGACTGCCGGGACGACAGCACGGCGAGGTGGAGGGGGAACGTCAGCACGTGGAGCCACGTGGGCGGGACCTGGTCGCGCAGCGTGAACCCGCATACCCGGCTGTACTCGGCATACCTGGCTCCGTCCTGGGCGACGTCGCGCAGTGCGAGCGCCGTCCGGGGGATCCGCGCGCTGCCCTTGCCGCCAGGCACCATCGCCCTGGCGAAGGCGGCCCGCATGTCCGGGGGCGCCGACAGCTCGACGACCGGGCGCGCGGTCACTGGCCCACCAGGTTCTGGCCGCACACGCGCACGACCTGGCCCGTCACCGACGCCGATGCGGGGTCGAGCAGGTAGCCGATCGTCTCCGCGACGTCGACGGGCTGGCCGCCCTGGCTCAGGGAGTTGCTGCGCTGGAACACCTCGCGCTGCACGAAGGGGATCTTGGCAGTCATGTCCGTGACGATGAAGCCGGGCGCGACGGCGTTCGCGGTGATGCCGCGAGACGCGAGGTCGGGCGCCATGGCACGCACGAGCCCGGCCACGCCGGCCTTCGACGCGGCGTAGTTCGTCTGGCCCTTGTTGCCGGCGATGCCCGACGTCGACGCGACGCCGACGATCCTGCCGCCGTCCGCCAGGCCCCCGGCGTTGTCGGGGTCGAGCAGCGAGGCGTTGATGCGCATCTGCGCCGCCAGGTTGACCTCGAGGACCGACGCCCACCTCGCCGCATCGATGTTGACGAGCATCCTGTCCCGCGTGATGCCCGCATTGTGGACGATCGCGTACGGCCGCTCTCCGCGCGCGGCGAAGTGCGCGGAGATCTTCTCCCCGGCATCGGCCGCGGTGATGTCCATCTGCAGCGCCGTCCCACCGATCTCGTTCATCACCGCGGCGAGGCTCTCGCCCGAGGCGGGGATGTCGACCCCGAGGATCGTCGCGCCGTCGCGGGCAAGGGTGCGGGAGATCGCCGCGCCGATGCCGCGCGCGGCTCCGGTGACGATCACGGTCCTGCCCACGAAGGGGCGCTCGTCGAGCTCCGTCGCAGCCGTGCCGCCGGCGGCGACGTGCCAGGTCTGGCCGTCGACGAAGGCGCTGCGCCCCTGGAGCAGGAACCCGAGGGTGCTGAGCAGGTCCGCCGGGGTGGCGTCCTCGGCGACCATCACGAGGTTCGCAGTGGCGCCGCCACGCAGTTCCTTGGCGACCGTGCGGGTGATGCCGTCCAGAGACTGAGCGATGGCCTGCCGCTCCCAGTCGCCCGCCGGCTCCGCCGCGACGATCACGATGCGGCCGGAGCGCTCGACCCCGCGCACCGCGGGACGCAGCAGGGCACGCAGCGCCTCGAGGTCGTCGAGCGACGAGATGCCGACAGCATCGACCACGAGTGCGCCGATGCGCGTGCCGTAGGCCGGGGGAGTGTCGGCAGGAGTGTCGACGATCGGCGCCTCGACCGGACGGCGCAGCAGCGCGAGCGTCTCCGTCACCAGCGTCGAGTCCGCGAGGGCGGCCGTCACGATCGCGCCGTCGGGCCACGTGCGGCCGCGACGCAGGCGCGGCGGATCTGCGAGGCCGGCCTTCCTGGCGATGCCCTTGCCCACAGGCGTCCTGTAGAGAGTCTCCAGCGCGCTCATCAGATGCCCTCCAGAATCATCACGATGCCCTGGCCGCCTGCGGCGCAGACGGAGATCAGCGCCTTCGATCCCGGGCCCTTCTCGTGCAGCATTTTGGCCGTCGAGGCGATGATGCGACCCCCGGTCGCGGCGAACGGGTGCCCGGCGGCCAGCGACGAGCCCTTGACGTTCAGGCGGTCGCGCGGGATCGCGCCGATCGCGCCCTCGAGACCGACCTTCACGCAGTAGTCCTCGTCCTCGTAGGCCTTGAGCGTGGCGGCCACGGTCGAGGCGAACGCCTCGTGGATCTCGACGAAGTCGAAGTCGGCAGGGGTGAGCCCTTGGCGCTTCAGCAGCCTGCCGGCGGCCGCAACGGGCGCGAGCAGCAGGTCCTCACCGCCGGGGTGGTCCACCGCCGCAACCTCGGAGTCGACGATGGTCGCGAGCTTAGGGGCGTCGTGGGCGTCGGCCCACTCCTCGCTGGCGATGAGCACGGCGGAGGCGCCGTCCGACAGCGCCGTCGAGTTGCCAGCGGTCATCGTCCCCTCGGGTCCGCCGAAGGCGGGCTTCAGCTTGGCGAGCTTCTCGACAGTGGTGTCGGGCCTGAGGATGGCGTCCTTCGTCAGCCCCAGGTACGGGGTGACGAGATCGTCGAAGAAGCCCTCGTCCCACGCCCTGGCGAGGTTCTGGTGCGACGCCGCGGCGATCTCGTCCTGCTCCTCGCGGGTGACCTCCCACGCGACGGTCGTCTTGGCCTGGTGCCCGCCCATGGACAGCCCGGTGCGGGGCTCGTTGATGCTGGGCGCCTTGGGAGCGAGATGCTGGGGCCGGATGGCGGAGAGCGCCTTGACTCGCTGGCGCGCCGACCGCGCCGCGTTGGCGCGCAGGAGGATGCGACGCAGAGGATCGGAGACGGAGATGGGCGCGTCCGACGCGGAGTCGACGCCTCCCGCGATGCCCACCTCGATCTGGCCCAGCCTGATCTTGTTCGAGATGTACACCGCAGTCTCCATGCCGGTGGCGCACGCCTGCTGCAGATCGCACGCGGGCGTGGACGGCGCCAGGGAACTGCCCAGCACCGCCTCGCGAGTGAGGTTGAAGTCGCTCGCGTCCTTGAGCACCGCGCCAGCGGCGACCTCGCCGAGCCGCTCGCCGGCCAGGCCGTAGCGTGCGATGAGGCCCTCGAGGGCCGAGGTGAGCATGTCCTGATTCGAAGCCTGGGCCAGCTTGCCGCCGACCTTGGCGAACGGGGTGCGGTTGCCCCCGATCACCACTGCGTTGTGGTTCATCGTGCCTCCGAGGGAGTGGGAATCTATCCGACACCGACAGTAGCAGATACGCGGAGTTTCGGTTAGTGCTACACTCCGACTATGACCACCGACGGCAGGGACACCCGATGGGCGGAGCACCGCATCGTGCGGCGCCGGGAGCTCGTCAGCCAGGCCCTGCGCGCCATCCGGCTGCATGGTCCGGGCGTCGGCATGGACGAGATCGCTGCGCAGGCAGGCACTTCCAAACCAGTCATATACCGCCACTTCGGAGATCGCGCGGGACTTTATGCCGCGGTCGTGGAGTCGGTGCACGAATTCATCCACGCAGGGCTGACCACGACGCTCGAGACCTCGGACGTCACGGACCTCGCGACTCTCACCGCCGACCTCGCGGACACCTACCTGTCGCTCGTTGACCGCGACCCGCACATCTACCGCTTCGTCCTCACGCCTCCCACCAGGGGAGAGCACGTCGACCCGTCTGGCGCGCTGCCGAGCGTGATGGGCCAGCACGTGGCCGAGGTGATCGCGACCAGGCTCGCCGAGGCGGGGCTCGACGAGGGCTACGCCCGCACGTGGGGCCACGGCATCATCGGCTTCATCAGGTCCGCCGCCGACGAGTGGATGGCCGCCGAGCCGCGCGAGCCGCGCGCCGTGGTCGTCGCGAGGATCTCCGCACTGTTCACGCCCGCATTCATGGGGGCGCTCGAGGAGTAGCCCCACCCCCACCCACGCCGATCAAGGAGCAACAATGACGTTGACCGACATCCCAGGCACCCCCGAGACCGACGCCCCCCAGGAGCGGCTCACGAGCGTCGGAGCGGCGCTGCGCGTCGCCCTCGACGGGCCCTACGCCTTCCAGCGGGCGAGCATCAGGGCGGCCTTCCCCGCCGAGGACCTGCTGCGCGATCCCGAGCTCGACGTGGAGGCGTCGCGGACCTGGACCACCAACCGCCTCCTCGCGCTCACCGAGCAGGGATTCGGCTCGACCGGAGTGCCCGAGGACTCGGACGCCGTGTCCGACCCACTCGCGGCGGTCCTGACGTTCGAGACCCTGGCGCACGGCGACCTCTCCGTCACGATCAAGTCGGGCGTCCAGTTCGGCCTGTTCGGCGGGGCCGTCACGAACCTCGGCACGGCGTATCACCACGACACCTTCCTGCCCCGCATCGTCACGATGGACCTGCTGGGCTGCTTCGCCATGACGGAGATCGGCCATGGCTCCGACGTCCAGAGCCTCGAGACCACGATCACCTACGTCCCCGAGACCGACGAGTTCGACGTGCACTCGCCTTCCGAGGCCGCGAGGAAGGCGTACATCGGCAATGCCGCCCGCGACGGTCGCATGGCGGTCGTGTTCGGACAGCTCGTCGTCGACGGCACTGGTCATGGCGTCCACGCGATCCTCGTTCCCATCCGAGACGAGGCCGGCGACGACCTCCCCGGCGTCACCTGCGGCGATCACGGGCACAAGGGCGGGCTGCTCGGCGTGGACAACGGCACCCTGATGTTCGACCACGTGCGTGTGCCGCGCTCCATGCTGCTGGACCGCTACGGCGGCGTGGACGACGAGGGCCGCTACGACTCGCCGATCGAGAGCCAGAACCGGCGGTTCTTCACCATGGTCGGCACGCTGGTGCGTGGCCGCGTGTGCATCGCCTCCGGCGGGGCGATCACGGCGCGCCGCGCGCTGTCGATCGCGACCCGGTACGGGCTCACCAGGCGCCAGTTCCCCGCACCCGGGCGTCCCGACGGCGTGCTGCTGATGGACTACCTCCAGCATCAGCGGCGCCTGCTGCCGCGGCTCGCCAAGTCCTACGCCATCGGCTACGCCCAGAACGAGCTCACCAAGTCGCTCGTGCACATCCAGGGCGGTGGCGAGCACACCGAGGACGACCAGCGCGACCTCGAGATCCGTGCGGCAGGCCTCAAGGCGTACGCGACGTGGTTCGCCAACGAGGCGGTCCAGGAGGCTCGCGAGGCCTGCGGCGGCGCCGGCTACATGAGCGAGAACCAGATCGTCCAGATGCGCCAGGACGTCGACATCTTCGCGACCTTCGAGGGCGACAACACCGTGCTGATGCAGCTCGTTGCCAAGGCGCAGCTGATGGAGTTCAGGGAGGCGTGGAAGAACCTCGACCGCGACGAGATGCGCCGCGCGACCGCCAGGATGGTGGGCGACACAGTGATTGAGCGCACGGCCGCGAACCTCGTGATTGAGCGGCTCGTCGACGCGGCGAGGCGGCGTCCCGACAAGGTGGCGCTGTGGGACCGCGGCTGGCACGTGATGATGTTCGAGGACCGCGAGAAGCACGCCCTCGAGTCGCTCGTGATGCGCATGCGGGCCGCGCAGAAGGACGCGGACGCGTTCGAGGCCATGAACGCGATGGGGGACCACATCCAGTTCGTCGCGCGCGCCCACGTCGAGCGCACCGTCCTGGAGGCGTTCATCGCCGGAATCGACGAGTGCGAGCCCGGCGAGGCCCGCGAGGTGCTCGAGCGCCTGTGCACGCTGTATGCGCTGCAGTCGATCCACGACGACCGCGGCTGGTTCCTGGAGCACAACAGGATCACCCCCGACCGCTCCAAGGCAGTCGGCGCCCAGCTCGACGCGTTGTGCCGCGAGCTGCGGCCCGACGCGCTGTCGATCGTCGAGGGCCTGGGCATCCCCAAGGGATGGCTCCACGCCGCGATCCTCGAGGACTAGCCAGGCAGGACCTGCGTCAGCGTGCGGGGATCGCCGCCAGGGAGACCTCGGCGGCGATCCTCAGCCCCTTGGCGACAACAGCGGGATCCATGACGGTCACGGTGGAGTCCAGCCGCATCGCGGCCGATGCCGGCACGTGGATGAACCCCGCGGCGATGCCGAGCGGCGCCGTCGCGTGCCGCAGCGCATAGAACGTGTCGTTGCAGACGTAGCGGCCGGCGTCGTCCGAGGTCTCCACCGGCACCCCCGACGCCGTCAGCGCTTCCACGATCCGATCGACCGGCAGCGACGTCTCCACGCGCTGCTCAGCCGCTGGCACGACGGGCTCGCCCTGCGGCTGCGCTCCTGCGTTGTCGGGGATCCGCGCGTCCCGCATGTTGACCGCTACGGTCTCGATCGACACGGCAGTGCGGCCTTCGGCCACCCCGGTGGCGATCACCACGTCGGGTCGATGGAGGTCGACGAGCTCGATCAGGGCGGCGGACGCCGCGCCGAACTCGACGGGAAGCCTCGCGACGATGAGCGAGGCCGGGGCAGTCCAGCACTCGGCGACGATCTGGACCGCATCCCATGAGGGGTTGACGGGCGCCTGCGCGAAGGGCTCGAAGCCCGTGAGGAGGACGGTGGGCACGGGGCTCAGGGCTGCTGGGCGAGCGCCGCCCGGATGTCGTCGGCGATCGCCTCGGGCTCGGTCGTGGGGGAGTACCGGCCGATCACGGTGCCGTCGCGGCCGATCAGGAACTTGGTGAAGTTCCACTTCACCGCGCCTCCCATGAGTCCCGCCGTCTCCTTCTTCATCCACGTGAACAGCGGATGGGCGTCCGCGCCGTTGACGTCGACCTTGTCGAACATCGGGAAGGTCACGCCGTAGTTGACCTGGCAGAACTCGCCGATGTCCTCCGCGGAGCCTGGCTCCTGCGCGGCGAACTGATTGCACGGGAAGCCCAGCACCGTGAAGCCGTCGTCGGCGAACGCGGTGTACAGCTTCTCGAGGCCGGCGTACTGGGGCGTGAACCCGCACTTGCTCGCGGTGTTCACCACGAGCACCACCTGCCCCGCGTACTGAGACAGGTCCTGCTCCGCACCGGTCAGCGCCGTCGCGCTGAAGTCGCTGATCGTCGTCATGCGCCCATTGTGCCTCGCAGACGACGACCGGGGACAGACGCTCGATGGCAGACGGCCGTGGTCGGGCGTGCCAGACTGGCGGAACACCACCACGACACGACGCGAGGAGGCGGCGATGGAGCAGCGCCCACTGGGACGCACTGGAAGGACGGTCTCGGCCATCGGCCTCGGAACCTGGCAGCTGGGCGCCGACTGGGGCGACGTGGACGAGGGCACCGCGCTCGAGGTGCTGGCCGCATCGGTCGATGCCGGGGTCACACTGTTCGACACCGCCGACGTCTACGGAGACGGCCGCGCCGAGTCGATCATCGGCCGATTCCTCGCCACCCATCGCGACCAGGGCATCGTCGTCGCCACCAAGATGGGCCGGCGCGTCGACCAGCTCGCCGAGAACTACCACGCGGGGGCGTTCGACGAGTGGAACGCGCGGTCCAGGGACAATCTGGGCGTCGACACCCTGGATCTGGTGCAGCTCCACTGCCCGCCGAGCGACGTGATCTCCGCCAACGCGACCTACGACGCGCTCGACGACATGGTGATCCGCGGCCGCATCGACGCGTACGGCGTCTCCGTCGAGACCTGCGATCAGGCGCTCATGGCGATCGCCAGGCCGCACGTGACCAACGTGCAGATCATCCTGAATCCCTTCCGCCTCAAGCCGCTCGACGAGGTGCTCCCGGCGGCGCAGGAGGCCGGCGTGGCGATCTTCGCCAGGGTCCCGCTGGCCTCCGGTCTCCTCAGCGGCAAGTACGGCGCGGACACGACCTTCGCGGCGAACGACCACCGCACCTACAACCGCCAGGGCGAGGCCTTCGACCGCGGCGAGACGTTCTCGGGCGTCGACTTCGAGACCGGTCTCGAGGCCGTCCGCATCCTCACTGAGACCCTGGACGAGGAGATCTCGCTTCCGGCCGCCTCGTTGGCCTGGATCGCCTCCTTGCCAGGGGTCACCTCCGTGATCCCCGGCGCCAGGAACGTCTCCCAGGCACGCGCGAACGCGGAGGCCGCCGCGCTGATCGGGGACCCGCGCATCACCGAGGACTTCGACGCCGCCGTCCGCGACGTCTACGACCGCCTGCTGCGCGAGTCGATCCACCAGCACTGGTAGGGATGAATACCCCACGGGGTATCATTGCGAGATGACCGGCTTCGCACGCTCGCTCCGACACTGGCCCGCTCGACGATGGTGGTTCGCCCTCGGCACCGCCGCTGCGACCTATCTGCTGATCGCAGTTCCGACCGACCTCATCGACAACCCGGTGTTCGGCCGCGACGTCCCGCCGACCTGGTGGTCGCAGCCGGTGCTGATCGCGACCGCGATTCTCAGCGGACTCCTGGCCGCCACCTACGTGGCCTCGCCGGAGGGACGACCTCGGGATCGCGAGGGCAAGCTGGGAGCGGCAGGCGCGTTCGCCGCATACTTCGCGGTGGGCTGTCCCGTCTGCAACAAGCTCGCGCTGCTGGCGCTCGGCTACTCCGGCGCCCTGCGCTGGTTCGGCCCGGTGCAGCCCTACCTCGGCCTCATCGCCGTCGGCCTGCTTGCCTGGGCGCTCATCGTGCGAGTGCGGCGCGAGGACAGCTGCACCATGCCGGGCAAGCCGCTCGGCCCCTCGAGCGAGGTGCGCTCCGTCAACTTCGTCGAGGTCGACTAGCCACGCTTCGTCGCCGGCTGGCGCGATGCGCGCGTCAGGCGACCTGAGCCGTCGACTCCTGCTTCGGAGCCCGGAACACGCCGACGGCGAGGACCAGCGGAGCGAGCAGCAGCGCCGGCACGAGGAACGCCCAGTTGAGACCGATCGCGTCGCTGATGAAGCCGGGCACGACGGCACCGACCACGGATCCTCCGTACTGGAAGATGTTCACCCGTGCGACGACTTCGTCGGACCGCTCCGGTGCGAGGTCGCCCGCCGCCGAGTAGACGAGCGGCACGATCGCGCCGACGCCCAGGCCCATCACGCCGAAGCCCGCGATCGCCACCCACTCGTGGGGGACCAGCGCGAGCAGCACGGCCCCGCCGATCGCGATTCCCATCGTCACAGCGCCCAGGGCGAACCGGCCGTAGGCGCGGACGACGAAGTCGAGCGCCGTGCGCGTGATGAGCGTCAGCGCGAGGTAGACGCCGAGCCCGAGGGGCACCAGAGCCTCGGGTGCGCCGAGCGTGTCGCTCAGGTAGATGGAGCTCCACGACTGCACCGTCGAGTCCGCCACGAACGCGCCGAGCAGCAGCAGGCCGACGAGGACGATGCCTCGCACCGGCAGCTTCCGCGCATGGTGCTCGCGCACCGCATCGGCTCCGCGCTCCCGCGACGGATCGAGCAGCCACGGCATTGCCGATGCTGCCGCGAGGGCCACGACGGCCGCGACCGAGACCGTCAGGGTCATGCCCAGGGTGGTCGCCGTCGAGAACGACGTCACGACGGTCGCGACAATGCCGGCGGCAGTGAATGCTGCGAAGAAGGAGCCCACGACGGACTTGCCGATGCG
>JAUIBG010000227.1 GCA_030428165.1 Actinomycetes bacterium
GCAGCGGCAAGAACCCAGGATTCGTCGACAACGTCATCAAGTCCACGAGGGACTTCTACGAAGACATTCTGCAGAACCTCGCCGAGGCTCCCACCCGCGCACCGCAGGTCAAGCCGGCGACAGCGGAAGCCGCGGATACGGAACTCGGCTCAGTCACCGACTAAGAACTAGGCGTCGATCGCGTCCCTGTCGATGTGCGCGGCTCCGGCGACGATGAAGTCGCGCCGAGGAGCCACCTCGTTGCCCATCAGCAGCTCGAAGACCTGCTCGGCCTTGTGGGCATCCGCGGCGGTGATCCGGCGCAGCGTCCGGTGCGCGGGGTCCATCGTGGTCTCCGCGAGCTGGTCGGCGTCCATCTCGCCCAGGCCCTTGTAGCGCTGGATGTCCTCGTTGTACGAGCGGCCGCGCTTGCGCAGGTCCGCGAGCGTCGACTTCAGCTCGGCGTCGGAGTACGTGTAGATGTGCTCGCGCGGCTTGCGGGGGCTGCCCTTCACCTCGACGCGGTGCAGGGGCGGAACCGCGGCGTAGACCATCCCGGCGTCGACGAGCGGCCGCATGTAGCGGAAGAACAGCGTCAGCAGCAGGGTGCGGATGTGGGCGCCGTCGACATCGGCGTCTGTCATCAGGATGATCTTGCCGTAGCGGGCCTGGTCGAGCTCGAACGTGCGCCCCGAGCCCGCGCCGATCACCTGGATGATCGAGGCGCACTCGGCGTTGTGGAGCATGTCCGTGATGGACGCCTTCTGCACGTTGAGGATCTTGCCGCGGATGGGCAGCAGCGCCTGGAAGTCGGAGCTGCGCGCCAGCTTGGCAGTGCCGAGAGCCGAGTCGCCCTCGACGATGAACAACTCCGAGGTCTCGATGCTGGTCGCCCTGCAGTCGGCGAGCTTGGCAGGCAGGGTGGACGTCTCGAGCGCGTTCTTGCGGCGCGAGATCTCCTTCTGCTTGCGCGCCGCGACGCGCGCGCGCATCTCCGCGATGACCTTCTCCATCGCGGCGGTGGCCTGCGCCTTCTCGTCGCGCTTGCTCGACGCGAGGAACGCGCCCAGCTCCTTCTCGACGACCTTGGACACGATGCCGCGCACCGGTCCGGTGCCGAGCACCTCCTTGGTCTGACCCTCGAACTGCGGCTCGGGGATGCGCACCGTGACGATCGCCGACAGGCCCGCCAGCATGTCGTCCTTCTCGATCTTCTCCGAGCCGTCCTTGCCGGTGAGCTTGAGCCTGCGCGCGTTCGACTCGATCGCCTTGCGCATCGTCTTCACCAGGCCGGCCTCGAAGCCGGCGAGGTGGGTGCCGCCCTTCGGGGTGGCGATGATGTTCACGAACGACTTCATGGTCGTCTCGTAGCCGATGCCCCACCTGAGCGCGATGTCGACCTGGCACTCGCGCTCGACCTCCTCGCTCACGAGGGTCCCGTTGGGCTTGAGGACGGGCACGGTCTCGGTGTAGGTGCCCGAGCCGGTCAGCTCGAGGGTGTCCGTGATCGAGTGGTCGGGTGCGAGGAAGTCGACGAAGTCCTTGGCTCCGCCGTCGAACCTGAAGGACTCCTCCTTGGTCTCCTCGCCGCGGGCGTCGGTGATGGTCAGGGTGAGCCCCGGCACCAGGAACGCCGTCTGCCGCGCGCGCTCGACCAGGTCCTCGTACACGAACCTCGCGGACTTGCTGAAGATCGCACGGTCGGCCCAGTAGCGCACCCTGGTGCCCGTCGTGGCCTTCGCGACCTTGCCGACGACCTGCAGCTCGGAACCCGTGGTGAACGGCGTGAACGGCGATTCGGGGGCCGGACCGGCCGACGAGTCCGCGAACGTGCCGGGCTCGCCGCGGTGGAATGCCATGTGATGCGTCCTGCCGCCGCGGTCGACCCACACGTCGAGGCGCTCGCTCAGCGCGTTCACGACGGAGGCACCGACACCGTGCAGACCGCCGGAGGCTCCGTAGGAGCCGCCGCCGAACTTCGAGCCCGCGTGCAGCTTGGTCATCACGACCTCGACGCCCGTCAGGCCGGTGCGCGGCTCCACGTCAACGGGGATGCCTCGCCCGTGGTCGCGCACCTCGACCGAGTCGTCGGGGTGCAGCACGATGTCGATCCGGTCGCCGTGGCCGCCGAGCGCCTCGTCGACGGAGTTGTCGATGACCTCCCAGAGGCAGTGCATGAGGCCGCGGGAGTCCGTCGTGCCGAT
>JAUIBG010000228.1 GCA_030428165.1 Actinomycetes bacterium
TCGCGATCGTCGGCATCATTGCCCTCGCGAGCGGCGCCGTGACCGATGCCGGGAAGACCGTGCTGTTCCTCGGCACCCTGATCGTGGTGGCGGTCGTCGTCGTCACCTTGCTGCGCTGGATCAACCACCTCACGGGCTTCGGCCGGGTGGCCGACGTGATCGACCGCGTCGAGGCCGCCGCCACCGAGACGGCCTGTGCCTACGCCGAGCGGCCGCACCTCGGGGGAGCCCCCTCGGTCTCGATCCCTCCCGGCGCACGCGCGGTCGTGGCGGAGTCCGCGGGCTACGTGACCTCGATCGCCATGGACTACCTCGCCGACTGCGCGAAGGGTCGCGACGTCACCGTCCACCTCGCCGTGCTGCCGGGTACCGCTCTCGGCGTGGGGGAGGCGCTCGCATACGTCACGGGCACGGACGACATCGATGGCGACGTGCGCGCGGCCGTCCTGATCGAGCCCCATCGCACTTACGAGCAGGATCCGCGGCTGGGCCTGGTGGCGCTGTCCGAGATCGGCTCTCGAGCGCTGTCGCCCGCAGTGAACGATCCCGGCACAGCGATCGACGTGCTCGGCGCGCTGCAGCGCGTGCTGACGCGCGTGCTCCAGGTGAAGCCCGACGAATCGGTCGACTATTCGGGGATCCACGTGCCTGGCGTCTCGTTCTCGGACCTGGTCGACGATGCGCTGCGCCCGATCGCGCGCGACGGCGCGGGCATCCTCGAGGTCGCGCTGCGGGTGCAGAAGACCCTCGCAGCGCTGCTGGTGCTCGCGGACGGCGAGCAGGCCCCGGTGCTGCGGGCCGCATCGGCTCATGCCGCCGACCGGGCGCTGCGCGCGCTGGACGACGACGGCGACAGGGTGCTCGTCGAGAGCGCGGCCACAGCAGTCCAGAATGCATGACGTCGAAGGGAGAGCGCGCATGACCGTCCCAGGAGCTCCCATGCCTCCGGTGGCCTTCGCCACCATGAGCGAGGCGGCCTCTCGCGGTGAGGGAGTGTTCCACGAGACGCGCGCCGCCCGCCGAGCGCCGTGGGCCGATGCCTCGTACTTCGACGGCACGCCCCTGGAGTTCGACGCCCCCGTCGTCGACGCGCTGCCCGCAACGGGATACGGCGAGTTCGACCAGGGGCTCCTGCTGAGGCGTGCTGGCTGGCCGATCACTGCCGCGGGGACGCTGCTCACCGATGCGGTGTTCCTCCACGAACAGGAGCGCTACCAGGACTTCCGTTCGGTTCATGGCCTCAGCGACGCTGTCAGGCTGACCGGCACCACCGTGAACCTGGCCACCGCATTCGCAAGCACCAACTATGCGCACGCCCTGCTCGACGGCATCGGGCGCTTGGGGCTCCTGATCGAGGGTGGCTACGACATCTCAGACGCCGACCACATCGTGATGACGGGCTTCCGCACCCCCGATCTCGACCGGATCACCGCGGATCTCGGGATCCGCGAGGAACGCATCGTGAGGACGGAGCCGCACACGCGGCTCGTCTGCGATCGCCTCGTGCAGACCGCCTTGCCAGGGCGCGAGCGCCAGTACACCGAGGCGCCGTCGGTTGCGCTGCGATCATTGGGCTACGGCACCGGTGAGCGGCGCCGCAGGCTGCTCCTCACCCGCGAGGGGGACAAGCGAGCAGTGGCGAACGCAGAGGCGCTCGAGGAGGTCGCTGCGCGCTGGGGGCTGGAGCGCTTCGAGCCGCGCGACGACCCGTTCGCGCCCGACGCGTTCGCGGATGCGGAGCTGGTCGTCGGCGCGCACGGCGCCGCCCTCGCGAACCTCGCATTCTGCGCCGCGGGCACGGCGGTGGTCGAGATCATGCCCGACCACCACCGCTTCCCGTACTACGCCTCGCTGGCCTGCTCAGGCGGACTGCGCTACACCGCGGTTGCCGGCACTCCCGTCGTCGACGAGAGGCACGCGCACTTCACGGTAGACCCCGAGGAGCTCGACGCCGCGATCGACCTCGTGATGAGCTGACGCGGCCTACGCCATCGTGAGGTGGCCGGAGCCGTCGGCCTCAATCTCCCAGCCCAGCGTGACCTCGTCGCCCTCGGCGAGCCGTCCCTCCACGATCTCCTTGGCGAGCTCGTTGAGGATCCTGGTCTGGATGAGCCTCTTGAGGGGCCTGGCGCCGAACGCCGGGTCGAAGCCGTCCGTCGCGAGCGCCTGGCGCAGCGATT
>JAUIBG010000075.1 GCA_030428165.1 Actinomycetes bacterium
CGCGCGGATGTGGGGCTGCATCGCATCCCGGTCCTTGGACAGCATCGACTTCTGGATCTTGGGGATCAGGCCCTCGTAGGTCATGTTGATGCCGGCCATCTTCACCTTGACCGGGTCCTTGTAGAGGAAGTCGTCGCGCTCGCGCTTGGAGTACTTCCCGATGGGCTTGTCCGGGTCGAGGAAGCCCGACTCGGTGAAGATCCGCACCATCCATCCGTCTGCGGTGTAGCCGGGAATCGTGAGCGCGCCCTCGGCGAGAGACTTGGACTCGTCGAACAGCTCCGTGAGGTCGAGCTCGCTGATGCGCCCTGTGCCCTCGCAGCGGACGCACATGCCTCCCGTCACGGAGTACTCGCGATGCTCGCGCACGCTCGAGCCGTCGGCGCGGGTCACGGTGGCGGAGCCGGAGCCCGACGACGTCGCCACGTTGAACGAGAACGCCTGCGGAGGGCCGATATGGGGCTCGCCCAGCCGCGAGAACAGGATCCTGAGCATCGCGTTGACGTCCGTCGCGGTGCCGACCGTCGAGCGGACGTTCGCCCCCATCGGCTCCTGGTCGACGATGATCGCGGTCGTCAGCCCCTCGAGGAGGTCGACGTCGGGGCGGGACTGGCTGGGCATGAAGCCCTGGATGAACGAGCTGTAGGTCTCGTTGATCATGCGCCGGGACTCCGCCGCGATCGTCTCGAAGACCAGCGAGGACTTGCCGGATCCCGAGACGCCGGTGAACACCGTCAGCCGCCGTTTGGGCAGGTCGACGGACACGTCCTTGAGGTTGTTCTCGCGCGCACCGCGGACGCGGATCTGGTCGTGGGAGTCAGCCGGGTGAGTGGTCACCGGCGCATCGTCGCACGCGCCTGGCCCTTCGTCCACAGGCGCGCGCCCTGCCGTAGTCTGAGGCGCGGCCCGCCGGGGCCACGAGCGAGAGGACGGCTGTGGCAGGGATCGCGCGGCAACGCTCCGCCTGGTTGATCCTCGCCGTGGGCATCGCCGCCTACCTGCTCGCCGTCGTCCACCGCACGTCGCTGGGCGTCGCCGGCGTCGAGGCGATCGACAGGTTCGGCATCGGCGCCGCGACGCTGTCCCTGCTCCCGGTGCTCCAGGTCGCCGTCTACGCGGGACTGCAGGTGCCGGCAGGCTTCCTCATCGACAGGTTCGGCGCGCGGTCGGTGATCGTCGCCGGCTCGGTCGTGATGGCCTCGGGCCAGGCGCTGCTCGCCTTCACGGGCCACCTCGAGCTCGCACTCGCGGCCCGCATCCTCATCGGCGCCGGCGACGCGCCCATCTTCGTCGCCGCCAACCGCCTGATCGCCGACAACTTCCCACCCCGTCGGGTGCCGCTGCTCACGCAGGTTCTCGGCACCGCGGGGCAGCTGGGCCAGATCGTCACCGCCGTCGCGGTCGCGTGGCAGCTCCACACCCAGGGATGGACTCCGGCATTCGCGTCGCTCGCAGTCGCCGGTCTCGCCGTCGCCATCCTCGCGTGGGTGGGCATCGGCCCTCGTGCCGGCGCCGCGCACGGCTCCGCCAGCCAGGCTCCCACGGCGACGATGTGGGAGGCGGCCAGGCACCCCGGGGTGCAGCTGGGCTTCTGGACTCACTGGACGGGCCTGTTCGCACCCAGCACCATCGCCCTGCTGTGGGGCGTGCCGTTCCTGGTCTCAGCCCAGGGGCTCAGCGCCCAGGCGGCGAGCTCGCTGCTCGTGGTGATGGTGGTGGCGAACATGGTCGCCGCGCCCATCATCGGCGCGCTCACCGGACGGTTCCCGATGCGCCGCAGCACGCTCGCGCTCGCGAGCGCCGCCATCATCGCGGCGGCCTGGGTCGCACTGCTGGCGTGGCCCACGGAGCGGCCGATGTGGCAGCTGATCCTGTTCATGACCGTCATGGGCCTGGGCACGCCGGCGTCGCTGATCGGCCTGGATTTCGCGCGCACGTTCAGTCCGCAGGGCCGCCTCTCGGTGTCGACTGCGGTGGCGAACATGGGCGGGTTCGTCGGGACGATCGCCGGCGTCGCGCTCGTGGGCGTCACCCTCGAGCTCGTGGCCGAGCCTGGCGTCACCGAGTACTCGCTGTCCGACTACCGCGTCGCCTTCGCGACCCTCGCGCTGCCGTGGGCGATGGGCGTCACCGGCATCCTGGTCAATCGCCGCAAGGCACGGCGGGTTCTCGAGGACGAGGGTGTCGTGATCCGTCCGCTGGCGACCGCGCTCATCGAGGCCTGGCGCGGGCGCTCGTCCCGCTAGACCGCTGCCGGCACGGGCTCGGTGGCCCCGGCATCGGCCGGGGTGCGACGTGCCGCACGGCTCGTCACCCAGCCGCCCGCGAGCGCGAAGAGCACGCCGGGGACGCACAGCAGCAGGCCCACCCATGTGGGGGCGACGAAGCCCCAGCCCGCGGCGATGACGGCCCCGCCGAGGAAGGCCCCGAGGCTGTTGCCCATGTTGAGCGCGGAGTGGTTGACCGCGGCGGCCATGGTCTGGCTGTCGCCTGCGACGTCCATGAGGCGCGTCTGGATCGCGGGCGAGATCGCCGAGCCCGTCAGGCCCACGGCGAAGAGCCCGATGAAGAGGCCCGGGATGGTCGGCGCCAGCAGCGCGAGCGCCAGGAGGGCCGCGGAGAATGCGCCGAAGAGGATGAAGACAGCTCGCAGGGCGCCCCGGTCGGCAAGGTTGCCGCCGTAGATGTTGCCGATGGTCGTGCCGAGCCCCAGCGTGACCAGGGCGAGCGGCACGAAGGACTCGCCCAGCCCCGAGATCTCCGTCGCGAGCGGGGAGACATAGGTGTAGACGGCGAAGAACCCGCCGAAACCTAGCGCGCCCGTGAGCAGGGCGAACCACACTGCGGGCTTGGTGAAGGCCGCGAGCTCGCGCTTGACGGTGGCGTTCCTGTCGCCCGCCTGCTGGGGGACGAAGGCCCACACGGCGAGCGTGGTCGCGCCGAACAGCGCCGCGACGACCAGGTAGGCCGGGCGCCATCCCACGGCCTGGCCGATGAAGGTGATGGTGGGCACACCGATCACGTTGGCGACGGTGAGGCCGCTGAGGACGAACGCGACGGCCTTGCCCCGCTTCTCGGGGCCGAGCAGCTGCGCGGCGACCAGCGCGGCGACGCCGAAGTAGGCGCCGTGAGGCAGGCCGGAGAGGAAGCGGAACGCGACGATCGACTCGAAGGTGGGCGCGAGTGCCGAGGCCACGGTGAAGACGGTGAAGGTGGCGCCCAGCCACATCAGCAGCGTCTTGCGGGGGAACCTCGCGGCGACGGCCGCGATCGTCGGGGCGCCGACGACCACGCCGGCGGCGTACGCGGAGATGATGATCCCCGTGCGCGCGAGCGCTGCTTCCTGGTCGGTAGCCCACAGGCCGGGCAGGACGTCGCGCGCGATGTCCGGCAGCAGCCCCATCGCCACGAACTCGGTGGCGCCGATGGAGAATCCGCCGAGCGCGAGCGCGAACAGCGCAAGCCGTGCGCGGGCGGGGCTGAGGTCAGTCATGGCGTGCCGATCTGTCGAGGGGCTTCAGGGAGGCTCGACGTCGAGCACGCCTATGGCAACAGCGTGCCGGTGCAATGTGTTCCCGGCGCGGTCGCGGCTAGTAGACGCCGGGGACCAGCTTCTTGGTGCGGGCCGCGTAGGCTGCCCACTGCTCGCCGTAGTGCTGCGCCATGTGGGCGTCCAGCCGCGGGATGTGCATTCCGACGAACATGGCGGTCATGACGACGGGGATCACTGCGGCCCACCACGAGCCGGTCACCATTGCGAAGCCCGTGAACAGCAGCGAGTCGCCAAGGTAGTTCGGGTGACGGGTGAAGCGGAAGGCGTGCCCGGTGAACAGCTCGCCGCGGTGGGCGCCGCCCGCCTTGAAGCGCCGCCTGGCGGCCTCCGAGCCCGTGTTGAGCCACGACCCGAACGCATAGAGCGTGACTCCGGCCCACGCGACCCAGGACACGGCATCGGCGTTGGTGCCGCCGGCCCACGCGAAGGTGGCCTGGCAGATCACCACCCATATGCCCACCGGCAGCGCCTCCTCCCACGGGAAGTCGCGTGTCACCATGACGTACTGCGTGACGAGCAGGCGGGCGAGGTAGGTCACCGCGAGGGCGATCAGCAGCCAGACTCGCGTGGGCGTTGCGACCACAGCCTCTCCCGCGGCGCCGGGCCACAGGCCGAGCAGGTAGGTGACCGACGCCGCGACGACTCCGGCGTGCAGGATGGTGACGAAGGCCTTGGGTGCCCAGGAAGCGCTCACCCGTCCACGCTAGCCCCAAGACCTACGCGTCCAGCGCGGCGATGAGCATCCACTGGATGCCGAACCGGTCCACCACCTCGGCGTACAGGTCGCCCCAGAACTCGGCCTTGGGCTCCTGGGTGCGCTGTGCGCCATCCGCCAGCCCCGCGTACAGTTCGCGCAGCTGATCCTGACTGTCGCAGATCAGGTTGATGTACATCGTGTTGCCCTGGACTGCGGTGCTGCCCCAGGACGGCAGGATGTCGGTGCCCATGATCTGGTGTCCGCCGAGGATCGGCAGGGCGACGTGCATGACCCTGCCGCCCTCCTCCTCGGTGAGAGGCGCGGCGTCGTCACCCGACGGGATGTCCCGCATGAACATCACATCGGCGACGTACTCGGTCCCGAACACGCGCTTGTAGAACTCGAACGCCTCGAGGCAGGTGCCGTCGAAATTGAGGTACGTGGACACGCTCGCCATGCTGAGCTCCCTTGCTCGCGCGGGCCCGGGTGGCACCGCCTGCGACTCATCGTCACACGGAGGTGCGACAGCCGCCAGGAGCTCACTCCGACGCGGTTGCCGCCCCCGCCTCGTCGGACTCGCGCCTGCGACGGTCCGGCGGGAGTGCCAGGGTCGCGGCCAGTCCTCCGACGATCACGACAGCTGCCACACCCGTGGTGAGCCGTGTCGCCGAGATGAGCGCGTCCGCAGCGGCCTGACCCGCTGCGCTGGTGGCGGAGTCGGCCTCGAGCGCGGGAATCACCGCACCCAGGCTGTCGCGCACGGCAGTCGTCACCTGCTCGGCCTGCGCCGCGGGAACCCCGGCGTCGTCGAGATTGCGGGACGTGAAAGCGCCGAGGGACACGATGAGCAGCGTTCCGAGCACCGCCACGCCCAGCGACGAGCCCAGCTGGCGGACCGTCGACTGGAGGCCGGAGGCCTGACCCGACTCCTCGACCGGCACATCGGCCAGGATCACCGAGGTGAGCTGCGCCGTGGCGAGGCCCACGCCCGTGCCGTAGACGAACAGCAGCACCGCGATGAGCCAGCCGGGCACGGTGGACGACACCGTGATCGCGATGCCGGCGACCGCGATGGCCTCGAGCGCGAGACCCGCGCGCACCACGGCGCGCGGCCCGAACTGCGCGACGAAGCGCGGCGAGGCGCCCGAGATGACGAAGGTGCCGGCCGCGAGCGCGACGATCAGCCATCCAGTGCCGAGAGCCGTGTAGCCCAGGGCGTTCTGCAGCAGCAGCGGCAGCGTGAAGAGGAGACCGAACTCGCCGAGCGCCACGACCAGCGCCGCGATCGCTCCGTAGCGGAAGGTCGGCAGGCCGAACAGGGAGAGGTCGACGAGGACGACGCGCCCTGCGGCCTTGCGGCGGCGCTGCATCACGACGAACGCGACGGTGACCAGCACGCCGAAGGCGCCCACGACGGGCACGGGCGACAGGGCGCCGGAGTCGGTCGTCAGCCAGCCGTAGTTGGCGCCCTCGATCAGGGCGAACACGATCGCTCCGAGGCCCACCGCGGACATCACTGCGCCGATGCCGTCGAGCCTTGTGCCGTGGCTCGTGTCCCGTGACTCGGGCACGGCCCACAGGACCAGGGCGAGCACCACCAGGCCCACCGGGATGTTCATCCAGAAGGCCCAGCTCCACGTCGCGTAGGTGGTGAGCCAGCCTCCCACCAGCGGACCCACTGCCGCCATGCCGCCGATCGTCGAGCCCCACACGGCGAAGGCGATCGCGCGCTCCCGGCCGTGGAACATGGCGTTCAGCAGCGACAGCGTCGAGGGGAGCATGGCGGCGGCGCCGATGCCCTGGAGCAGTCGCGCAGCGATGATCGCCTCGGGACTGGAGGCCGCCCCGGCGGCGAGCGAGGCGATCATGAAGACCACGACGCCGACCACCAGGAGCCTCCTGCGTCCCCAGATGTCGCCCACACGGCCCGAGATGAGCAGCAGCGCGGCGAACACCAGCGAGTAGACGGCGTTCATCCACTCGGCCTCAGTGGAGGTCAACCCGAGGTCGCGGATGATCGTCGGCAGCGACACGTTCACGACGGTCGCGTCCATGATCACCACGGAGACGCCCAGCGCGATGCCGGCGAGCGCCCACCAGCGGCGGGGATCGGCGGAGATGATGTTCTCGTCACTCATGTCGGCATCTTATCCACAATTGTGTCGGTAAGATGACCGGCACAGGCTCGCGGGGGAGGTCGAGGTGCCCAAGATCGAGGCGGCGACCGTCGCCGAGCACCACAGGATGCGCCGCGGCGCGCTGCTCACGGCGGGACTCGAGCTGCTGACGACCGGCGGCCCGCAGGCCCTGACGCCCCAGGCCGTGGGAAAGGCCGCCGGCATCGCGCGGTCGAGCGTCTACCAGTACTTCCCGTCGACCGATGAGCTGGTGGCCGCAGTCCTCGACTTCGCCTTCGACATGGCCCACGCCCACGTGGCCCAGGACCTGGGCGACGCCGGGACCCCTGCGGAGCGGGTCACCAGGCTCGTCGAGCACGGACTGGCCAATGCCACGGACGACGCTCACCGCGGATTCAGCCAGCTTGACCCTGGCGTGCTGACACCGGACCAGCGCGCACGCCTCGAGGCCCTGCACCGCGGCGCGCTGGCACCGCTCGAGGCCGCGCTCGAGGACCTGGGGGTCGACTCCCCCGCCTTCGCTGCGACGATGGTCGACGCGATGACGCAGGCGGCCGCTCGTCAGATCATCGCCGGGGCCGATGCCGGCGAGACGAGTGCAGCGCTCCTCGCCGCGGTCTTCCGGGGACCAGCGCGCGCCGACTCCTAGCGGCATCGCGCGCCGGGCCTAGCCTGGCGCCATGGACATCGTTCTCGAGGCGATCGGCTGGATCGGCTCCGCACTCGTCGTCATCTCCCTCACCCAGGCCAGGGTGCTCCGCTTCCGCTGGATGAACCTCGCCGGCTCGGTCATCGCCACGGCCTACAACGCGATCATCGGCATCTGGCCGTTCTTCGCGATGAACCTCGCGATCGCGATCATCAACACCTACTGGCTGTGGCGCCTGTACCGCGAGGCGGACGACCCTGGCGTCTACCAGGCGCTGCCGGTCTCCCCCGACAACCTGTACCTGCGCCACGTGCTGAACGAGCACCACGACGACGTCGCCACCTGGGCGCCGGCGTTCGACCTCGACGACGCCGAGGGCCGCTACGTGCTGCTCGTGGTGCGCGGCGACGAGGCGGTGGGCGTCGTGGCCCTGCGCGACCGCGGCGACGGCACCGGCGAGATCGAGCTCGACTGGGTCAAGCCCCGCTTCCGCGACTTCACGCCCGGCCAGTTCGTGTACCGCGACGGGGGCGCTCTCGCCGACGCGGGCTTCACCAGCGTCGACCTCGTCCCGTCTGAGTCGACCGACCGCGAATACCTGCGGAAAGTCGGCTTCGCGACCTCGGGCGAGCGGTGGGTCAAGGCTCTGACTCCGGCCTCCTGACCGCTAGGCTGATCCTCACACCTTGGACCGATTCGACTATTGAAATCGGTGATGGACGGGTGTGGTTGAAGGACTGGTGACCGTGACCTCACTGCCGCCTCTGCACGAGAGCGAGCGCGACGCGCCGCCCGAGCTCGTGGTGCTGCTCGACGAGGACGGCACGCCCACGGGCACTGCCGAGAAGGCGACGGTCCACACCACTGACACCCCGCTGCACCTCGCCTTCTCCTGCTACGTCGTCAACGAGGCCGGCGCGGTGCTCGTCACCCGCCGCGCGCTGGGCAAGAAGACGTGGCCAGGCGTCTGGACCAACAGCTTCTGCGGCCATCCTGCGCCCGGCGAGGGGATGATCGACGCGATCCACCGACGCTCGCCTCAGGAGATCGGCACGACCGTGGCCGATGTCAGGGTCGCCCTCCCCGACTTCCGGTACCGGGCGGTCGACGCCAGCGGCGTGGTGGAGAACGAGATCTGCCCCGTCCACGTCGCGCACCTGGTGGGCGAGCTCGATCTCGACCCCGACGAGGTCGCCGAGTTCGCGTGGCTCCCGGCCGCCGACCTGGCCGATGCCGTGGAGAAGGCCCCGTTCGCCTTCTCGCCGTGGATGGTCATGCAGCTGCCGCAGCTGCGCGAGATCGGGGCGGTGTAGCCATGGCCCGACCGGTCGTCGACTCGAATCCCGTGCTGCGCGACGCGATCGAGGCCGAGGTGCGCCGCTACTTCGACGACGGCGCGACCGTCGCGGCGGCCTACGGGCCACAGTTCTGCAGGCTATGGGAGTCGGCCGCGAACCACGTGCTCGGCGGCAAGCTCGTCCGTCCCATCCTCACCGTCTCCGCGTTCGACGCCCTGCTGGGCGAGCGCGCGGCCGACCACCCGCATCGGCCCTCGGCGATCCGGCTGGCGGCAGCGATCGAGGTGCTCCACTACGCCTTCCTGCTCCACGACGACGTCATCGACGGCGACATCATGCGCCGCGGCAGGCCCAACCTCATCGGCCACCTCATGGCGGACCACGCCACGGGGCGCGATGCCTCGCACGGACTGCTCAGCCCCGATCTCCACTGGGCGAGGACGGGCGCGATCCTGATGGGCGACCTGCTGCTGTCGCACGCGCACCAGGTGTTCGCGCGGGCAGCGGTGGACGAGCACACCAGGATCCGGTTGCTCGACGCGCTGGACCACGCGATCGTCGAGACGGTGGCTGGCGAGCACACCGACGTCGCGCTCAGCCACGGGATGGTCGAGCCGGACCTCGCCACGATCCTGTCGATGACCGCGTACAAGACGGCGACCTACTCGTTCGAGCTGCCGCTCAAGGTCGCGACGGCGCTGGCGGGAGCCGATGCCGGCATGGAGCCTTCCCTCGTCGACGCCGGGCGCTACCTGGGACTCGCGTTCCAGATGCAGGACGACCTGCTGTCGACGTTCGGCGACGCCGCCGAGCACGGCAAGGACGCCTACTCGGACCTGCGCGAGGGCAAGCAGACGGTGATCATGGCGTACGCGCGCATGACGTCGGCCTGGCCGAGCATCGAGGTGGCGCTGGCCGCCGCGAGCAGCGACGAGGACTTCGCCGCGGTGACCGAGGCGCTGGACCACTGCGGCGCTCGCCGCTACGTCGCGCAGATGATCGACGGCGAGATCGACGCCCTCCACCGCGTCGCCACCCAGTCGACGCCGCAGGTGCCGCCGGCCCTGCAGACGGTGATCCTCGGCATGGCGGCCAGCCTCGAGGGCAGGCGCGTCTGATGCGGACCCGGACCAAGGCCGCCCACGACTCGAGCGCGCTGAACAAGTTCACCCGCACGGCCGAGGTGGCCGCCGACGACGTGATCCGCCAGTACTCGACGTCGTTCGGGCTCGCGACGCGGCTGCTGGGTTCGCGCCACCGCACCCACGTGCGGAACATCTACGCGATGGTGCGCGTGGCCGACGAGATCGTCGACGGCGTCGCGGAGGAGGCCGGGCTCGACGCCGCCGCGCGCGAGTCGGTGCTCGACGACTACATCGCGCGCACGCACGAGGCCATGCGCACCGGCTACTCGACGGACCTGGTGCTGCACGCGTTCGCCCTGACGGCGCGCGCGTCCGGCATCGGCGAGGACCTCACGCAGCCGTTCTTCGACTCGATGCGAGCGGACCTCGGCAGTCCGGGAGACGGCGCCGATGCGGACGGCCCGGTCGCGTACGACGAGGCCGCCCACGCGTCGTACGTCTACGGCTCGGCCGAGGTGGTCGGGCTGATGTGCGTGCGCGTGTTCGTGCGCGACGAGACCCTGACCGACGACCAGCAGGCCGAGGTGGTCGCGGGCGCGAGGGCGCTGGGTGCCGCCTTCCAGAACATCAACTTCCTGCGCGACCTCGCGGACGACACCGAGCGCCTGGGCCGCAGCTACCTGAGCGGCGAGGGCCGGCTCACCGCGGCGGACAAGGACGCCTGGGTCGCGACGATCCGGCAGCAGTTGGCCGATGCGAGGGCCACCATCCCGCTCCTCCCCCACGATGCGCGGGCCGCGGTGCGCGCGGCGCTGAACCTCTTCGAGGGGCTCACCGACCGCGCCGACGCGACTGACGTCGACGAGCTCTACGGCACCCGCGTGCGGGTGCCGGGCACCGCCAAGGCGTGGCTGACGGCACGCGCCGTGATGACGACCTGGAGGGAGCGGACGTGACCGAGGACGACAGGGGCGCACAGGCAGGCGAGACGCACAGCGACTGGGAGGTCGAGGTGGAGGCGCGTGGGACGCGCACCATCGTGATCGGCGGCGGCATCGCCGGTCTCGCGACGGCGGGGCTGCTCGCACGCGAGGGGCACGACGTGCTGCTGCTGGAGCGCGGGGACACGCTGGGCGGCCGTGCCGGCGAGCTGGTCGCGGACGGCTTCCGCTTCGACACCGGACCGTCCTGGTACCTCATGCCGTCCATCTACGAGCACTTCTTCAAGATGATGGGCACGACTGCCGAGGAGCAGCTGGAGCTGATCCCGCTCGACCCGGCGTACGAGCTCTATGTCGAGCCCAGGACCTACCGCCACAAGGCGGAGCACGTCACCGTGCCCAAGGGACGCGAGAAGGTACGTGAGCTGTTCGAGTCGCGCGAGCGCGGTGCGGGCGAGGAGCTCGATGCGTACCTCGACTCCGGCCGCCGCGCGGTCGAGATGGCGGAGCGGCACTTCCTCTACAACCCGTTTGACC
>JAUIBG010000076.1 GCA_030428165.1 Actinomycetes bacterium
GACGCGGACGACGCGGTCAACTACGGCGGCATCGGCTCGGTGATCGGCCACGAGATCGGCCACGGCTTCGACGACCAGGGCTCCAAGTACGACGGCACTGGCAAGCTCGACGACTGGTGGACCGCCGAGGACCGCGAGGCGTTCTCCGCCCGCGCCGCGGTGCTCATCGAGCAGTTCAACGGCTACTCCCCCGCCCAACTCGACGACGAGCACACGGTCAACGGCCAGCTCACCGTGGGCGAGAACATCGGCGACCTGGCAGGTCTCGAGATCGGCCTCAAGGCGTACGCGATCGCGCTGGCCGATGTGGGGATCGCCTCGATCGACGACGCGCCCGAGCTGGACGGCTACACCGCGCTGCAGCGCTACTTCATCGGCTACGCCATGTGCGAGCAGGCGAAGGTCAGGGACGAGGCGCTGATCACGCGCATCAACACGGACCCGCACTCGCCCAGCGAGTTCCGCGTCAACGGCATCGTGCGCAACATGGCGGCGTTCTACGAGGCCTTCGGCGTGGTCGAGGGCGACGAGCTGTACCTCGCTGAAGAGGACCGCGTCAGCATCTGGTAGCCGGCCGAAAGCTGGACTTCCCGAGGAAACATCTCGGGCGTACAGTGACGGGACGGGATCCAGCCGGCTCCCGCACCCCGGACGAGAGGAGACCCTATGGCAGAGGCAAAGACGATCGACCTGATCGACGTCACGGAAGACAAGACCGTTGCCACGGAAACCTCGGGCGCTTGCGCCTGCGGAGGCTGCGGCTGCTCCTAGGGCGTCGACCCTAGACATACTTCGAGACAGACGGCGGGATCGGACCTTCGAGTCCGGTCCCGCCGTTCTGCGTCTCCGGGGGCTGGCTCGCCCGAGTCTCCACCATTGTGCAGATCGTCCAGCGCGATGGACGCAGAGCCAGTCCCGGTCCACAATGACCACGTGACGATCGCACCCCCAGCCAGCTCGAGGACACCGGACGTGACCGGCTCGCTGGCGTCGCTGCGACTCCAGCGCTCGTCGTATGTCGACGCGGTGCTCGCCGCCCCCTACCGGCTCCATCGCGCACCGCAGGCATCGGCCCTCACGCTGTACGTCGTCACGGAGGGCGACTGCTGGCTGGTGGCCGACGGCGAGAAGCCCACGCACCTCGAGCGCCACCACCTCGCGCTCGTCGCGGGAGACCACGCGCACGACATCGTCTCGACGCCGGAGACCGAGACCGGCGGGACCGCGCTCGAGACGCGCACGATGACGGCGAACTTCTCCGCAGGCAGGGCAGGCGACGGCGCCCCCACGACCCGCGTGGTCATCGGCGCCCTCGACGTCGCTCCTGGGCCCGGCCGGCTGGTGCTGACCCGCTTGCCTCCAGTGCTGCATATCTTCCCCAAGGACACGCTGTCGGAAGGGTGGATCCCCCAGACGATCCGCATGATCGCCCGCGAGGCAGTCGACGGCCTGGCCGCCTCCGAGGAGGTGATGACGCGTCTCGCCGACGCCCTGGTGCTCCTGGCCGTGCGCGCCTGGGTCGAGGATCCCTGGACCGAGCGGACGGGAATGGCGGCCGCGCTCGCCGACTCCCGCATCGGCGCCGCCATGGCCGCGGTGCAAGCGGACCCTGCCCGCGACTGGGACGTCGCCGCGATGGCGGGGACGGCCGGCATGTCGCGCTCCGCCTTCTCCGCCAGGTTCGCCGAGCTGACGGCGACGACGCCCATGCGCTACGTCGCGACCTGGCGGCTCGAGCACGCGGCTCATCTGCTCGCCACCACCGATCTCACCGTCGCCGCCGTGGCCGCCCGCTCCGGGTACGCCTCGGAATCGGCGTTCAGCCGCGCATTCGCGCGCCATCACGGCATCGCGCCCGCCGCGAGCCGTGTCCAGCACAGCCCAGGAGAGCCGCATGACGAGTGACCACGACGACCCGAAGGTCACGACCGAGCCCGAGCAGCCTCGGAACGAATCAGGCGAGACCGCGCCGGAGGAGCTCCCGTCGATCTGGCGCAACCGCGCGTTCGTCCAGCTGTTCACCGGCGAGACCGTGGGCGCCGTGGGCGTCGAGATCGCCCAGGTCGCGATGCCCATCATCGCGGTCACCTACCTGGCCGCGACCGAGGTGCAGATCGGCTACCTCGGCATGGTCGAGGGCCTAGCGTTCCTCGCGCTCAGCCTCCCCGTCGGCGCGTGGGTGGACCGGGTGTCCCGGCGCAAGGTGCTCATCGGCGCCAACATCGTCCGCGCCCTGGCGATGGCGATGGTGCCCGTGCTGTGGTTCACCGGGGGCCTGAGCGTCTCGACCGTGTGGATCCTCGCGCTGATCCTGTCCGGGGCCCAGGTCTTCTTCGACATGGCGTACCTGGCGATCGTGCCGAGCATCGTCGACCACCGCCAGCTCGGCCACGCCAACTCGACCCTGCAGACGTCTGCGGAGACCGCGAGGGCCGCCGGCCCTGGACTCGGCGGCTTCCTGGCCCGGTTCGTCGCGGCGCCGATCCTGCCGTTCTTCGCGACGGCCGGCTACCTCATCAGCGCGTTCAACGTGTGGCGGCTGCCCAGCGACGAGCCCGCCCCTCGCGAGCACGGCAGCCGGATCGTCGACGAGATACGCGAGGGCTTCACCTTCGTCTGGCGCCACCCGCTGATCCGACCGCTGCTGATCTCGACCGCGATGTTCAACCTGTTCGGCTCCGTGATGTGGACCATGTTCTCGGTGCTGCTGCTGAGGAACCTGGGCGTGAGCGAGGCGACGTTCGGCCTCATCATCTCCGCGACCGCGGTGGGCGGCATCGTGGGAGCCTTCAGCGCCAGGTACTTCGTGAGGATCTTCGGCGAGGGCCGCTCGATCGCCGTCGCGGCCGGCATCGAGGCGCTGCTGACGCTGCCGCTGGTGTTCGTCCTCGCGATGCCGCGCGTGCCAGCGATCCTCGTGGTCACCGTCACGGGCTTCTTCTCCGTGATGATGGTCGTGGTCTTCAACGTGGTGCAGGTGACGATGCGCCAGAAGCAGTGCCCTCCAGCGCTGCTGGGACGCATGACGGCGTCGCTGCGCATGGTGATGTGGGGCGTAGGCCCCATCGGCGCGTTCGCCGCCGGCTACATCGCGACCTGGTTCGGCCTCACGGTCAACTTCGCGGTCGCGCTCGTCGGCTCGATCCTCGCCGCGGGAGTGCTGTTCACATCACCGCTGGGACGCCTGCGCGACGTGCCGTTCATGCCGGTGGACCTGAGCGACCTCAAGAGGCCGCGCCCGACGCCCGCCGAGTAGGCGGCTACTTCAGCGTCGCGGAGGCGAGCGTGATGTCCACGCCGGCGAGCGCGGCCGAGACCGGGCAGCCGGCCTTCGCCTCGGCCGCCGCGGCAACGAAGCCGTCGGCGTCCAGCCCGGGGACCTCGGCCTCGACCGAGATCGCGATGCCGGTGATGCCCTCACCGGCCCGGAACGTCACGGAGACGGACGTCGAGATCGAGGTGGGCGGCGTGCCCGCCTCGGTGAGCCCGTGCGACAGGGCCATGGAGAAGCACGAGGCGTGAGCCGCGGCGAGCAGCTCCTCGGGCGTCGTGGTCGCCTCGACACCCTCGGAGCGCGCCTTCCAGTCGACGGCGAACGTGCCGACTCCGGAGGCGAGGGTCGTGGTGCCCGAGCCCTCCGCGAGAGTGCCGGTCCACTGGGTACTGGCGGATGAGGTGACGCTCATGAGGGGACTCCTTCGGTCGGGGACGTACCTGACTACCGTAGGGCGCATGGGCTTCGAGGGGTACCCCACCGGGATGTCGCTGCTGCCGCAGATCGGGGCGGCGTCCAAAGACGAGTTCGCGGCGCTCAAGGCCCGCTGGCACGCCGAGCTGCTTGAGCCGACGAAGGCGCTCGTCGAGGGCCTCGGGCCGATGCTCCGCTCACGGGTGTCGCCGAGCCTCCAGTGGGCGGCGCGCACCGGCGGCTCCGTGTCCCCGATCACGAACGACGTGCGATTCGCGGCGCCGGGGACGCCTCCCTACAAGGACTACCTGATGCTCACCTACTGGGATGGGCTGCACAAGAAGACGTCGCCCACGATCCGGATCCGGTACGGCGACGACGGCGCCGGATACTCAATAGGCATGGCCTTCACCCCACCGCAGCTCGCGCGATTCCGCGAGGCGGTCCTGACGGAGGCGGGTCCAGCGCTCGTCGAGGCGGTCGAGTCCGCCGGCATCGGCATGGCCGAGACCGGCGCGCTGCCTGCCGAGCTCAAGCGGCCTGCCGTCCGGGTTCCGGACGACTCCCCCGTCCGCCATCTGCTGACGCACAAGACGTACTGGCCGTGGTGGCACTCGGGCGAGCTACCGCCGTACGAGTCGGCGGCCTTCGCGACCTGGCTCGCAGACCTCGTCGGGCGCGGGGCGGACGTGCACCAGTGGTTCGTCGACCACGTGTACCGCGGCGAGACGCTCTGACGCGGACCGCATCGCCCGCCCGGCGTCCTATCCGACGGGCTCGTGCGGGTTCACGCTGGTTTCCCGCACGAGACGTTCGGACGGCGGCGGACATCGCGCGTACGCGGGCTACGGCGTGGGCGAACGGTCGTCGTACGCGCGGAACGACGGCTGCAACCGCACCAGCACGGCGACGAGGACGATGATCACGACACCGCCGAAGAGCATCGGACTCCAGAGCGCGAGCGCCGTCGCGAGCGCGCCGGCGTAGACGTCGCCGATGCGAGGGCCGCCGGTGACGACCACGATGAAGACGCCTTGGAGCCGGCCTCGCATCCCGTCCGGCACCGCCTGCAGCATCATCGTCTGGCGGAAGATCGCGGAGACCTCGTCCGAGGCGCCCATCCCCGCCATTGCGAGCGCGAGCACGAGGAGCGCCGGCCAGTAGATGCCGCTCAGCCCCTCGGCGGGCTCGTGGTCGACGAGGCCGAAGGCGAGCGTCGCGGCGCCGAACAGCGCGACGAAGCCCCCGTAGACCATGATTGCGCGGCCTACCGCGACCCCGTGGCGGTGGATGTGCGCGACGGGTCCGGAGAACAGGGACGTCAGGACGGTGCCGATCGCCCCCGCTGTCGTGAGCGCGCCAACCGTGAGCGAGCCTCCGCCCACCACCAGGGCCGCGATCGCGGGGAACAGCGCATACGGCCGCCCCAGGCCCATCGCGATGATGTCGACGATGAAGCTCATGCGGATGTTCGGCGCCCGGCGAAGGAACTGCAGGCCTTCGACGACGACCGACCAGCCGGCGCGCACCGGCTCTCCGAGCCGCGGCTGGGGCGGCAGCGACCAGATCCCTAGGAACCCGAAGGCAAACAGCACGGCATCCACCGCGAACGTCCACGGCAGGCCCCACACCGCGGCGATGACGCCGGCCAGAGCCGGACCGAGAGTCAGCGGCAGCCCGAACGAGATCCCGTTGAGCGCGGAAGCCCGCGAGAGCATCTCGGGCGGCAGGATGCGGCCGATGATCGCGCGACGGGTGGCCGAGGTGATCGTCGCCGCCACGGAGTTCACGGTCGCCACCGCGATGAACCACCACGCGCTCACCCGGTCGTGACCTCCCGCGACCGCCGCCGCATCGGCCACGGACAGCCCGACCAGAGCGAGCACGGTCGCCCACGCCACCACCTGCGAGGTGAGCGCCAGACGGCGCCGGTCCATGACATCGGCCAGCATCCCGCCCCACAGGCCCGCCACGATCACCGGCAGCAGCGCGACGCCGCCCACCAGGCCGACCATGAGGCTCGAGGCCGTGATGTCGTAGACCTGCAAGCCCACCGCGGTGACTGTCACGAACGTGCCGACCGTCGAGATCGTCGTGCCGAACCACAGGCGGGCGAACGCCGGCGACTCCTTCAACGGGGAGATGTCGACCATGCGGCGCGTGCGCGGGACCGTGGCGCCGGGCTCCCCCGTCGATGCCTCGACGGCCTCGGCTGAGGTCTCGCTGGGCTCGTCGGTCACCGCTCGATTATGCCGCCCTGCACGGGACTCACGGCCCTGTGCGGACCCGACATTCGCGGCATAGGATCGAGATGACGGTACTGGGCTGCAGAGACTCAATGAGGAGGCGGTCGTGATGACCCGTCAGATAGGCAATGCGAAGCTCTTTCCCATCGGCCTGGGCGGCATGCCCATGTCCATCGAGGGACGACCGGACGAGGCCCAGTCGATCCGCACGATCCATGCGGCGCTGGACGCGGGCGTGAACTTCATCGACACCGCGGACTCGTACCACCTGCACGCCGACGAGGTGGGCCACAACGAGTCGCTGATCGCCAAGGCGCTGCAGCAGTACGGCGGCATGACCGACGACGTCCTCGTCGCCACCAAGGCGGGTCACCTGCGCCCGGGCGACGGCACGTGGACCCAGGACGGCAGCCCCAAGCACGTCAAGGAGGCGGCCAAGGCATCGGTGAAGCGCCTGGGAGTGGAGGCGATCGGGCTGTTCCAGTTCCACCGCCCCGACCCGAAGGTGCCATGGGCCGAGTCGATCGGCGCGGTGGCCGAGCTGCTCGACGAGGGCTGGATCCTCATGGCGGGCGTCTCGAACGCGAACCCCGAGCAGATCAAGCAGGCCGACGAGATCCTCTCGGACCGCCTGGTCTCGGTCCAGAACCAGTTCTCCCCCGCCTTCGTCTCTTCGTATCCGGAGATGGAGCTCTGCCAGGAGATGAGCATCGCCTTCCTGCCCTGGAGCCCGCTGGGAGGGATCCGCGGGGCGAAGGACGTGGGCGGGACCTTCCCGGTGTTCCAGGAGGTGGCCGATGCGCGCGGCGTGAGCCCGCAGCAGATCACGCTAGCGTGGGAGCTGGCGCTGTCGCCGTTCGTCATCCCGATTCCCGGCGCCTCGCGTCCGGAGTCGATCGAGGACTCCGTGAAGGCGGCCGAGATCGCGCTGAGCGAGGATGAGGTGGCCGCCCTGTCCGCCGTCCTGAAGGGGTAGAAGTGCGCAGAGAGATCATGCCGGGGTCCGACATCGTGGCCCCGAACGTTGTGCTGGGACTGATGCGGATTCAGGAGAAGTCGGACGACGAGGTGCGCGAGCTCGTGAGGACGGCGAGGGACGTCGGGATCGACTTCCTCGACCACGCGGCGATCTACGGCGCGGAGTATCACGGCTGCGAGCAGCGCTTCGCCGAGGCGATGCAGCTGACGCCCTCGGAGCGCGAGCAGCTCACGATCCAGACCAAGTGCGGCATCATCCGCGAGGACCCGTACTTCGACCACAGCTACGAGGAGATCGTGGGCTCGGTCGAGGCGTCGCTCGAGGCGCTCGGGACCGACTACATCGACATCCTGCTGCTCCACCGCCCCGACGCGCTCGTGGAGCCAGACGAGGTGGCGCGCGCGTTCGACGAGCTGCACGCGAGCGGCAAGGTGCGGAACTTCGGCGTCTCCAACCACACGCCCGGCCAGATCGAGCTGCTGAAGGCGTCGCTGCAGCAACCGTTGATCGCGAACCAGATGCAGCTCTCGGTGACCTACGCGCCCATGATCGCCCAGGGCCTGACGAACAACATGGAGTCCAAGACGGAGTCGGCGAGCCTGGACAACGGGATCCTCGACTACTGCAGGCTGCACGACATCACCGTGCAGGCGTGGTCACCCTTCCAGGCCAAGCACTTCGACGGCCCGTTCCTCGGCAACCCGAGGTACCCGGAGCTGAACGCCACGATCGAGTCGCTGGCCGCGAAGTACGAGGTGCCAGTCGAGGCGATCGCGGTGGCCTGGATCACGCGCCACCCAGCCCACATGCAGGTCGTCATCGGCACGACGACGCCTGCCAGGGTCGAGGCGTGCGCGGCGGGCTCGCAGATCCCGCTCACCCGCAAGGAGTGGTACCAGATGTACCGCGACGCGGGCTATCACGTGCCCTAGTGGCGGTGGTGGCGGGCCGGCGACACGCGCTCGCACCAGGAACCCTGGCGGGTCGCGCGACGGCACCGTACGCTGAGCCAAGCGATCGGCACCCGCCTTTGGCTTCAGCCCACTAGCGCGCCCCGGTGCGATCGTCCAGGTGATCCCCCATCTCCACCTCCCCCCTCGTCACGTACTCCCCCACACCCTTGAGCGGCCCGTTCCGGCCCACCTATGCCGGCACCGCCGAGTTCCCGCCGATGGCCAAGGCCTTCACCCAGGTCTCGCGCACCGTCCGCGACCTCGGGCTGCTGCGCCGCACGCCATGGTTCTACGGACTCGTCGCGACCGGCGTGGCCCTCGCCCTCGGCGCGGCGATCACCGGCTTCATCCTGCTCGGCGACAGCTGGTTCCAGCTGCTGATCGCGGGCGCGCTGGGCGTGATCTTCACGCAGATCGCGTTCCTCACGCACGAGGCGGCACACCGGCAGATCCTCGACGGAGGGCCGGCGAATGACCGGCTGGCCCGCTACCTCGCCGCGTCGATCGGCATGAGCTACTCGTGGTGGGACGCCAAGCACAGCAGGCACCACGCCAACCCCAACAGGGTCGGCAAGGACCCGGACATCGAGGTCGACACGATCTCGTTCCTCGTCGAGGACGCGGCCGAGGCCCGCGGCCTGCGGCGCCTGCTCACCCTGCGTCAGGGCTGGCTGTTCTTCCCGCTGCTCACGCTCGAGGGGCTCAACCTCCACTACCTGGGGATCAGGCACCTCATGTCGCGCGGGCCAGTCAAGGGCCGCTGGCTGGAGCTGTCGCTCATCGCCGCGCGATTCGCGCTCTACCTCACGCCGATCTTCCTGGTGCTACCGCTGGGGATGGCTTTCGCCTTCCTCGGAGTGCAGCTCGCCGTGTTCGGCGTCTACATGGGCGCCTCCTTCGCCCCCAATCACAAGGGCATGCCGGTGATCGCGCACGACGCCAGGCTGGACTTCTTCTCGAAGCAGGTCCGCACCTCGCGCAACATCTCGGGCGGCTGGTGGGCCACGGCGCTCATGGGCGGGCTCAACTACCAGGTCGAGCACCACCTGTTCCCGTCGATGTCGCGCCGCCACCTCGCGAAGGCGCGCGAGATCGTGCGCGAGTTCTGCGAGGACCACGACGTCCCCTACACAGAGACCAGCCTCGCGGCGTCGTACGGCATCGTCATCGCGTACCTCAACCGCGTGGGCCTCGCCGCGCGGGACCCGTTCGAGTGCCCGATGACGGCGGAGTTCCGCAGGGGCTGAGCAGCCGGCTACGCGCCGACGTAGTCGGCGAGGTGCTCCCCCGTCACAGTCGCGCGCGCCGCGACGAGAGCGGCCGGCGTGCCCTCGAAGACGACGCGGCCGCCGTCGTGGCCTGCGCCTGGTCCGAGGTCGATGATCCAGTCCGCATGCGCCATGACCGCCTGGTGGTGCTCGATCACGACCACGGTCTTGCCCGCGTCGACCAGGCGGTCGAGCAGCGCGAGCAGGTGCTCGACGTCGGCCAGGTGGAGGCCCGTGGTGGGCTCGTCGAGCACGTAGACCCCGCCCTTGTCGCCCATGTGCGTGGCGAGCTTGAGGCGCTGACGCTCGCCACCTGACAGCGAGGTCAGCGGCTGGCCCAGCGTGAGATAGCCCAGGCCGACGTCGACCAGGTGGCCCAGGATCCTGGCGGCCGCCGGGGTGGCGGCCTCGCCCTCGGAGAGCACGGCGTGCGCCTGCTCGACCGGCAGCTCGAGCAGGTCCGCGATCGACAGACCGGCCAGCGTGTACTGCAGGACCTCGTCGTTGAACCGGCGCCCCTCGCACGCATCGCAGACGGACGCGACGGTCTCCATCACCCCGAGCTCGGTGTAGATCATGCCTGCGCCGTTGCAGACCGGGCACGCGCCGGCGGAGTTGGCGCTGAAGAGCGCGGGCTTGACCCCGTTCGCCTTGGCGAACGCCTTGCGGATCGGCTCGAGGGCGCCCGTGTACGTGGCGGGGTTGGACCGCCTCGACCCGCGGATCGGCGACTGGTCCACGCGCACCACACCCGCATCGGCCGGGATCGATCCGTGCAGCAGCGAGCTCTTGCCCGATCCGGCCACGCCGGTGACGACCGTGAGCACGCCGAGCGGGATGTCAACGTCGACGTCCTTGAGGTTGTTCGCGCTGGCGCCGCGGATCTGGATCGCTCCCGCGCCCGCCCTGACAGTCTCCTTGAGACGCGCCCTGTCGTCGAGGTGCCGGCCCGTGAGGGTGTCCGAGGCGCGAAGCGCCTGGACCGTGCCCTCGAAGCAGATCTCGCCGCCTGCCGTGCCTGCGCCGGGTCCCAGGTCGACGACGTGGTCGGCGATGGCGATCGCCTCGGGCTTGTGCTCGACGACGAGGACCGTGTTGCCCTTGTCCCGGAGCCGCAGCAGCAGCGCGTTCATGCGCTGGATGTCGTGCGGATGGAGGCCCACGGTCGGCTCGTCGAACACGTACGTGATGTCAGTCAACGACGAGCCCAGATGCCTGATCATCTTGGTGCGCTGCGCCTCGCCGCCGGACAGCGTGCCTGCCGAGCGGTCGAGCGAGAGGTAGCCCAGCCCGATCTCGACGAAGCTGTCGAGCGTGTCGCGCAGCGCCGCGAGCAGCGGCGCCACGGCCGGCTCGTCGAGGTCGCGCATCCACGCCGCGAGGTCCGAGATCTGCATCTGCGCGAGGTCGGCGATGCTCCTGCCGGCGATCGTCGACGACCGTGCCAGCTCGCTCAGCCTGGTGCCGTCGCAGTCGGGGCACGTGGCGAAGGTCACCGCGCGATCCACGAACGCGCGGATGTGCGGCTGCATCGCATCCCGGTCCTTGGACAGCATCGACTTCTGGATCTTGGGGATCAGGCCCTCGTAGGTCATGTTGATGCCGGCCATCTTCACCTTGACCGGGTCCTTGTAGAGGAAGTCGTCGCGC
>JAUIBG010000077.1 GCA_030428165.1 Actinomycetes bacterium
GACGGCCGATGAGCGCGCTGGGCCGCGCGAAGTCCCTCGCGAAGTCGGCGCTCGCCAACCCCAGGATCCGCGCCGCATACAACGGCGCCACGAGGGCCGTGCTGAACGTCGCGGGATCGAGCCGCCTCGGCGCCACCCTCTACTCCGTGCCGGGCTTCCTCACGTTCAACAGGGAGCAGTGGTCGATCCTGTCCGGCAGGCGCGCCTACTACCGGAACCTGAAGCGCACGAGGACCAACCACGTCGAGCTGAGGCGCAACATCCACCGGCTCGAGAAGGGCCTGCAGATGCAGCCCAGGCGCGATGTGTTCGCGCTCGACTACATCGACGAGACGCTGGACTTCTACGAGGCCGCGGCGGCGCGCTCGGCGTCCGCGGTGGTCGACGCCGGCGAGATGCAGTGGGCCCACGACGTGCTCGAGGAGTACTTCGCCACCGTGTCCCGTGACGAGGCCGTGGTGAGCCGCGCCGCCGCGAGGTTCGCGGCCGTCCCGACGATCGAGAACCACGCGGTGCGTCCGTATCAGCAGCGGGAGCTCGAGCGCACTGACATCGCGTACGAGCAGATGCTGCACCTCGCGCAGAGCCGTCGCTCGATCCGCTGGTTCCAGGACCGTGCCGTGCCGCGGGAGCTCATCGACAAGGCGCTCCTGGTGGGCCGCCAGGCGCCCTCGGCCTGCAACAGGCTGCCGTACGAGTTCCTCGTGTTCGACACGCCGGACGAGGTGGCCAGGGTCGGGTCGATCCCCTTCGGAGCCGCGGGCTACTCCCATCAGATCCCCACGCTGATCGCCGTCAAGGGCAACCAAGCGAACTACTTCTCGCCGCGCGACCGCCACACGGTCTACATCGACGCCTCGCTCGCGGTGATGGGATTCGTGTTCGCCCTCGAGACCCTCGGCCTGTCCTCGTCGATCATCAACTGGCCCGACTTCGAGCCGCTCGAGGCCCGCATGGCCAAGGAGCTGGCGCTGAAGCCGCACGAGCGGATCGTCATGCTGGTCGCGGTGGGCTACCCCGACCCCGACGCCCTCGTCGCCTACTCGAAGAAGAAGGACATCGAGTCGATCCGCACGTTCCATGGCGAGCGGGACTCCTAGCCGCCCGCGCATCGGCCGCGGCTGGCGCGCCGCGATCGGCGTTGCGGTCGTCGTCCTGGTCGCCACCCTCTTCGCCCGCACGCTGACGGACAACCTCGACGCGCTCGCCGACATCGAGTTCGCGCCGGGCTGGTGGATCGCCGGCGCGATCGGCGCCTTCGTGGTCGCCGTGGGCGTCTCGGGCTGGCTGTGGGGGCTGATGCTCGGCAGGCTCGAGCCGCCGGCACCCGGCACCGTCGAGGCCGTCAGGGTCCACGCCGGCGCCTGGCTGATGAAGTACATCCCCGGCCAGGTGGGCACCGTGCTCTACAAGCTCAGCTGGGCGACCGACCGCGGTCGCTCGCGCCTCAGCACGCTCGCGTCCGTGGTGTACGAGAACGCGTTCCTGCTGATCGGGTCGATCGTGCCCATGCTCGGGATCCTGCTGGTCTACGGCCTGGGATCCACGGAGCTCGGCGCGCCGGTCTGGGCGGCGCTCGCCTTCACCGTCCCACTTGCCGTGCTGCTGCACCCCGCCGTGTTCCACCGGGTCGTGAACGCGCTGGGCGCGAGGCGGCTCGGCCGCCCGGTTCCTCCCGAGATGTTCCTGCCCACGGGAGCGGTCGCGGCGTTCCAGGCCGGCTACCTCCTGCCCAGGGTCGTGAACGGCATCGGCGTGGGAGTCATCGCGACGGCCATGGTGGGCGCCTCCCCTGCGGACTGGATCCCGGTGGGCGCGGCCTACGCGGTCGCCGGCGCCGTCGGGATCCTCGCCGTCTTCGTCCCCAGCGGGCTCGGGGTCAGGGAGGGAGTCTTCGCGCTGCTGGCGGCACCGGTGCTGGGCGCGGAGGCCGCTATCGTCGTGTCGCTCGTCGCCAGGGTCCTCGCGACCGCGGCCGACGGCGCACTCGCCCTTGTCTACGCGGCCCTCAGCGCCGCTCGTGCACGGAAGGACGCATAGGTGAAGGTCGCGATCATCGGCTCGGCGCTGTCAGGCAACCGCGGGGCTGCCGCGATGCTCGAGGCTGCGGTGCAACGGCTCACGGAGCGGCACCCCGACGTCGACATCACGCACCTGAGCATGTACCCGAAGGCCGATGCACGGCTCAGCTCCCACGCGAACGTCACCGTGCTCGACGCGTCGCCGCTGCGCCTTGGCGTGCTCCTCAACTCCGCCGCGCTGGTCACGCGGATCCTGCCGTTCCTGCGCGGGCCGGTGGACCGCGCCGTCCCCGAGGTGGCCGCGCTCCGCGAGGCCGATGTGCTGCTGGACCAGGGCGGTATCACCTTCGTCGACGGCCGCGAGAAGTTCCTGGTCTACAACGTCGCCTCGATCCTGCCCGCACTGAACACTCGGACGCCCGTCGTGAAGTGCGCGCAGGCGCTCGGGCCCTTCCAGCACACGCTCAACCGCTGGGCCGCGCGCGTCTACCTGCCGAGGGTGGCAGCGATCGTGTCGCGCGGGGCGATCACCCACGAGCACCTCGAGGGTCTCGGCCTGACCAACGTCGAGCGGGGAGCGGACATCGCCTTCACGCTGGAGGTCACGGACGCGGACCGCGCCGCCGCCGCGGCGGCCGTCGACGGCGGCTTCTTCGATGGCGGTGACGTGGTGGGCTACTCGCCCTCCCAGGTGCTGAGGGCCGCGGCGGAGCGCGCCGGCCAGGACTACGTCGCCGAGGCCGCCGCCCACATCGACGCGATCACGACAGAGCTGGGGCGGCCCGTGCTGGTCGTGGCCCACTCGTACCGCCCCGACGCCACCAAGCTCCACAACAACGACGCCCCGGTGTGCCGCGACATCGTCGCGCGCGTCGCGCGGCCGGAGATGGTCCACTTCGCGGACGCGGAGCTGTCGCCGGGAGCGCTGCGGGTCCTCATCGGCCAGTGCGACGCGTTCGTCGCCTCCCGCTTCCACGCGATGGTGTCGTCGCTGGCGACCGGGGTGCCGACGCTCGTGCTGGGCTGGTCCCACAAGTACCGCGAGGTGCTGGAGATGTTCGGCCAGGAGCAGTGGGCGCTCGCGGCCGATGCGGTGGACACCGACGTCGTCACCGCGCGCCTGCGCGACCTGCTCGCCGGCCGCGACGCCGTCGCATCCGAGATCTCCGAGGCGCTGCCGCGCGTGCGAGAGGCCGCGATGGGGCAGTTCGACGTGATCGACAGGATCGCCGCCGGATAACAATCCGGTCACGCATGTTGCGGGCTGCAACAAACTCCCCTATGGTCGTCACTACGAAGTCGAAGCGCTTCGACAGCGCAGACGCTGTACCGACGAGGACGAACACCGAGGTTCGAGATGGCAACGATCGCCGATGTGGCCCGCGAGGCCGGCGTGTCGATCTCGACCGTGTCCTACGCACTGTCGGGCAAGCGCTCGATCAAGTCCGAGACCCGGGAGCGCGTGCTCGCCGCGGCCGCCCGTCTGCGCTACGCCCCCGACGCCTACGCCAGGACGCTCGCGAGCCGTCGCAGCCACATCGTCGCCGTCACCGCGCCGCTCCATCCCGACACGGACCACTACGCGCACATGGCGTTCGCGATGGAGGTCACGATGGCCGCGCGCGCCTCGGGCTACGACACGCTGCTGCTCGTCGACGACGACGCCTACGCGGGTATGGACAGGGCTGAGGAGACGTCACTGTCGGACGGCATGATCGTGCTGGACGTCTCGGCCCACGACGAGCGCGTCGAGCTGGCCAGGAAGGGCTCCACCCCCACCGTCTTCATCGGACTTCCCGAGGACACCGAGGGGCTCACCTGCGTCGACCTCGACTTCGAGGCCGGGATGCGGCTCGCGATCGACGAGCTCGTGGCCCAGGGGCACTCGCGCATGGCGCTCGTCACCCAGCCGCCCAGCGTGCTGAAGCGCGAGTCCAACTACCCCCTGCGCGTGCGGGCCGAGTTCGAGCGCCACTGCGCCGCCAGGGGCGTCGACGCGATCGTCGTCGCGCCCGAGCCGGACGGCGCCTCGGCCGCCCTCGACGAGATCGCCGCGCAGCAGCCGGGGACCACCGCGCTGCTGCTCAACACCGTCAGCGCGGTCGCCCAGAGCATCGGCCCCGAGCTCGCCTCGCGGGGCATCTCGATCCCCGCCGACGTCTCGGTCGTGGCGGTCGGCATGACCCCGATGGCCGACCGCGCGCCGCTGCCGTTCGACGGCATCCCGCTGGACCCGCGGCTCACCTGCCCCGTCGCCGTCGACCTGCTCGTCGCACGCATGGCGGGGGCGGAGATCCCCGAGGTCACGCTCGTGGCGCCCGTCTTCGAGTCCCGCGGCACCGTGGGCCCCGCCCGCGATGTCGCCGCCGATGCGGCGCGCACGCTCGCCGCCGCCTCCCCCCGGGAGGTGGCCGAGTGATCACCCGAGATGTCCCATCTGAGCGTTTTTCGAAGCGCTTCGACGATGGGGTCACCACACGTTCCGCGAGTCAGTCGCGGGCGACTACGAGGAGGTAGGAACCACATGAAGAAGCACACCACGATCGCGGTGGCCGCGGTCGCGGCCGGCGTGCTCGCCCTCGCGGCGTGCTCGTCCGACGCGAGCAGCGACGACCCGACGACCGGCGCAGGGGACGGCGACTACAGCGGCGAGACGCTGACCGTCATGCACTATGAGGGCGAGGACTCGGCGATGGGCATCGCCTGGAACCGCGCCATCGAGATCTTCGAGGAGGAGACCGGCGCGACCGTCGACCTGCAGGTCACGGCGTTCGAGGACCTCAACGCCTCGGCCGAGCAGCTGTTCGACTCGTCCGACGCCCCCGACGTGTCCGAGTACAACAAGGGCAACGGCACCGCTGGCCAGCTCGCCGCGATCGGCGTGATCCAGAACCTCGACGACGCCTACGCGGAGTACGGCTGGGCCGACAAGCTGGGCGCCGGCATCGACACCATCGCGATGTACAACGAGGACGGCGTGATGGGCTCCGGCTCGTTCTACGGCGTGCCCAACTACGGCGAGTTCGTGTTCCTCTACTACAACGCGGACATGTTCGCGGAAGCCGGCCTCGAGGCACCCGAGACGATGGACGACGTCCTCGCCGCGGCCGAGGCCTTCGCCGCCGACGGCGTGACCCCGTTCACCACCTCCGCCCAGGAGTACCCGATGGGACAGCTCTGGTACCAGCTCGCGCTGAGCCAGGCCGACCGCTCGTGGGTCGACTCGTACCAGCTCTACACCGAGCCGGTCGACTGGACCGGCGCCGAGGTCTCCTACGCGACCGAGACGCTCGCCGAGTGGGTCGACGCGGGCTACATCTCCACCGACGTCACCGGCATGACCGCCGAGGACGCCGGCCTGCAGTTCATCAACGGCGAGGTGCCGATGTTCTACTCGGGCTCCTGGTGGTACGGCCGCATGCTCTCGGACATCACCACGTTCGAGCTGGGCATCACCAACTGGCCCGACACGACCCTGACCCCCGGCTCCGGCGGCAACATCTGGGTCATCCCGGTGGAGTCCGAGCAGCCCGAGCTCGCGAAGGTCTTCATCGACATCACCATGCGCCCCGAGGTCCAGGCGCTGCTGGGCGAGTCCGGCGGCCTGCCGGTCGCGGCCAACACCGACGACATCGCGGACGAGGACGCCCAGGCCCTCATCGCGCTGTTCAACGAGGTCAACGACCGCGACGGCCTGTCGTTCTACCCCGACTGGCCGACCCCGAGCTTCTACGGTGACCTCAACGGCGTCATGCAGGGACTCGTGAACGGCGACTTCACGCCGGCCGAGGCCCAGGCCGAGCTCGAGGGCTACTACGAGGACTACGTCTCGACGGTTCGCGACTAGTCATCTGCACCACGCGTCTCCCCCGGGGCCTCAGGGCCCCGGGGGAGACCACCCAAGGGAGAGAGAAATGACCACCACGCCCACGCGCAAGCGTGCGGGGAAGAGTCCCCACGACATGGCCAGGATTCCGCAGCGGGGCGGCAGCACGCTCGGCTACTGGCTCTACTTCATCCCCGGCGCGATCCTCGTCGGCGTGGTGATCTTCTGGCCGATCGTTCGCAACTTCCGGCTGAGCTTCTTCCACTGGCGCGGGGGCCGCGCCGAGGAATCGTTCGCGGGCCTCGACAACTGGATCGCGCTGTTCCAGGACGAGGAGTTCATCCGCTCGTTCGGCAACATCATCCTGGTGGTCGTCGCGATGGTGATCATCCCGACGCTGCTGGGCCTCATCGTGGCCGCCGCATTGTTCGACGTGGTCGGACGGCGCTTCGGCGGCAAGATCTCCAGCTTCCTGCGCGCCACCTACTACCTGCCGCAGATCCTCCCCATCGCCGTCGCCGGCGTGATGTTCAGCTGGATCCTCAAGCCCAATTCCGACGGCGTCCTCAATCAGTTCCTGAGCTTCATCACGGGCTCGGACGTCACCGTCAACTGGCTGGGCGGCTCCTACGGGACCGCCATGGGCTCCGTGATGGTGCTGATGATCTGGATCCAGCTGGGCTACCCGGTCGTGATCTTCATGGCCGCCCTGCAGCGCGTCGACCCCGAGCTGTACGAGGCCGCGGAGCTCGACGGCGCTCACTGGTACCAGCGCTTCCAGGCGATCACGCTGCCGATGATCCGCCCCGAGGTCTTCGTCGTGGCGCTGACGACCACCATCGCGGCCCTCAAGGTCTTCGCCCCGGTCTTCATCCTGACCGCCGGCGGTCCCAACAAGTCCACCTACGTGCCGTCGTTCTACGCCTACAACGAGTTCATCAACGGCACCGACAAGGGCTACGCCGCCGCGATCGCGTCGGCCATCACCATCGTCGTGTTCGTCGTCGCGGTGATCTTCATCCGCGTGCAGAACCGCGCCGAGCGAAAGGACGCGTGACATGGCCACCACCGCCATCGGCTCCCCGTCCGCCCCTGACACGGCGGCCAACAACAAGACCCGACCCCGCACCGGAGGCGAGTGGATCGTCCTGATCCTCACCATCATCGGCGCCCTCGTCATCTTCTTCCCGTTCCTGCTGCTGCTGCTCAACGCGTTCAAGTCCCCCGCGGACTACGCGAACTCGAGCCCGCTGGACTTCCCGACCAGCTTCAGCGTCGAGGGCATCCAGACCTTCTGGGTGGAGCAGAACTTCCCCAGGGCACTGTGGAACTCGGTCTTCATCTCCACGATGGTGGCGCTCATCGCGGTCGTCATCTCGGTCCTCAACGCATTCGCCATCGGCATCGGCCGCGTCAAGGGCCGCACCTGGCTGGTGCTCGTCTTCCTGATGGCCAACCTGGTGCCCCAGGAGATGCTGTTCGACCCGCTGTTCAACCTCTACGACGAGATCGGCCTGCTCTCGAACCCCTGGTCCGTCATCATCACGTTCGTCGTGATCCAGTCGGCATTCGGCACGTACCTGCTGTCCAGCCTCTACGGCACGTTCCCCAAGGAGATCCTCGAGGCCGCCGCGCTCGACGGCGCGAGCCGCTGGCGCACGCTGCGCAGCGTGATCGTCCCGGTCTCGCGGCCCACGATCAACGTCCTCATGGTGTTCTTCTTCATCTGGACGTGGAACGAGTTCCTGCTGCCGCTGGCGTTCCTCAACACCTCGGACTCGCTGACCGTGCCGCTGCTGCTCGAGCAGCTCAACGGCGAGCGTCAGACCGACACCACCACGCTGATCGCGGGAACCCTGATCAGCATCATCCCGACCATCATCTTCTTCCTCATCTTCCAGCGGACGCTGACCAGAGGAATCACGGCAGGAGCAGTGAAGTAATGAAGTTCACCGACGGTTTCTGGCTGCGCCGTCCAGGCGTGACCGCGGCGTACGCCGCCGAGGCCTACGACATCGTCGCGGACGGCGACTCGCTCGTCGTCACGGCGCCCACGCGGCCCATCAACGAGCGCGGCAACGTGCTCAACCTGCCGGTCCACACGGTCACCCTCACCGCTGCGGCCGAGGGCGTCGTGAAGGTGCGGATCGAGCACCACGCCGGCGCGCACCGGTCGCCAGGGTTCGAGGTCGCCGAGGAGCGGGGCCACGGCACCGCCGAGGTGACCGATGCCGGGGGCACCCTGGTCTCCGGCGCCCTGAAGGCCGTGGTCGCCCAGGGCGCGCCCTGGGACATCTCGTTCTGGGACGGTGACACCCGCCTGACGGGCTCGGGCCACAAGGCCGTGGGCCACATGACGCTGGGCCTCGAGTCCACCGTCACCGCCGAGCCCGCCGGCGTCATGGGAGTCACGGAGACCGGCCTGGCCGAGTCGCGCACGTACGTGCACGAGCAGCTCGACCTCGGAGTCGGGGAGCTCATCTACGGCCTGGGCGAGCGCTTTGGGCCTTTCGTGAAGAACGGCCAGACCGTCGACATCTGGAACGCCGACGGCGGCACCAGCTCGGAGATGGCCTACAAGAACATCCCGTTCTACCTCTCCAGCCGCGGCTACGGCGTCTTCGTCAACCAGCCGGAGCACGTCTCCTTTGAGGTGGGCTCGGAGGCCGTCGAGCGTGTGCAGTTCTCGGTGGCCGGCGAGGCCCTCGAGTACTACGTCATCGCGGGCCCGACCCCCGAGGACGTGATGCGCCGCTACACCGCGCTGACCGGCCGCCCGCCGATGGTGCCGGCCTGGTCGTACGGCCTGTGGCTGTCGACCTCGTTCACCACCGACTACGACGAGGCCACCGTGAACTCGTTCGTGGACGGCATGCGCGAGCGCAGCATCCCGCTCTCGGTGTTCCACTTCGACTGCTTCTGGATGCGAGAGTTCAACTGGACCGACCTCGAGTGGGACCCGCGGACCTTCCCAGACCCCGAGGGCATGCTGCAGCGCATGCACGACGAGAAGGACCTCAAGGTCTGCGTGTGGATCAACTCGTACATCGGCCAGCGCTCGGCGCTGTTCGCCGAGGGTGCCGAGAAGGGCTACCTGGTCAAGAACGTCGATGGCTCCGTGTGGCAGAGCGACCTGTGGGTCGCCGGCATGGGTCTGGTCGACTTCACCAACCCCGAGGCCACCGCGTGGTTCCAGGACAAGGTCAGGGGCCTGCTGCGCCAGGGCGTCGACGCGATCAAGACCGACTTCGGCGAGCGCATCCCGACGGACGTGGTGTGGCACGACGGCACCGACCCGCACACGATGCACAACCTCTACACCCAGCTCTACAACAAGGCCGTCTTCGACGTCCTCGTCGAGGAGCGGGGCGAGGGGGAGGCCGTGCTGTTCGCCCGCTCCTCCACTGCGGGCGGACAGCAGTTCCCGGTCCACTGGGGCGGCGACAACACGTCGACCTACCCGTCGATGGCCGAGACCCTGCGCGGCGGCCTGGGCCTGGCGGCCTCGGGCTTCGGCTACTGGAGCCACGACATCGGCGGCTTCGAGGGAACCCCGGATGCCGGCGTCTTCAAGCGCTGGGTGGCGTTCGGCCTGATGTCGTCGCACTCGCGCCTGCACGGCTCCGAGTCGTACCGGGTGCCGTGGGCGTTCGACGACGAGGCCGTGGCCGTCACGAAGCGCTTCGCCGAGCTCAAGAACACGCTGATGCCGTACCTCTATACGGCGGGCGCGCACGCCGCGGCCACCGGCGTCTCCGTCGCCAGGCCGATGTTCTTCGAGTTCCCCGACGACCCGGCGGTCGCGTACCTGGACCGCCAGTTCATGCTGGGCTCCGACATCCTCGTCGCGCCGGTGATGTCGGCCGACGGGACGGTGGACTTCTACCTGCCCACCGGCACGTGGACGTCCCTGCTGACGGGCGAGAGAGTCGAGGGAGGCAGGTGGGTCCGCGAGACCCACGGCTTCGACTCGCTGCCGCTCTACGTCCGCGAGGGCGCCATGATCCCGCGCGGTGCGAGGTCCGACCGCCCCGACTACGACTTCCTGGACGGCCTCACGCTCGAGGTGTACTCGGGCGGCGCCGAGGTCGACACGACGGTCGAGATCGTCACGGCCGATGGCGAGCGCGTGCAGTTCGGCGTGCGCGGCTCGGGGAATGAGCTTGCTCTGGAGGGAGCAACCGAGGCGACGGTGCTCGTGCGGTAGCACCCCGCCGTCACGGGGGCGGTGCGCGGAGCCGATGGCGGTCGGCCCTGCGCACCGCCCCCCTTTTTCGCCCCTCGGCGACCGCTAGCCTTGCCTCATGACCGACGCATACGAGGCGATGGGCGCGGCGACCCGCGCCGTCCACGGCGGATTCGAGCGCTCCCAGTTCGAGGAGATGTCCGAGCCGATCTACGCGACGCAGGGTTACACCTACCCCAACGCGGCCGAGGCCGAGGCGGCGTTCGCCGGCGAGATCACGCGCTACCAGTACTCGCGCTACGCCAACCCGACCGTCACCGTCTTCGAGGAGCGGCTGCGCCTGCTCGAGGGCGCGGAGGCGTGCACCGCCACGGCGTCCGGCATGGCAGCGGTGTTCGCGTCGATGGCCCCGATCCTGACGTCCGGCAGCCGTCTGGTCGCGGCCCGCGCGCTGTTCGGCTCGTCGATCGCGGTCTTCGACAACTTCTTCGCCTCGTGGGACATCACCGTCGACTACGTCGACGCGCACGTGCCCGAGGACTGGGAGAAGGCGCTCGCGAAGCCCGCCGACGCGATCTACATCGAGACGCCCACCAACCCGATGCAGGACATCGTCGACCTCCAGCACCTCGCGCCGCTCGCGAGGAAGGCCGGCGCGCTGCTGATCGTGGACAACGTGTTCGCGACACAGCTGGGCCAGCG
>JAUIBG010000078.1 GCA_030428165.1 Actinomycetes bacterium
TGCCAGCCCGGCAGGATCTCGTTGCCGTTCTCGTCGACGAACGAGCCCTCGCCGCCGTCGACGTAGACGGCCCCCGTCTCGGTGTCGGTGAGCGTGCCCGCCACGTCGTCGTACTCGAGGCTCGACTCGTACGCGTACGCGGTGCGGCCGTCGAGCGTCCTCAACCAGCCGTCCTCGGCCTCGTCGCTGACGGGCACGGAGAGATCGAACAGCTCCTCCTGGAGAGTGAGGATCTGGGCGAAGTCGAGGCTGTCGGCGCCCTCGAGCGCGACGGCCTTTCCGTCCTCGAAGACGGCGTCGGTCGCGGTGAGCGGCGACTCGGCGAAGCCCACGGCGGCGCTGCCGTCCGGCATCGTGACGAGGAAGCCCAGGTCGTCGCCGTCCTGCACCACGGTGAGGGGCAGCGTCGGCGAGTCGGGCACGCGCGACTGTGCCTGGCTGAGCAGCGACTCGACCGCCTGGTCCTTGGTGAGGATGTGGCCGGTGGAGTAGTTCGTGAAGGCGATGTAGACGGTGTAGAGGATGACGAACACCTGGAAGATCGCGAGGAAGACCAGGCCGGGGGTGATGTACTTCGCCGGCAGGGCGCGCTTCGACAGGTAGATCCAGTTGATGCCGACTGCCGCGACGGCGACGATCGCGAGGATCAGCCAGTCGCCGCGGCCGAGCAGCACGAAGGCGAGGAAGACGAGCGCGGCGTCGAGGATCGCGAGCATGGCGAGCTTCACCAGCATTGGGCCGATGCGTGAGCTGCCTGGTGTGCGCGTGAGCGCCGGGGCTTCGGTGGAGTTCGTCATTGACATTCCAAGGGCTCGGGCGCTGCCGGCCGGATGCGTGGATCCGGCCGGCAGCGCCGTGTCGGGAGAGAGTGAGCGGCTAGCCCGCGTCGATGGCGGACTGGACGTCAGCGGTGAGCTGGGTCCAGGTGGCCTCGGCGTCGGCGCCGTTCAGGATCTCGGCCTCCGCGATGCCCCAGTACTGCCAGACGGAGCCCATGGCCGGGATCGCCGGCATCGGCACGGCCTGCTCACCGGCGGCGAGGAAGCCCGCGATGATCGGGTCGTCGGACACGGCCTCGGCGGCCTCGGTGAGCGCAGGCAGGATGCTGCTGGACTCGTAGAGGGCGACCTGGACGTCCGAGGCGCCGATGTAGTTGACGAGGAAGTCGTTCGCGGCGACCTGGTTCTCCGAGTACTGGTTCACGAAGAAGCCCTTGACGCCGGCGAACGGCTGGGCGTCCTCCGAGCCGGGGGAGGGGATGGCGTCGACCGCGAGGTTGATGCCCGCGTCGATGGCGGAGGTGACGTTCCAGGGGCCGGTCAGCCAGAAGGCCGCCTCGCCGGCGAGGAACTTCTCCTTGGCGATGTCGCCGGTGATCTCGGTCGAGATCGTGCCGGCCGCGCCCTGCTCCGAGAGCCAGGCGGCGAAGTCGCCGCCGTCGCCCAGCGTGAGCTGGGTGGCGTCGTAGGCGCCGTTCGCGTCACGGCCGAACACCGGGGCACCGAAGGCGGTCTGGAACGGGTACAGGTGGTAGGGGTTGCCGTCCGTGCCCTGCTCGACGACGAACGGGAACTCGACTCCTGCTGCGGTGCCCTTGGCGATCATGTCGTCGAAGTCGGCGGCGGGCTCGGAGACGATGTCCGCGTTGCGCAGCATCGCGAGGTTCTCGACCGCGTAGGGGAGCATGTAGACGGTGCCGTCGTACGAGGCGGCGTCGAGCGCGACGGCGAGGTAGCCGTCGGCCGAGTCGCCCAGCTCGATCGGCGCCACGACGCCGTTCGTGGTGAGCTCGCCCAGCCAGTCGTGTGCGCCCATGACGATGTCGGGGCCGGAGCCCGTGTTCGCCTGCTGCATGTAGTCGTCCTTGATGGTCGCGTTGTCGCGCGACACGACGTCGACAGTGATGCCGGTCTCGGCCTCGTAGTCGGCGGCGGCGGTGGCCAGGGCCTCGGCGCGCTCGGCGTCCACCCAGACGGTCAGCGTCGTGGTGGTCTCGGTGCCGGTCTCGGTGGGGGTCTCGCTGGGCTCTTCGGTCGTCGCCGACGAGCAGGCGGAGAGGAGAAGGCCGGCGGTGAGCACTACGGCGCCCGCGGCCATCGACTTCTTTGTCTTCAACATCAGTTGTTCCTTGGGTATGACGATTGGCGAGTCTGCGGTGCGACTCAGCCCTTGGCGTCGTCGCATCAGATCGGCCCACGTGTATGTAAGCGCTTGCACTGTAAGTCAAACAGAAACGCTTCCGCAAGTCGATATGGGTCACGATTCGGTGACGGAGGGGTCCCTTGGGCGCGATTTTGGTAAGTGTTTGCACTCCGAGCGACGGAGGGCGATGCGCGGCCTAGTCGCGCTGCGGTGCGATGCCGCTGCTCGCGACGGTCGCCGATGCGGCTCTGGCGCCCGCGCGCATCGCCGCCTCGAGCGCGGCACCGTCGAGGGCGGACGGATCGGCGCCCGAGGTGAGGATGTCCGCGATCATCCCCGCCATGAAGGCGTCGCCCGCTCCGTTCGAGTCGACCACCTCGGTCGGCACCGCCGGCACCGCGATCGCGGCGCCCGAGGCTGTGCGGGCGATCGCCCCGCGTTCACCCAGAGTGCACACCGCCGTGAACGGACCTCGGGCCAGCACCCTCGCCATCGCCTCGTCGACGTCGTCGCAGCCGTCGTCGTTCATCACGACCAGCTGTGCGGCCTCGATGAACGGCAGGTGGTACTCCGCGACGCCGTCGTAGTCGTGCACATCGGTCCAGACCGCGGCACGGGAGGCGCGCGGCCGGCAGCGCGAGCAGTCCCAGGGGCATCAGGTCGGCCACGACGATGCGGGCCCGCGAGATCGCTCCTGCGACATCCGCAGGCAGGTTCCCGGGGCACGCGGGCGCCTGGTCCAGGAAGATCGAGAGACGCTCCCCGCGGGGCGACATGAGGTTGAGGTGGTGCTCGCTCGGGCCCTCACCCCGGATCAGCGCTTGGGCGACTCCTGGCGCTGACAGAGCGCCCGAGATCGCGGCCGCGTCCGCGTCGTCGCCGACCATCGCAGCGACCACGCAGGGCACTCCCAACGCGGACAGATTCAGCGCTTTCCCAGCCGAGGTGCCGCCGAGCGTGGTCACATGGGAGCGCGCCATCACGGTGTGCGGACGTGCCTCCGGCAGCCGCGGCACGCCCACGAGCGTGTTCCAGGCAGCCGAGCCGACGACCACGACCGGCGCATCGCTCATCGCCGCAGCCACACCGTGGTGTCCGGCTCGAGCAGCCCGTCGCAGGGCGCGGACGCGAGCACCAACTCGCCCTCGATCGCCACCGGGGTCTCGCCGAGGTTCGCGACGACCGTCAGCCCCGCGACGTCGAACGACACCACGCCGTCCGCGGCATCGCGCCAGATGAGTTCCGCGTGCCCCAGCCCGTGAGCAGCGCGTTCGCGCAGCGCGGCGCGGTACATCTCGAGAGTCGAGCCCTCGACGCCGCGCTGCGCCGCGCGGGAGAGGTGGGCCCATTCGTCGGGCTGAGGCAGCCACGTGGCCCCGGTGGCCGAGAATCCGTACGCGGGTGCGTCCGTCTCCCACGGCAGGGGAACACGGCAGCCGTCGCGGCCGTAGCGCTCGCCCTCGGTGCGGAACCATGTGGGGTCCTGCCTCGCGTCGTCGGGGATGAAGACATGCTCGGGCAGTCCGAGTTCCTCTCCCTGGTAGATGTACGCCGAGCCCGGCAGTGCCAGCATCAGCAGCGAGGCGGCACGTGCGCGGCGCAGTCCCAGCTCGGGGATGGGCAGCCCAGGCGACTCTGGGCCGATGCCGTGGCCCTGCGGGTTCTCGGCGGTGAGCGCGAGTCGGCTCGCGTGCCGGACCACGTCGTGGTTGGAGAGCACCCATGTGGACGGGGCGCCGACAGAGCCGAATGCGAGGAGCGAGCGGTCGATCACCTCGCGCAGCGCCGCAGGCTCCCACTCGGCGCTGAGGAACGCGAAGTTGAAGGCCTGGTGCATCTCGTCAGGACGGGTCCACAGCGCCATGCGCTCGACGGGGTTGACCCAGGCCTCGGCGGTGAGGATGCGATCGGGGCCGAACTCTTCGACGACCGTGCGCCAGCGGCGCCAGATCTCGTGGACTGACTCCTGCCCGAAGTACGGCGTCGGCGCGTGATCGTCGCCGCCCATCGACCCGGCGGTGTCGTCCGGGGTGAAGTCCGGCAGCCCCTCCTCCTTCGCGAGCCCGTGGGCGACGTCGACGCGGAAGCCGTCGACGCCCAGGTCCAGCCAGAAGCGGAGGACGTCGTCGAACTCCTCGAGCACCTCCTCGTTGGTCCAGTCGAGGTCTGGCTGCGACGTGTCGAAGAGGTGGAGATACCACTCGCCGTCGCTCCCGTCCGCCTCGGTGACGCGGGTCCACGCCGGGCCTCCGAATACCGAGGTCCAGTTGTTCGGCGGCTCGGACCCGTCGGTGCCGCGACCCTCCCGGAAGACGTAGCGGGCACGCTCGGGGGAGCCGGGCGGCGACTGCAGCGCGGCCTGGAACCACACGTGCTGATCCGACGTGTGGTTGGGCACGATGTCAGCGATCACCCGCAGGCCCAGCTCGTGTGCGCGCTCCACGAGCAGGCGCGCGTCATCGAGGGTGCCGAAGAGCGGATCCACGTCCCGGTAGTCCGCGACGTCGTAGCCGGCGTCCTTCTGCGGCGAGGTGTAGAACGGGGAGAGCCAGACGGCGTCCACTCCCAGCTCGGCGATGTCGCCGAGCCGCGCGGTGATGCCGGGGAGATCGCCGATGCCGTCGCCGTTGGCGTCAGCGAACGACCGCGGGTAGATCTGGTAGATCACCGCGTCGCGCCACCACTCCGTGGCGATACGTGCGGGTGTGACTGCCGTCATCGTGGTCTCCTCCTCGAGCGCTGACTGCCGTGTGCCCGCTTCTTCGGGCACGCGCGGTCGTCGTGTTCTTCGAGGCAAGAATGTAAACGTTTGCAGTTGAGGAGTGCAAGCGGCGGCTCACCTGAGCGGTGAATGCGGACAGTCTGAGGTCAGGGGCGGTAGCGGCCGGGCTTGTGGTTCATCGCGATGATGACGTTGAGCACCACGACGCCCGCGATCGAGTAGAGCACGGTGATCGGGTCGGCCACGAGGAACGAGAGCGCGAGCACGATCGCGTCCAGGGAGAGCTGCACGTAGCCCGCCCTGAGGCCGAGCTTCTCCTGCGCCCAGACGGCGACGATGCCGAATCCTCCGGCGCTGGAGTTGTGGCGGAACACGACGATCATGCCGAGGCCGACGCAGGCGGAGGCGAAAACGATCGCCCACGGCTGGTTCACCGCGTCGAACGGCATGAATCTCTCGTGGAGGTTGGCGAACAGGGAGATCATGAACACGGTCAGGACCGTGCGCAGCGTGAAGCGCCACCCCATGCGCCACAGAGCGAACGCGTAGAAGGGGATGTTGACCAGAAAGAAGATCAGTCCGAGGTTGCCCCCGGATAGGTACGTGAAGATGAACGCGAGACCTGCGACGCCGCCCGTCACGGCTGCGGCCGTGTGGAGCAGGTAGAGGCCGAAGCCCATGATCGCGGAGCCCGTCACGAGCGCGACCACGTCCTCGAACGGCGAGTGGCCGCGCGAGCCAGCCGCGGGGACGAGGGGCTCCTCTTCGGCGGTCTCAGTCACGGCCCGAGACTCTACGCCACGCTCGCGCGCGCCTGGTGCCCCAGGGGTCCTACTGGCCCTTCTTCTTCGCCTTCTTCTCCGCCTTCTTCGCCGCGGCCTTCGCGGCCGCGCGGTCGCGAAGGTCGTGGTGGTGCGCATGCGCAGCCGCGCCCACGATGCCCGCGCCGTTGAGCAGCTTGGCGGGCACGATCGGTGCCCTGAGGGCGAGCTTGGGGAGGAACATGTGGCTCTTCTTGGACACGCCGCCGCCCACGACGATCATGTCGGGCCAGAGCAGGCGCTCCATCTCGGAGTAGTACTTCTGCAGGTTCCTCGACCAGCCATCCCAGTCGAGCCCTAGGCGCTCGCGCGCCGAGTCGGCCGCGAGTGTCTCCGCGTCCTGGCCGTCGACGAGGATGTGGCCCATCTCGAGATTGGGCACGACCTCGCCGTCCACCACCAGCGCGGTGCCGATGCCGGTGCCGAGCGTCGTCATCAGCACGACGCCGTCGACTCCCTTGGCAGCGCCAAAGGTCGCCTCGCCGACGCCGGCGGCGTCGGCGTCGTTGATGACGTACACGTCGTGACCCGCGTAGTCGCGGATGATGTCGCGCAGATTGGTGCCGATCCACGCATCGTCCACGTTCGCAGCAGTCTTGACGACGCCGTGCTGCACGACGCCGGGGAAGGCCACGCCGATGGCGGTCTTGCGGCCGGGCTCGAACCTCGAGATGACCTTCGCGACGGTGCGAGCGACAGCGTCGGGCGTCGACGGCTGGGGCGTCGGGATGCGGTAGCGCTCGTCGGCGAACTCGCCGGTCTTCAGGTTGACCGGTGCCGCCTTGATGCCGGTGCCGCCGATGTCGACGCCGATCGCGATGTGCTTGCTCATGGGATCGTCAGAACCTCCGGGCCGTCCTCAGTGACGACGATAGTGTGCTCGAACTGCGCGACGAGGGAGCCGTCTCGCGTCACGACGGTCCAGCCGTCGTCCCACTCCTCGTTCTCCTGGCTGCCGGCCACGATCATCGGCTCCACGGTGAACACCATGCCGGGCACGATCTCGTCGTCGTGGCGGGGCGCGGCGTCGTAGTGGGGGATGACCAGACCCGAGTGGAACGCGGGCCCCACGCCGTGGCCGGTGTAGTCCCGGACGGACTCGAAGCCGTGCCTGGCGGCGTACTTCTCGATGACCCTGCCGATGACGTTGACGGCGCGTCCCGGGAGGGCGGCCTTGATGCCCCGCATCGTCGCCTCGCGCGCGACCTCCACGAGCTCCGAGGCGCCGTGGACGTCCTCGCCCGCGATGAAGGTGCCGCAGTTGTCACCGTGCACGCCGTCCTTGAATGCGGTGATGTCGATCTTCACGACGTCGCCGTCGCGCACCACCGTCGAGTCCGGGATTCCGTGGCAGATGACCTCGTTGACCGAGCTGCACAGCGCCTTCGGGAAGGGAGGGCGGCCGGCGGCGCCTGGGTAGCCCAGCGTCGACGGGTAGGCGTCGTGGTCGAGGATGAACTCGTGGCCGATGCGGTCCAGCTCGTCCGTGGTCACGCCGGGTGCCACGTGGCGACCGACCTCCTCGAGCGCCTGCGCTGCGATGCGGCCGGCGACGCGGATCCGCTCGATGGTCTCGGGGGAGTGCACGTCGCCTGCCGTCCACCGGGCCGATGCCGCCTTGCCCACGTACTCGGGGCGGGGGATCGAGGAGGGGACGGGGCGCAGCGGGGACACCGCGCCCTTGGTCTGGGGCGCGTATCCCGTTGCCATGGCACTCATCCTAGGACCCGGCGGATAATGGGCGCAGGGCCGGATGCGGCCCGAGGGAGGCGGATCGTGGAGTACTACTACAACGTCACCACCAAGCAGGTCGAGGTCGGCAAGGAGAGCCCGTACTACGAGCGGCTCGGGCCGTTCGACACCCATGAGGAGGCGGAGCGGGCGCTCGAGATCGTCGCGGAGCGCAACAAGAAGTGGGACGAGGAGGACGAGTGGGCCTCGCCCGACGACTGGTCCGACGACGAGGGTGGCCAGAACTCCTGACCCCGACGGGCCGGTGTGGCGCGCCTAGTCCTCGAAGGTGTGCTCGGGTCCGGGGAAGCTGATGGCCTTGACCTCGTCGACGTAGGCCGCGGCCGAGCGGCGCATCTCCTCGCCCACGGCGCCGAACTGCTTGGAGAAGCTCGGGTGCCAGTCGCCGACTCCCGCCATGTCGAGCCAGACGAGCACCTGACCGTCCGTCCCCGAGCCGGCGCCGATGCCGATCGTCGGGATGTCGAGCGCCTCGGTGACGGCGCGCGCTGCCGGGGCGATCACCATCTCGAGCACGACGGCGAAGGCACCCGCCTCCTGCAGTGCGAGCGCATCTGCCACGAGCTCCTTGATGCCGTCCTCGCCGCGTCCCTGGATGCGGCGCCCACCCAGGGCGTTCTCGCTCTGAGGCGTGAAGCCCAGGTGCCCGCAGAAGGGGATTCCGGCATCGGTCACGGCCTTGACCTGCGCGGCGATGCGGCGTCCGCCCTCGAACTTCACGGCCTGCGCGCCGGAGAGCTTCATCATCCGGATCGAGGACTCGACTGCCTGCTGCGGCGAGACCTCGTAGGAGCCGAACGGCAGGTCGGCGACGACGAAGGCCCTATCCGCGGCGCGGGCGACTGCGCGCGCGTAGGGGACCATCTCGTCGATCGTGAGCGGCACGGTCGAGTCCATGCCGAGCATGTTGTCGCCCATCGAGTCGCCCACCAGGAGCATGTCGACACCGGCGGCGTCGAACGCCTTGGCGGTGGGGAAGTCGTACGCGGTGAGCATGGTGATCTTCTCACCGCGCTGCTTCATCTCCTTGAAGTGGTGAATGCGGCGCTTCTTTGCGGTCATGTCACTACCTTCTCACGCGGTGCGGGGCCGATCAGCGCGCGTTCTCGCGCCACCGGCTCGTGACCGGCAGTCGGCGGTCGCGACCGAACGCCAGCGCGGTGACCTTGGGGCCCAGCGGGTACTGGCGCCGCTTCCACTCGGCGCGGTCGACGAGCTGCAGCACCTTGTCGACGACGGTCTCGTCGAATCCCCGTGCGAGGAGCTCCTCGCGGCCCTCCGCGTGCTCGACGTAGGCGTCGAGCACCTCGTCGAGCAGCTCGTAGGGGGGCAGCGAATCCTGGTCGGTCTGCCCGGGGCGGAGCTCCGCGCTGGGCGCCTTCTCGATCGAGCTGACGGGGATGGGCTCCGTCTCGCCGTTCGCCGCTGCGTGGGCGTTGCGCCACCTGGCGAGGTCCCACACCCTCGACTTGTCGAGGTCCTTGAGCGGCGCGAAGCCGCCGATGCTGCCGGCGTCGTAGATCGTCGCGTAGCCGGTCGCGAGCTCCGACTTGTTGCCTGGCGCGATCACGAGGTGTCCCTCGCGGTTGGAGATCGCCATCAGGATCACGCCGCGCACACGGGCCTGGAGGTTCTCCTCGGCGACGCCCTCGAGAGCCAGCTGCTGCTGGAACGCGTCGACCATCGGCGCGATGGGCTCGACCCTGTAGTCGGCGTCGATCCGCTTGCACAGGTCGGCGGCGTCGTCCTTGGAGTGCTGCGACGAGAAGGACGACGGCATCGAGATGCCCACGACGTTCTCGCCGCCCACCGCATCGGCCGCGATGGCGGCGGTGAGCGCTGAGTCGATCCCGCCGGAGACGCCCAGGACGACGGAGCGGAAGCCGTTCTTGGCGACGTAGTCGGCCAGGCCGGTGACGCAGGCCCGGTAGACCTGCGCGTCGTCCGACGCCATCGGTTCGACGTGCCCGGGCTCCGGGGTGTCATGGTCGGCGGGCACCGTCCACGTGAGGAGCGAGTCCTCGAAGCCCGGGGCGCGGGCGAGCATGCGGCCGTCGGCGCCCACGATGAAGCTGTGGCCGTCGAACACCAGGTCGTCCTGGCCGCCCCACATGTTCACGTAGACGAGCGGGGCTCGGACCTCCGCGGCGCGGCGCTGCGCGAGCTCCACCCGCACGTGTCCCTTGCCCTCCTCGAATGGCGATCCGTTGAGCACGGCGAGCACCTGGATGTCGCGTCCGGCCATCTGGGTGACGGGGCCGCCCTCGGCCCAGATGTCCTCGCAGATCACGACGCCCACACGCGTGCCCTTCACCTCGACGACGCAGGTGTCGTGGCCGGAGGCGAAGATGCGGCGCTCGTCGAAGACGCCGTAGTTGGGCAGGTGGTGCTTGGAGTACGTGGTCTCCACGACGCCCTGCCGGATGACGGCGGCGTCGTTGGTTGGGCGTCCATCGGCGTCGGTGCCGAGGGTGCCGACCAGGGCGGTGAGGCCGCCGAGGCCGCGCTCGCCGAGCTCCGCCGCGACGCGGTGCACGGCGGCCTCCGCAGCGCGCTGGAACGACTCCCGCAGCGCGAGGTCCTCGATGGGGTAGCCGGTGATCACCATCTCCGGGAGGATGACGAGGTCGGCGCCTTCGCCGGCGGCGCGCTCGCAGGCGTCGACGATGAGTCGCACGTTCCCGTCGATGTCGCCGACGCACGGGTTGATCTGGGCCATGGCGAGGGTCAATGACGGCATGTCGGCAAGGGTAGTCGCGGCGCCCCGCGACACGTCATCCACCGGACACACTTGTGAGGCAGGATAGGCACTATGGACAAGCAGCAGGAATACGTGCTCCGCAGCGTCGAGGAGCGGGACATCCGGTTCATCCGCCTGTGGTTCACCGATGTTCTCGGTGTGTTGAAGTCGGTGGCGATCGCGCCGGCCGAGCTCGAGAACGCGTTCGCGGAGGGAATCGGATTCGACGGCTCCTCGATCGAGGGCCTCACGCGCGTGTACGAGGCGGACATGCTCGCCAAGCCGGATCCGAGCACATTCCAGATCCTGCCGTGGCGCGGCGACCGTCAGGGCGCGGCGCGCATGTTCTGCGACATCACCACGCCCGACGGCGAGCCCGCGATGTCCGACCCGCGCCAGGTGCTGAAGCGCCAGCTCGACAAGGCGTCGGAGCTCGGCTTCACGTTCTACATCCACCCGGAGATTGAGTTCTACCT
>JAUIBG010000079.1 GCA_030428165.1 Actinomycetes bacterium
CCCATGTCCATGGCGTAGACGTCGACCACGTTCCCCGGCAGGTCCTCGCCGGCCGCGACGTACGACGCGCCGTCATCGAGCCACCAACCGCCGTGCATGGAGCCGCCGTGCATGCGGCCGAAGCTCTGCGCTTGGTAACCGCCCACATCGGCGCCCCACGTACGGAAACCAGCGTGCGTGGACGCTACACCGCCGAACACCCACACCATCGACCCGAGCAACACCGCGGAGGCGGCAACGAGCGCTGCGATCGTCCAGCCGCGTTCGCCGGCGGTCACCTCGCGTCTCCCCTGCCGTCGAGAATCGTGGCTCTGATGGTGTTGTAGTCGTCGAGCTCAAGCTCGCCTGCGGCGAGGCGGCGGTCGAGGATCTCCAGTGCGGGTTCGGCGGACGGCGCCACCGAGTGCGCGACGGGCCTGGACACCTCTGCCGCCGCGGGCTCTGACGGCTTCACAGGCAGAAGCCTGACGACGAGCCAGATGATCAGTGCGATCAGCGCGATCCAGAAGAGGGCGACCAACAGCCACCCCGAGCCCATTCCTCCGCCGTACATCATCATGATCGAGCTCCTTCCGAGTTGTCCTGACTCGAGTCTCGCGCGGCCGTATGAAGCGTCACCGGCGCGCTCATCAAGAAACCGTCAAGAAGTGCCGGCGGCGTCCGCGCCGGGTGGGCCCGACTCCGGCAGGCGCAGCACGAATGTGGAACCGCCGCCGGCACCGGGGCTCGACGCGCTGAGGTCGCCTCCGTGCGCCTGAGCAATCGACCTGGCGATCGACAGACCGATTCCGGAGCCCCCTCGCGCACGATCCCGCGCCTGGTCCACGCGGTAGAAGCGGTCGAAGACGTGATCGATGTCGATGGCCGGTATCCCGTCGCCATCGTCCGTCACCGAGATCTCTGACTGCCCTGCAGATGCCGTCACCCTCACCACCACGTGGCCGCCGGCTGGAGTGTGCCGCCTCGCGTTGTCGAGCAGATTGGAGAGCACCTGTCCGATGCGGTCGGCATCGCCGCGCACGCGCGCGGGCGAGCGCGGGTCGAAGTCGAGCGCCACCTCGTCACGCGCGTAGTCGATTGCGGCGGCGTCCACCGCAGCCGCGGCCACGCTGCCGAGGTCGATGTCAGCAGACTGAAGACGCAGTCGCCCGTCCTCCAGGCTCGTCACGAGCGCGATGTCCTGGGTCAGGCGATCAAGTCGACGCGTCTGGTCGCGCAGCACTCCGAGCGTTTCCTGGGATGGCTGCTGAACGCCGTCTGCGATGGCCTCCAGGTAAGCAGACAGCACAGCGACCGGCGTTCGCATCTCGTGTGCCAGATCGGCCAGAAGTCGGGTGCGCGTCTTGTCGGCGCCGTCGAGATCGCGCGCCATGGCGGAGAACGTCGCGGCGAGGTTGTCGATCTGCGGACCGAGTCCCGGCGCAGGTACCGAGACCCCGCGCTCCCCGGCCGCAACCCGGCTGGCGGCGTCCGTGAGCGGTGCAAGCGCGCGCTGGATCCGACGTGCGATGAGGAGGCTCGCGACGATTGCCACGGCGAGCGCGGCTACCAGCGCGATCGATATCGAGATCGCCGCGGCTTCCTCGAACGCGAGCTGGGCGTGCTCGAGCACGCTCGACGTGACGTCGGTGAAGCGAGCCATGTGGTCCGCGAACAGCGACGGCCCGACGATGCTCCAGACTGCCCAAGCCGTCGCGCCGCCGAGCACGATCACAAGCGCGAAGGCGGCGAGCAGACGCGCAGTGAGGCCCGCATCGGCCATCCGGCGCGTCAGGCGCATGGCCCGAGCCGGTAGCCGTAGCCGCGGATGGTGCGGATGAACGTGGGCTCTGTGGCGTCGTCGCCAAGCTTCCGCCTGATATTGCCGATGTGGACATCAATCAGATGCGGATCGCCGAACCAGTCGTCCCCCCACACCTCCGCTGTGAGGTCAGCACGGGACCACGCGCGGCGCGGGTGGCCGACCAGCGCAGCGAGCACATCGAACTCGGTCCGCGTGAGGTCGACCGGCACTCCGCCGACACTCGTCTCGCGGGCATCTGGGTCGATGCGCAGTGACCCGACCTCGAGCACGCCAGTGGAGCCAGCATCGGCGGCTGGTGCCACGTCCCGACGTACGCGGGGCCGCCGCATCATCGCCTGGACCCGCGCCACGACCTCACGTGGGCTGAATGGCTTGGTGACGTAGTCGTCGGCCCCGACCGCAAGGCCGATGAGCCGGTCGACCTCGTCGACTCTCGCGGTGACGATCACGACGTAGCAGTCGCTGAAAGTGCGGAGCCTGCGGCACACCTCGACCCCGTCGAGGCCTGGGAGCCCAAGATCGAGCAGCACGACGTCCGGCTCCCGCTCGGATGCGCGCGCAAGAGCCTCCGCGCCGTCGCCACAGACCTCGATCTCGAAGCCCTCCCGCTCGAGGTAGGTCACGAGCACGTTGGCGAGCGCGGCCTCGTCCTCAACCACCAGCACCCGGCCGGCGATCGGTCCGGCGCCGACACCGGGCATCGCATCCATGCCTCCATCTTCGCGCAGCGGCGCGGGCAATGACGCCCAGAGGGCGGCGCCGTTGCCACACCGCAGTCCGACGCGGCGGTGCCGCGCCGATACTGTGGTCGCACACTCGCAAGGAGGCCCCACAGTGGCGAAGCTCTACTTCCGCTACGGCGCGATGAACTCGTCCAAGTCCGCCCTGCTGCTCGCGGCGGCGCACAACTACGAGGAACGGGCCCAGCACCCCGTCATCGTGAAGCCCGGCATCGACACCAAGGCCGGCGGGTCCATCCAGTCCAGGATCGGCATCGAGCGCCCCGTCGACGTGCTGCTCGGCTCGGAGGACTCGTTCGCCGCCAGGCTCCGCCACCACCGCCCGTTCGACGACATCGACGCGGTCTTCGTCGACGAGGCGCAGTTCCTCACCCCGTCCCAGGTCGACGAGGCGTACGAGGTCGCGGTCATGCACGGCATCCCGGTGCTCTGCTACGGCCTGCGCGGCGACTTCATGACGCGCTCCTTCCCCGGCTCCCTGCGCCTGCTCGAGATCGCCCACGCGATCGAGGAGCTCAAGACGATCTGCCGGTGCGGCTCGAAGGCGGTCTTCAACGGCCGTCGCGTGAACGGCGAGTTCGTCAGCCATGGCGACCAGGTCGCGATCGACGGCCAGCAGGCCGAGTACGAGTCGCTGTGCGGCCGCTGCTACATCGAGAAGGTCGGCCCCGTGAGGCACGCGTGACCGTCGCCCGCATCGCGATCGTCCTCGCCCTCGCCGCTGCGGCCGAGATCGGCGGTGCGTGGCTGATCTGGCAGTCGGTGCGCGAGTCGAGGCCCTGGTGGATGGCAGGCGTCGGCATCCTCGCGCTCGGCGCCTACGGCTTCATCGCGACGCTCCAGCCTGACGCCAGCTTCGGTCGAGTGCTCGCCGCGTACGGCGGCGTGTTCGTCATCGGCTCGCTCGCCTGGGGCATGGTCGTCGACGGGTTCAGGCCCACCGTGTGGGACTACGTGGGCTCGGCGCTGTGCCTGGTCGGCGCAGCCGTCATCATGCTCGCCCCGCACGCCGCTGCCGGCGGCGACTGACCCAACCTTCCGCCGCCCCGAGCCGTTGTGGCTTCGGGCCGCGCGGCCCGCACGCGAGCGAGGAGACAGACGATGACCGATGCCCGACGCACCGCCGCGGCGGTCCTCTCGGCCGCACTCGTCGCGGTCGGCGCGACCGCGTGCCAGGCGCCCGGCCCGTCCGGTGCCGCCGCCGAGGCCGCGACATACGAGTGCCTGGGCGACACGATCCCCGCGGCAGCCCTGGCCGATGCGGTGACCGCCGATGCCGCCACCGGCACCGCGCGCACGGCGATCGACGAGGCCGTGTGGGACGACGAGTCGCCGCTCGAGCTCGGCGAGCAGCGGGACTGGCTCGTCGTCGAGGAGTCCGACGACAGGGTGGTGCTGCTGCGCGAGCTCACCGGGGAGCAGAAGGAGATGGGAGCCAGGGGCGACCTGGGACTCGCGGGCTCGGACCACCAGCGGATCGCCCTCGAGTGGGTCGACGCCGTCAACTTCGGTCCGGCCTGGATGGTCGTCGCAGACGGATTCTGCCCGCTGACGGTCCAGCTCGACGGGCTTGAGGTGCCCACTGTGCAGCTCGATCCCGGCGCGCTCCCGTCGCCTGACGACACCGAGATCCACCTCTGGGTCACCGAGACCGCCTGCGCCTCGGGCCAGACCGCCGAGGGTCTCATCGAGCTCGTCGCGCTCACGGAAACGGCGGACACCGTCGCCGTGACCATCGGCGTCCGTGAGCGCACCGGCGACCAGACGTGCCCGAGCAACCCGCCCACGCCCTACACGGTCACTCTCGACGGCCCTCTCGGCGACCGCACGGTCGTCGACGGCACCCGCGGGGTCGAGATGAGCATCGGCTAGGCGAAAATCGTCGCTTGCCGGCACCGCTACCGGCGGTTCCGGCTACCCGGGACCTTCGTGCGAGAGCGCTCCCTCGCGCAGGAGTACGTTCGAATGTCGTGCGAACTCTCGTGTCCCCCCGCGCACGCGCCGCGACCCCCGCGCTGCGCCCGCTGCCGACCGCCGGCCGCCTCGCCCTGTTCCTCGCCTTCGCGCTGTCGGTGATGGCCGACCCAGTGTCGTCGGTCGCGTACGCGATCGAGGCGGCGCTGCGCGCGCTCGACGGCAACCTCGCGCTGCTGCTGCCCGCGATGGGCGCCGTGGTCCTGGTGATCGCGCTCGTCGTCGCGAGCTATCACGGCATGGTGGCGCGCTTCCCCGAGGGCGGCGGCTCCGCGGCCGCAGCCGGATCTGCATTCGGCGAGTCCTTCACCTTCGTGCCGATGGGCGCGCTGATCGTCGACTTCGTCCTCACCATCGCGATCTCGGTGGCCGCCGGCTCGAGCGCGATCATCTCCTACGTGCCGAGCCTGGCGCCCTACCGCCTCGTGATGGCACTCGGCCTGCTCGTCGTCGTGGCGGCGCTGATGCTGATCGGCCACCTGGGCCGCATCGTCTTCGCGGCGCTCACCGTGGGCTTCATCGGCATCGCGAGCGCCGTGGTGCTGAGCGGACTGGGCTCGGAGACCGCCGCAGCGCCGACCGGCGCCACCCACGGCGCTCCGCTCGCCGTCGCGCTCGCCTTCCCCGTCGCGATGGCGCTGGCCACCGGAATCGAGGCGCCGTCCTCCGCCATCGCCGAGCTCGACGACCTGGACAACGACGGGCGCAGGCGGTTCGGACAGGCCGCGCTGTGGATGACGCTGGGCGTCGTCGGCACGCTCACCCTCGGGCTCACCGCGGCGATCGTCTACTTCGGCATCCACGTGCCCCACGAGGACACCACCCTCGTCGCCGAGCTTGCACGCGCGACATCGTCGCCCCAGCTGTTCGCCCTGTTCCAGGGAGCCACCGCACTGCTGCTGCTGTCCGCCGCCAGCTCGTCGTTCCAGGCAGGACCTGGACTGCTGAAGGCGCTCGCCCGCAAGGAGGGCACGCACGGGAGCGCGGCTGGCGTCCTGCCGGGGTGGCTGGGCCGCACCAACACGCACCATGCGCCGTACTGGGGCATCGCCGTGTTCCTCGTCGCCTCCGCGCTCGTGGTCGCCGCGGCCGATGCCAGGGAGACCGCCCTCGTGCTGTTCTACGCGGTCTCGGTGTTCGTCGGCTTCGTCATGGGCCTGACGGCCATGGCGCGCTTCGCGCGCCGCGAGCGCCGCTGGTGGATGTATGGCGTCAACATCGCCGCGACGGTCGCCGTCGCGTTCACCCTCATCATGAACGTCGTGAGGCTCGAGGCCGTGATCGCACTGGCCGCGACCCTCGTCATCGGCGGCCTGCTGCACTGGGAGTGGATCAGGGCGGGAAGGCCACGAGGGGTGTCCTCCGCCGAGGCGCGCGCCCACGACGAGGACTGACACGTCCCGGGATAGCCTGGCGGTCCGCACCTCGAGGGAGACGTGATGGAGAACAATCGCGAGCGCATGATGTCTGGCCGGATCTACGACCCCGGCGAGGAGTCGCTGCTCGCTGAGCAGACCGCAGCGCTCGAGCTGCTCTACGACTTCAACGCGAGCCGGCCCTCGGAGACGGAGCGCCGCCAGGAGCTGCTGCGGCGCATGTTCGCCTCGGTGGGCGAGGGCTGCTACCTCGAGCCCCCGTTCCACGCCGACTGGGGCGGAGCCAACGTGCACCTCGGGGACCACGTGTACGCCAACTTCGGCCTGACGCTCGTGGACGACACCGAGATCCGCATCGGCTCGCGCGTGATGTTCGGCCCGCACGTGACGATCTCGACCGCGGGGCACCCCATCAAGCCAGAGCTCCGCGCGCTCGCGGCCCAGTTCAACCTGCCGGTGACGATCGGCGACAACGTCTGGATCGGCGCGGGCGTGCTGGTGATGCCGGGGGTGACCATCGGCGACGACTCGGTGATCGGCGCCGGCAGCGTCGTGACACGCGACATCCCGGCCGGTGTCGTCGCCTTCGGCTCCCCCTGCCGTGTGGTCCGGGAGATCGGCGAGCACGACGATCGGTTCTACTGGCGCGACCGTGCGGTTGACGTGGCGGCGGTCGACGGGCGGCTCACCGAGGCCTAGCGATCGCGCCTACCAGCGCGGTTTGTCCGGCGCGTTCACCGTCACGTAACCTCTGGCCCATGGAGCCCTCCCGCGAGGAAACGTTCACCGACGCTGAGGGCGTCACCATCCACTTCTCGGTGTGGGAGCACCCCTCCCCGCGGGCCACCGTTCAGATCGTGCACGGGCTGGGCGACCACCACCGCAGGTACGACCACGTCGCCAGCGCTCTCGTCGCCGCCGGCTACGAGGTGTGGGCGGACGACCACCGCGGGCACGGCCGCACCGGTCACGGCCACGACGGGCTCGCCAAGATCGGGCCTGGCGGTCATCGCGCTGCCGTCGACGCGGTCCATCGCTTCACGACGATGATCGCCGCGGCGCGACCGGGGATCCCGCACGTTCTCCTGGGCCACTCGTGGGGCTCGATGCTGTCGCAGATCCTCGTCAACCAGCACCCCGAGGACTACGACGCCGTGGTGCTCACCGGCAGCGTCTACCGCCTGCCCGGCTGGATGAACAGCGGGGACCTCACCAAGCGGCACCGCGCCACTGACGGCCACGGCAACGCCTGGCTCTCCCGCGACCCGGCGGTGTGGGAGGACAACGAGGCCGACCCCTTCACGTTCGAGGCGGACGCCTTCAAGGTCTTCGGGCTCGCCGGCGTCGTCTCACTGCTGGGCCGCCCCGCGGCGGGGCTTCCCAGCGACCTGCCCGTGCTCCTCGCGGTGGGCGGCGACGACAGCTTCGGAGGACCGCGATCGGTCGAGCGCCTCGCGAAGGCGTATCGGGAGCGCTCGGGGCTGACCGACGTGCGCACGATCGTCTACCCGGACGCGCGCCACGAGATCCTCAACGAGACGAACAAGGTCTCGGTGATCGCTGACATCGTCGACTGGATGGACGCGCGACTTCCCTCGACCACGCCGTAGCGGCAGGTCACACCAGCACGAAGCCGATGCGCGCTCCAGGAAGCAGCTGGCCGACGTCGTCCGGGTCGAGCACCACGGCCAGCACCGGATAGCCACCGGTGGTCGGGTGGTCGGGGCCGAAGACGATGGGCTGGCCCGACGGGGGAATCTGCACCGCTCCTCGCACCATCCCCTCGCTGGGAAGCTGGGACTCCACCACGGGCCGCACGGCGGTGCCGTGCAGGCGCACGCCCACGCGGTTCGAGTCCGTCGACACCTCGTACGTCCCTGTCGTCAGGACGTCGAGCGCATCGCTCGCGAACCAGTCCACACGGGGTCCTGGCACGACCGCCAGCGTGGTCACCGGGGCGCGCGGAGCGACGGGTCGAGAGGCGGTCGGGGCCGGCACGCCTCCGTGGCCGATGCGGATCTCGCCGCCCGCGCTGAGCGGCGCGGGACCGAGTCCCGACAGCGTGTCCGTCGCGGCACTGCCGAGCACGTGGGGGACGTCCACACCCCCGGCGACGGCGACGTAGACCCGCGCGCCCGAGCGCACCGGGCCGATGCTCACGCGCTGGCCGGCGCCCGCGACGAAGCCCCTCCCGAACGGCGCGGCCACCCCGCCCACGTGGACCGCGGCGGCGGCTCCGGTCACCGCGAGCACCGAGCGCTCGGACGCCACCAGCTCGAGACTCCCTCCCAGGCACTCGAGCGCCGCGGATCCCGGAGCGTTGCCGACCAGGCGGTTGGCGGCGTGGAGCGATCCGGCATCGGCCGCGCCAGAAGGCGGCACGCCCAGGTGCGCCCATCCGTGCCTTCCCGCGTCCTGGACTGTCGTGAGCGGGCCCGGCGACACGATCGTGAGAGCCCCGGTCACAACGCCTCCACCAGGCGGATCCGCACGCCAGGCTCGAGGAGGGCGGGCCGCTCACGCCCGTGGTCGAACAGGGTCACGTCGACCGCGGTGCCGATGAGCCGCCAGCCCCCGGGCGAGGCCGTCGGGTAGATGCCCGCATAGGCTCCGGCGAGCCCGAGGGATCCCGCAGGGACATGGGTCCGCGGCGTGCTGCGCCTCGGCACGTCCCACCCCAGCCCCGCCAGGTAAGCGAAGCCCGGCGAGAATCCGCAGAAGGCGCTCACCAGCTCGGTGGCCAGCACATGCTCGACCACGTCGCGCTGACCGATGCCGCGGTGCTCGGCGACGTCGCCCAGGTCGGGACCGTCGAAGCGGACGGCGACCGTCACGGTCCTCGCCGCTCCCGCATCGGTGCGCGTAGCAGGCTCCGACAGCGCAGCGGCGAGCCAGCGCTCGAGCTGGTCGGCGTCGTGTCCGCGCACGAGCACCGTCTCAGCGCCAGGCACGATGTCGTGCACAGCCGGGGCTTGCGGGCCCAGCGCCGCACGGAGGTGAGCGGCGACGTCCGCGGGAACCGCATCGGCCGTGTCGATCAGCACGGCGGACGACCCGAAGCGGCGGAGCCTCATGGGGCGGGGGCGAACGCGCGCAGCAGGTGCCCGGCCTCATCCAGCGCCGCGCGGACTGCCCTGGCGGCCTCGACGGCGGCAGGCGAGTCCCCGTGGACGCAGATCGACGCGGGCGGCTCGGCGGAGGAGGCGAGCAGGACCGCCTGTGCGGCGATCTCGGCCGGCGCGTGGAGCACGGCACCCGGCTCCGAGCGGGGCCGCAGCGTGCCAGGAGAGTCGTAGGCGCGGTCGGCGAAGCCCTCGACGACGGCGGGAGCGTGCTCGGTGGCGTGCGCCGCGATCCGCGCGCCAGGCAGGCTGAGCACAGGCAGGGCGGCTCCCATGGCGCGTGCGGCGATGGCGACCCCCTCGAGGACCGCGAGCGCCTGGTCGTCGTCGTACGCCACCCGGTTGTAGAGCGCGCCGTGGGGCTTGACGTAGCTGACCCGCGTGCCGGCCGCGCGCGCGAACACCTCGAGCGCGCCGATCTGCAGGGCCACGTCGGACGCCAGATCATGCGGGTCGACGTCCATGTTGCGGCGGCCGAACCCCGCGAGGTCGCGGTAGGCGACGTGGGCGCCGATCGCGACACCCAGCTCCGCCGCGCGCTCGCACACCCAGCGCATCGTCGCGGCGTCCCCCGCGTGGGCGCCGCAGGCGACGTTGGCGCTCGTGACGATCTCGAGCAGCGCCTCGTCGTCGGTCATGCGCCACGGCCCGTGGCCCTCGCCGAGGTCCGCGTTGAGGTCGATCACCCGCACGTCCATGGCGACACGGTACCGGCGGCTCAGCGGTACTCGGGGTTCGGGTGGTCGAACCGCGCCCCCGCGTCCCACTCCTTGCGGGAGTTGCCGCCCGCGGGGAAGCCTCCGCTGTCGCGCAGCCACGCCGCGGTGTGCATGAGGTTCCATGCCATGAAGGTCGTGTTGCGCCGGGTGAAGTCGTTCTCGGGACCGCCCGAGCCCTCGTCGGCGTAGGACGGCCCTGGTCCCGCCTCGCCGATCCAGCCGGCATCGGCGTTGGGAGGGATGACGTAGCCCAGGTGCTGCAGCGAGTACAGGACGTTCATCGCGACGTGCTTCACGCCGTCCTCGTTGCCGGTCACGATGGTGCCGGCGGTCCTGCCGTAGTACAGGTACTGGCCGCGGTCGTTCAACTCGCCCGACATCCCGTACAGGCGCTCGATCACTCGAGTCGCGACGGATGACTTGTCGCCCAACCAGATGGGCGTGCCGAGCACCAGGATGTCCGCGCCGATGATGCGGGGGAACAGGCCGGGCCAGTGGTCCCGCCCCTGTCCGCCGCCAGGGACCTCGTCGCGCATGTCGGGGTAGACGCCGGGCGCGAGCGCATGGTCGACGGCCCTGATGTGGTCGACCGCGACCCCGTTGGCCTCCATGATCGACGCAGCGTTGGCCATCAGCGCCTCGGTGTTGCTGGGCTCGGGGCTGGGCTTGAGGGTGCAGTTCACGAAGCAGGCGGTGAGGCCCGCGAAGGATCCGGACATAGGACAACCTCCCTGAGTCCACGGTACGCGCTGGGTGCGCGCCGGGTCCCAGGGAGGCTGTCTCTAGGGGGAGCTAGCTGACCTCGACCGACTCGACGTCGATGACCTCGCTGCGCTCCTCGGCGACCGCCTTGAACCTGTTGTACTCGCGGGCGACGAAGACGCCGACGATGCCCCACAG
>JAUIBG010000080.1 GCA_030428165.1 Actinomycetes bacterium
GGAGATCGGCTTCAAGCTGGCCTCAGAGCCCCAGGGCGCCTTCTACATCTGGGCCGACCTGTCCCAACTGCCTGAACCGTTGCAGCGAGGGATCCCGCTGTTCAAGGAGGGGCTGAAAGAAAAGGTGATCACGGTGCCCGGAGTGTTCTTCGACGTGAACCCCGGACGGCGCCGACCCCATTCCCGTTTCGCCAATCTGTCCCGAATCTCGTACGGCCCTCCCTTGGAGCAGCTCAAGCTCGGTATGGACGCTCTGGAACGCGTGGTGGCAAAGCACCGCTAGCGCTCCGACCCCAGGCTTGGATTCCGCACTTTCCCGCGTTGTTGAGTGCGACCAGGCACGCTATCGAATCTTCAGATACTCCCGGAACACGGCCAGTCCGTCGGGGACGATGCCCTGGTCGTCGAGGGGGGCGAGCAGTCCGTTGCTCGCGTACAGCTGGAAGTTGGGGCCGTTCATCCAGAAGACGTCGGGACCGGCGCCGCCCGCGGCTGCGGTCTGCAGCTTGGTCCAGTAGTCCTCGAACGCGTTGACCTGGATCTCGATCGTCACGTTGGGGTGCTCGGCCGTGAACGCGTCGGCGATGGACTGCATCGCCGGCTCCTGGTTCACGTCCCAGATCGCGTACGAGAGGGTGACGGGCTCGGACTCATCCGACGTCTCGACGGTCTCGGCGTCACCGCTCGCGCAGGCGCTGAGGCCCAGCAGAGTGGCGGCGAAGGCCGACGTGACGGCCACAGTGCGGCGCCGTGTCGTCCAGTTGCGTGACTTCATTGGAACGCTCCTTGATGCTTCGGGGATAGGCGAGTGTTCACCTGCCGTTGAGCGTATGACTGCGCGCGGTCGATCGCAAGTGATTGATCCGATCACTTTCGCTCACTCTGGATGCTCGCGATTGATCACCTACGTGCACGACTGGGCCGTTTGCGCCATGCTTTTCCGGCACACAACAGGATGCATTGATCCCATCTCTGAGCGCATGAAGTCTGAGTGATTTGTCCCGCTCCGCTCAGTTTCGCTCTCCAAATGATCGGATGTTTTTCGCATCGTGGCCGAGCTGTGACCTCTGAACGGCCCTGACGGCCCGGTTTCCGGCCGGATCCGGGGCGATCGCGCACGCCGCTCACCGCGCCGCCCACGCATGAATCCGGGCATCTCTATCGATTAATCCGATGTCTTGTTACGATCTCGCCATGGCTGTCACTGACGAAGCGATCACCAAGATCAAGGAGATGATCGTCTCCGGCGAGCTCGGACCCGGCAGCCGGCTCCCCCCGGAGAACGTCCTCAGCGAGCGCCTCGGGCTGTCGCGCAACTCCCTCCGCGAGGCCGTCAAGGCCCTCGAGGTGATCCGCGTCCTCGACGTGCGTCGCGGCGACGGCACGTACGTCACGAGCCTCAAGCCCGAGCTGCTCCTCGAGGCCATGTCCTTCGTCGTGGACCTGCAGAGCAACGAGACGATCCTGGACATCCTCGAGGTGCGCCGGATCCTCGAGTCGCACGCAGCGGCGATGGCCGCGCGGCGCATCACCGAGGAGGACATCGCCCAACTCGAGGCGCTGATCGAGCGCATCACCGACGCGGCCACCGTCGAGGAGCTGGTCGAGCACGACCTGCAGTTCCACCAGGCGATCGCCCACGCGGGCGGCAACGAGTACCTCGCCAACCTGCTGCACTCCATGTCCAGCCACACCGTGCGCGTGCGCGTGTGGCGCGGCATCACCGAGGGCGGGTCCATCGACCGCACCATCAACGAGCACCGCCAGATCCTCGACGCGCTGCGCGGCGGCAGCGCGGATCTGGCCAGCGCGCTCATGACCACCCACGTGTCCGGCGTCGAGCAGTGGCTGCGCGGGCGCCTGTGATGCTGGTCGCGCTGCACTCCGAGATCGTGCCGGGTCGCATCGACGGCTACGTGTCGACCCACCAGCGGATCCCCGACGACCTCGTCGCCGCGTTCGAACGCCTTGGGATCCACGACTGGACCATCTGGCGCTCGGGCCACCGCCTGTTCCACCTCGTCGACTGCGACGACTGGGACGCGGCGCTTGCCTCCCTCGCCGACGAGCCGGCCGACCACGCGTGGCAGCGGACCATCGGCCCCTTCGTGGAGGTCTTCCGCGACGCCGAGGGCGGAAAGGCCGTCGCCCCGCTGGCCGAGGTGTGGAGCCTCGCCGCCCAGCGGGACTCCTGAACCGTGTCAGTGCTCGACGCCCACGCGCATGTGTGGGACCCCTCCGCGCTGCCGATCGACTGGGTGACCGGAACGCCGTACGAGGGGCCGAGGCTGCCGTCCCAGGTCGACGACGCAGGCGGGGCTGTCGAGGCGTGGATCTTCGTCGAGGCCGATGTCGCCGCGGACGCCGAGGACGAGGTCGCCTGGGTCGAGTCCCTCGACTGGCCCGGCCTGACGGGGATCGTCGCCGGTGCGGATCTCGCCGCCGACGGCCTCGCCGCCCTACTGGGCCGACTGGGCGAGCGACCGCGCGTGCGCGGCGTCCGCCACCTGCTCCAAGGCGAGGCCCTCGGGGACGAGCGGATTGCCGCCCTCTCCCCCGGCCTGCGCGCCGTCGCCGATGCCGGCCTCGCCTTCGACGTGTGCGTCACCTGGGATCAGCTCGCCGCGACCGAGTCGCTGCTGCGCGAGGCACCGGGGCTGACCTGGGTGCTCGACCACCTGGGCAAGCCACCCGTCGACGAGGGCGTGCACTCCCCCGCGGGTGCGCAGTGGCTGGAGGGAATCCACCGGCTCGCGCGGCTCGACGGCGGCTTCGTCAAGCTGTCGGGACTGAGGGCCGAGGCCTCCTCCCAGGAGGCGTTCGACGCGCACGCGCGGGGGTTCGTGCTCGCGACGCTCGACGCCTTCGGCGCGAGGCGGTGCCTGTACGGCAGTGACTGGCCCGTGAGCACAGGGGCCGACATCGGCTACCGCGGCACCGATTGGCTCTCCCTGGTGCGCGACTGCGCGGGCGACTCCTGGGACGACGTGGCCGGCGGCGCCGCGCGACGCGCGTACGGCCTGCGCTGAGCCTGAGCCGGATGGGCCCATAGGGGAGTGGGCCCATCCGGCTCAGGGGATCAGACCCTCGAGCTGCAGGGCATCCCACAGGCCTTCGGGGATCTCTGCCTCGAAGTGCGTCAGGTTCTGGCGCAGCGCACGCTCACGCGCCGTGCCGACCATCACCTCCGAGACGGCTGGGTGCCGCAGTGGGAACTGCAGTGCCGCGGCAGGCAGGGCGACGTCGTACTCCGCGCAGGTCTCGCGGAGGCGCTCTGCGCGCTCGGCGAGCGCTACGGGTACGTCGCCGTAGTCGTAGGTCGAGGCGGCAGGGTTGTCGGAGGCGAGCATCCCCGAGTTGAAGACGCCCACCGCGACGACGCGCACGCCGCGCTCCTCGCACAGCGGCAGCAGCTCGTCGAGGGCCGGCTGCTCGAGCAGCGTGTAGCGGCCCGCGATCATCACGACGTCCAGGTCGCCCTCGCGCACTGCGGCGGCCGCGGCCTGGGCGCTGTTGGTGCCGATGCCGATCTCGTCGACGACGCCCTCGTCTCGAAGGGCCGCGAGCGCGGGCAGGCCGAGCCTCAGCCCCTCGTCCAGATCGTAGGCGTCGGGGTCGTGGAGGTAGAGCCGGTCGACCCTGTCGAGCTCGAGGCGCTCGAGCGACTCGTCGAGGCTGCGGCGCACGCCCTCGGCGCTGAAGTCCCACTTGCGCACCTGCCGGTCGTGCACCGCGAAGCCGTCGGCCTCGTCGGTCCCTCCGGAGAACGCCGGGTTGTCGACGAGCAGCCGCCCCACCTTGGTGGAGACGCGGAACTGGTCGCGGGGCTTGCCGCGCAGGAACGCGCCGAGCCGCCGCTCGGACAGGCCCAGCCCGTAGTGAGGGGCGGTGTCGAAGCTGCGGATCCCCCCGATCCACGCGGCGTCGAGCACACCACGGGCGTCCCCCACCGTCACCGGCCGGTAGAGGTTGCCGATCGAGGCAGCGCCGAATCCCAGGGTCGTCATCATCGGGCGTCACCGTAGTGACGGTGCTCCTCCACTGACGAATCCAGCATCTCCATACCCGCGCCGGGGGTCACAGGCGCCATGTATGCGCCGTGGTCGATGACCGTGGGAGTCACAAAGTGCTCATGCAGGTGGTCCACGAACTCGATCATGCGCCCCTCGCGCGTTCCCGAGACGGCCACGAAGTCGAACATCGACAAGTGCTGCACCGCCTCGCACAGCCCGACGCCGCCGGCGTGGGGGCACACGCGCACGCCGAACTTCGCGGCGAGCAGCAGGTGGGCGATGTTCTCGTTGACGCCGCCCACCCTGGTGGCGTCGATCTGCATCACCTGCAGGGCGCCCGCCTGGAGGAACTGCTTGAACATCACGCGGTTCTGCATGTGCTCGCCGGTGGCGACGGGGACGGGGACGATCGCGCGGGCGATCTCGGCGTGGCCCAGGACATCGTCGGGACTGGTGGGCTCCTCCACCCACGCCAGGTCGAACGGTGCCAGCTCGCGGATCCAGGCGATCGCATCGGCCACGTCCCAGCGCTGGTTGGCGTCGATCGCGATGGGGAAGCCGGGGCCCACCGTCTCGCGGGCGAGCGCGACCCTGCGCACGTCGTCCGCGAGGTCGGAGCCCACCTTGAGCTTGATCTGCGGGAAGCCGTCGGCCACGGCCTCGCGGCACAGCCTGACCAGCTTCTCGTCCGAGTAGCCCAGCCAGCCGGGGCTCGTCGTGTACGCCGGGTAGCCGGTCGCGAGCAGTTGCTCCGTGCGCTCGGCGCGGCCGGGCTGCGCGGCGCGGAGAATCGCGAGCGCGTCGTCCCTGGTGAGCGCGTCCGAGAGGTAGCGATAGTCGACGAGGTCGGCGATCTCCTCGGGAGACATCGAGGCGAGCAGCTGCCACAGCGGCAGGCCCGCACGCTTGGCCTTGAGGTCCCACAGCGCGTTGACGACCGCGCCGATCGCCATGTGCATGACGCCCTTCTCCGGGCCCAGCCAGCGCAGCTGAGAGTCGCCCTGGAGCTCACGCGAGATGCCGCCCATGTCGGCCAGGAGGCTCTCGACGTCCCGTCCCAGGAGGTGGGGGCGCAGGACGTCGATCGCCGCGACCTGGACATCGTTGCCGCGGCCGATGGTGAAGACGAACGCGTGGCCCTCGAGGCCGTCGGCCGCATCGGTCCTGAGGACCACGTAGGCGGCGGAGTAGTCGGGGTCGGGGTTCATCGCGTCGGATCCGTCCAGCGACAGCGAGGTCGGGAAGCGGACGTCGGCGGTGTCGACCGCGGTGATTGTTGACATGTGGTCCTCCTGCTGGCAAGACTAGACATCGGATGTCTGGCACGTCAAGTGCTAGCGTAGAGGCCGAAATCCGAGCGATGGCCTGAAAACCTCGGATGTTATGAAGGGATTGCCATGAAGTTCGCACGCATCGGAGCAGCGGGTTCCGAGCGCCCCGTGCTCGTCACCGACGACGGGTTGCTCGACCTCGGGGACATCACGGGAGACATCGACGGCGCGTTCCTCGACGGCGGCGTCGAGGCCGTCGAGCTGGCGCTGGCCGAGGGCGCGCTGCGGCCGTTCGAGGGCGTCTCGAGCCGCACGGGCGCCCCCATCGCGCGGCCGGGGCAGATCATCTGCATCGGCATGAACTACGCCGCGCACGCGGCCGAGTCCGGCTCGCAGCCGCCCGAGGACCTGGTCGTCTTCTTCAAGAGCCCGAGCACCCTCGCAGGCCCGCACGACGACGTGCCCCTGCCGCCCGGCAGCACCACGACCGACTGGGAGGTCGAGCTGGGCATCGTGATCGGCAGGCGCGCGAGCTACCTCGCCTCCGCCGACGAGGCGCGCGAGCACATCGCGGGCTACGTGCTGGTCAACGACCTGTCCGAGAGGGAGTGGCAGATCCAGCGCTCCGGCGGGCAGTGGAGCAAGGGCAAGTCGTTCCCCGGCTTCTGCCCGGCTGGCCCGCTGCTCGTCACCGCCGACGAGCTCGACGCCACCGACGTGCGGCTCCGGAGCTGGGTCAACGGCGAGCCCCGCCAGGACTCCTCGACGGCCGACCTCATCTTCGACGTGGCCCAGATCGTCTACCGCCTCAGCCAGTTCCTCGTCCTCGAGCCCGGCGACCTGGTGCTGAGCGGCACGCCCGAGGGCGTCGCGCTCTCGGGGCGCTTCCCGTACCTGGCCACCGGCGACGTCGTCGAGGTGGACATCGACGGGCTCGGGCGCCAGCGCCAGGTGATCCGATGACGACAATGCACGGCCTGACGGCGATCGTCACGGGAGGCGCGTCCGGCATCGGCGCCTCCATCGCCGAGCGACTGCGCGACGACGGGGCGACCGTGGCCGTCTTCGACCTCGACCCCCAGGACGACGCTCACGGCTACCGCGTCGACGTCGGCGACGACATCGCCGTGCGCTCCGCCGTCGCGGCCGTGGCGGAGCGCCACGGCGGGATCGACATCGTCGTGAACAACGCCGGCATCGGCGCTCAAGGGACGATCGAGGACAACGACGACGAGCTGTGGCACCGCGTCCTCGACGTCAACCTGCTGGGAGCGGTCCGCGTGGCGCGCGCCGCGCTGCCGTGGCTGCGCCGCTCTCCCCATGCCAGCATCGTCAACATGGGCTCGATCGCCGCGCGCGCCGGATTGCCGGCCCGCGCGCTCTATGGCGCCAGCAAGGGGGCGGTCACGTCGCTCACCCTGCAGATGGCGGCCGACCACATCGACGAGGGCATCCGCGTCAACGCGGTGAGCCCCGGCACGGCCGACACCCCCTGGGTGCAGCGCCTGCTCGCCAGCGCCACCGACCCCGCAGCCGAGCGGGCCGCCCTCGAGGCGCGCCAGCCGCACGGCCGCCTCGTCGCGCCCCAGGAGGTGGCCGATGCGGTCGCCTACCTGGTCTCCCCCCGCGCCGGCTCCACGACCGGCACCGTGCTCGAGGTCGACGGCGGCGTCGCCGGCCTGCGCCTCCGTCCCCGCACCTGATCCCCTGACCGACAAGGACGTCACCCGCATGACCACCGCATCCGAGCCCGAGTTCCCCGAGGTCTACCGCCAGTTCGAGCGCCCCTGTCCGGAGTGGTTCCCGGCCGCCAAGCTGGGCATCTTCGTGCACTGGGGCCCGTACTCGGTCCCCGCATGGGCCGAGCCCATCGGCGCACTCGGCACCATCCCGTCTGACGAGTGGTACGCCCACAACCCGTATGCCGAGTGGTACTACAACACGATCCGCATCGACGGCAGTCCGGCGCAACGGCACCAGAAGGAGGTCTACGGCGGCGCGCCGTACGACGACTTCCTCGACGCGTGGCGGGCCGAGGCCTTCGACGCCGACGCCTTCATGGCGCTCGTGGCCGATGCCGGTGCCAGGTACGTCGTGCCGGGCACCAAGCACCACGACGGCGTCACCCTGTGGGACGCTCCCGGCACGGGCGATCGCAACACGGTGGCCCGCGGTCCCCGCCGGGACCTGGTGGGCGAGTTCGCCGCGGCAGCGCGCCGCGCCGGGCTGAGGTTCGGCGTGTACTACTCCGGCGGGCTCGACTGGCCCACCACGGGCCAGGACGCCATCACCTCGGACGACGACCACGAGAAGCGCCCCGTGGACCAGGAGTACGCGGACTACGCGTTCGCCCACGTCGCCGACCTGATCGAGCGCTACCGGCCCGACGTGCTGTGGAACGACATCGAGTGGCCGGATGCCGGCAAGCCCGACGGCCCCACCTCCCAGGCCGAGCTGTTCAGGCGCTACTACGCGGCCGTCCCCGAGGGCGTCGTCAACGACCGGTGGGGCCGCACCCACTGGGACTTCACGACGAGCGAGTACGAGTACGGGCGCGACGTCGAGACGGGCGTCTGGGAGCACTGCCGCGGCATCGGCTACTCGTTCGGCTACAACCGGCTCGAGGACGTCTCCGTCTCGATGGGCGCGGAGGAGGCCATCAGGCTGTTCGTCGACACCGTGTCCCGAGGGGGCAACCTGCTGCTCAACGTGGGCCCCACCGCCGCCGGCGAGATCCCGGCGATCCAGCGGGCGACGCTCGCGGGCCTGGGCGCCTGGAACCGAGTGCACGGCCGCGCGGTGTTCGACTCGACGGTGCTCGACGCCTCGATCGCACGGCCCGCGGACGAGCCCTGGGTGCGATGGACCCGCAGCGGGGACACGGCGCACGCGTTCATCGACGCTCCCGTCGGGACGCGGGTCACGCTCGACGTGGAGCCAGGTGCCGTCGACCTCACGGCCGTCGGAACGTCGGGAGCCGCGGTCGAGACGGCCTACGGCGTCCCGATCGTGACGGTCGGCAGCCCCGAGGCGCCCGGACCCGTGCGCGTGGACCTGCCGCTGCGCGACGGGGTCTGACGGCGCGTGCGGCGCGCGGAGCCGGTCCCGCGCGCGCACTCTCCATGGCCGGCGCAGACGTCCCCCTGACACACGGAGAAGCCCCCGGGGCCATCAGGCACCGGGGGCTTCCCTCAGGTCATGAGCCGTGCGGCTAGTGCGCCGCCTCGTAGGCCTCGCGGATCTCCGACGCGATACGACCGCGCTCGGGAACCTCGTAGCCGTTCTCGCGAGCCCACACGCGGATCTTCTTCACGTCCGAGCTCCGGCCACGCGCGCGCTTGGCCGTGACCTTCCGAGCCGGCTGAATCCACTCCGAGAGCGAGTCCCTGAGCTTCTTCGCGTTTTCCTGGGAGAGGTCGATTTCGTACGCGACATTGTCGAGTGCGAAACTGACCGTCTCCTGAGCCTCTCCTCCATCGATGTCGTCGACGAGAAGGACCTTTACCTGCTGTGCCATCGCAGTCCTTTCCGTTTTGCGGCATCCACGGGATGCCGCATACGGCCACTATATGACGGCGGGCGCAGTTATTCGACTTCTGCCGCGCGGCGGGGCCAAAGGAAGATCGAATAGCCGCCTTGGGCTATTTGTCCTGCGATTCCTCGCGCTCGAGCTTGGCCATTGCATCGCGCTCGCGACGGTCGGCGCGAATGACCGCGCGAATGACGAACCAGAAGATTGCGAGGACGGCGGCCGAGGGAATCAGGCCGACCGCGATATCGCCCCAGGGCATGGCTCGCCTACTCCGGCTTCACCAGCGGGAACGTGATCGTCTCGCGGATGCCGAGCCCGGTGAGGGCCATCAGCAGTCGGTCGATGCCCATGCCCATGCCGCCGGCCGGGGGCATGGCGTGCTCCATCGCGGTGAGGAAGTCCTCGTCGAGGCCCATCGCCTCGTCGTCGCCCTGGGCGGCCATGCGCGCCTGCTGCTCGAAGCGCGCACGCTGGATGACGGGGTCGACCAGCTCGGAGTAGGCCGTCGCGAGCTCGAAGCCGCGCACGTACAGGTCCCACTTCTCGACGATGCCGTCCTTGGTGCGGTGGTCACGCGTCAGCGGCGACGTCTCGACCGGGTAGTCGCGCACGAACGTGGGCTGCGTGAGGTGATCGCCCACGTAGTGCTCCCACAGCTCCTCGACCAGCTTGCCGTGGTTCACGCGCGCGGGGTCGACCGAGATCTCCGCGGCGTCGCACAGCCTGTCGAGCGCCTCGACCGGCGTTTCCGGCGTGATTTCCTGGCCGAGCGCCTCGGAAAGCGAGCCGTAAACGGTCAATTCTTCCCACTTGCCCGACAGGTCGTATTCGGAGCCGTCAGCGAGGGTCACCACGGCCGATCCGCATACGTCCTCGGCGGCACCCTGGATAATCTCGCGTGTGAGGTTTCCCATAGTGTCGTAATCGCCATAGGCCTCATACGCCTCGAGCATCGAGAACTCGGGCGAGTGGGACGAGTCGACGCCCTCATTGCGGAAATTGCGGTTGATCTCGAAGACCTTCTCGATGCCACCCACGACGGCCTTCTTCAGGAAGAGCTCGGGGGCGATGCGCAGGTACAGGTCGATGTCGAACGCGTTCATGTGCGTGATGAACGGGCGGGCGGCCGCGCCGCCCGCCTGCGTCTGCAGCATGGGCGTCTCGATCTCGATGAAGCCGCGGGAGTGCAGCGACTCGCGCAGCGACTGGACCATGCGCGAGCGGTTGCGGACGGTGTCGCGCGCGAGCGGGCGGGCGATGAGGTCCACATAGCGCTGGCGGACGCGCGACTCCTCGGACAGGTCCTTGTGGAGCGTGGGCAGCGGGCGCAGCGCCTTGGCCGCGAGCGCCCACTCGGTGGCGAACACCGAGATCTCGCCGCGGCGCGACCTGATCACGCGGCCGGTGGCGGACATGTGGTCGCCCAGGTCGACATCGGCCTTGAAGGCGTCGAGCCGCTCCTCGCCCACCTCGGCGAGCGACAGCATCACCTGGAGGCGCTCGCCCGTGCCGTCCTGGAGCGTCGCGAAGCAGAGCTTGCCGGTGTTGCGCACGAAGACGACGCGACCGGCGACGGACACCACGTCCTGCGTCTCCTCGCCAGCCTCGAGGTGCTCGTAGGAGGCCTTGACGTCGGCGATCTCGTGGGTGCGCTTGACGTGCACCGGGTACGCCTCGCCCCCGGCGGCGATGATGCGGTCGCGCTTGGCGCGGCGCACCTGCATCTGCTCGGGAAGATCGGTGGTCTCGGCCTCGGCGTTCTGGGCGTCTGTCACGGGAA
>JAUIBG010000081.1 GCA_030428165.1 Actinomycetes bacterium
GACCTGGACGCGATGATCGAGGTCGAGCGGCCCGACCTCATCACGGTCGCGCTGCCCAACGAGGCCCACTACGAGCCCACGATGCGTCTCATCGAGCACGGCATCCCGCTGCTGCTCGAGAAGCCGCTGGTCTTCCGGATGGACCAGGCCGATGCGATCATCGCGGCGGCGGCCGAGCGCGACCTGTTCGTCGCCTTCAACTTCAACCACCGCTATGCCGAGCCGGTGCAGCGCGCCAAGGCGGCGATCGACGCGGGTGAGCTGGGCGACATCGTCTTCGTGACGTGGCGGTTCGGGGGCGAGCCGAACATCGGCTCCGAACCCTTCAACAACCTCGTCGAGACGCAGTGCCACGGCTTCGACATGCTCGAGCATCTCGCGGGTCCGATCACGTCGGTGATGGCGCAGGCGACCGACAAGGTGAACCCTGGCTTCTACACGACGCTCGCGGTGGCGTTGGAGTTCGAGTCTCGGGCGGTCGGGTCCCTGGTGGGCTCGTACGACTCGTCATACGCGTACCCGGACACGCAGCTGATCGAGGTCAACGGCACACGAGGCCGCGCGATGATCGAGGACACCGTGAAGAGGGTGTCGCTCCAGACGGCTGGGGACGAAACGAGGCGGGTGTGGGAGCCGGGGTACTTCAATGACGAGGCCCGCACGTTCGTCTACACGTTCGACCGACACGTCGACGCGATCCTCGACGCGCTGCGGGCGGGGGAGCAGCCTCCCATCCACGCGACTGAGGGCCGCCGGGCGCTCGAGCTGGCGCATGCCGTGATCGAGTCGTTCGAGAGCGGCAGGAGGGTCGCGGTCTAGGGCCGATGCCGGCGCTGGGTCGCGGGCAGGGTGTCCCGTTTTCGCCCTGCGGCGCGACACGCTAGACTGTCTGCTCGGTCCACGTGACTTCGTGTCGCGCGGCCACGCCGCCTTAGCTCAGTCGGCAGAGCGATTCACTCGTAATGAATAGGTCAAGGGTTCGATTCCCTTAGGCGGCTCCACTGGCCCGGTCTCTTCGGAGACCGGGCCTTCTGCATTCTGACCTGCGCGCGCCGCGCTAGTGCGCCGTCGCGGCGGCACCGATCGCGTCGAGGATGAGGTCGAGCCCCACCTCGAACGAGTTGCCGAAGGCGTATCCGGGCTTGAGGGCGTGCTCCGCGGTGAACTCCCGCAGGTACGGGTACAAGTGCGCGGGGATCGAGCTGACGATCGCATCCGCCATCTCCCCGATCTGCTCGTCGCCGCCGAAGGGGAGGTTGGCTTCCTGCATCGCGAAGCCGAAGACGTAGCTGTCCAGGATCGCGTAGGCGTGGGCCGCCCACGGCAGCGGCACCCCGCCCTGCCTCAGGTAGCCGAGCACCACGTCGTGGTGGTGGAGCAGGGCCGGTCCTGGCGCCGGCCTGGACTCCATCAGCGGCGGCGCCCATGGGTGTCGCAGGAGGACCTCGTGCATCGACACGCAGCGCTGCCGCATCGCGGCACGCCAGTCGCCCTCGAGCGCGGGGAGCTCGATCTCGGTGAAGACCGCCTCGACCATGCCGTCGACAATCTCGTCCTTGCTCGCCGTGTAGCGGTAGATCGCCATGGGCGTCACATCGAGCTCGTCGGCGAGCCTCCGGATCGTGAGCTTCTCGATCCCGCTCTCGTCGGAGAGCTGCATCGCGGTGTCGATCACGCGCTCGACTGAGAGCGGTGCGCGCGCCTCTCGATCGGGCTTCGGTGGGGTGGTCATGGTGGGGCTCCTCGAATTCTTCTTGACCAGTGTACTAAGTATGCCTACAGTGGAGTGTACTAAGTACACAACGACTTCACCACCACGAAGGAACAGGACGATGCGAACTGACATGGACACCACGCACATGACCGATGAGGCCGCCGGCACCCAGACGATGCAGGCGACCGCCCGATACGAGTACGGCGACGCGGACCAGGTGCACGAGCGCACGGTCGCCCGCCCCGACATCGCCGCCGACCAGGTGCTGGTCCGGGTCAGGGCCGCCGGAGTCGATCGCGGCACCTGGCACCTGATGACCGGCGAGCCGTACGCGATGCGCCTCTTCACCGGCCTGCGCAAGCCCTCGCAGCCCATCCTCGGCCTCGACGTCGCCGGCACAGTCGTGGCCGTCGGCGCCGACGTCGCCCGCTTCCAGCCGGGTGACGAGGTCTTCGGCATCGCGAGCGGCTCCTTCGCGGAGTACGCCGCGGCCGACGAGGCCAAGCTCGCGTTCAAGCCTCGCCGCCTGTCGTGGGAGCAGGCCGCAGTCGCCCCGGTCTCCGGCGGCACGGCGCTCCAGGCCCTGACCGATGCGGGCGGCCTCGAGGCGGGCCAGCGCGTGCTCGTCATCGGCGCCTCGGGCGGCGTCGGCACCTACGCCGTGCAGCTCGCCAAGGCGCTCGGCGCCCACGTGACCGGCGTGTGCAGCACCTCCAAGCTCGACCTGGTGCGCCGCATCGGCGCCGACCGCGTCGTCGACTACACCCGCGACGACTACCTCGACGGATCCTCCGCCTACGACCTGATCCTCGACATCGGCGGCCGGAACCCTGTGGCGCAGATCCGCAGGGCCCTCACGCCGGCCGGAACGCTCGTCATCGTCGGCGGCGAGGACGGCGGACGCCTGACCGGGGGTATGGGCCGCCAGCTGGGCGCCCTGGCCATGTCGCCGTTCCACGGCCACACCGTCAAGAACCTCATCCAGAAGGAGCACTACTCGCACCTCGAGCGGCTCGCCGAGCACCTCCAGTCGGGCGCAGTCGTCCCCGCGATCGAGCGCACCATCGGCCTGTCCGGCGTGGCCGATGCGCTGCGTGACCTGGGTGCGGGCCGTGTCCGCGGCAAGATCGCCGTGGTGGTCCGCGACGACGAGTGAACGCTCTCGGGCGCCCGCCGGCGTGTGCAAGAATCTGCGTATGCATGCAGATAAGCGGACAGGTGGTGCGGCGGACGATTCCGTGGCGGAGACCGACGAGCAGATCGAGCTCGCCTCAGAGGTCTTCTCCATGCTCGCCGACCCCACGCGCATCAGGATCGTCCTCGCACTCCGGGATGGCGAGATGTCGGTGGGCGACATCGCGGAGGCCGTGGGCAAGGCTCCGGCCGCCGTCTCGCAGCACCTGGCCAAGCTCCGGCTCACCCGGATGGTCGCCAGTCGCCAGGACGGCACGAGGGTGCTGTACCGACTCGCGAACGAGCATGCGAGCCGGCTCGTACGGGACGCCCTTCACCAGGCCGAGCATGCCGTCGACGACGATCCTGCCCATCACCGTCAGGACGCCGCGGCATCGGCCCGCGTGGGGGCGGTCGGCGATGCGTGACGTCCTGCGCAACCCCTCGTACGCGAAGCTGTTCTCCGCGCAGATCGTGGCCCTGCTGGGCACCGGAATGCTCACAGTCGCGCTGGGACTGCTCGCGTTCGACATCGCAGGTGGTGACGCCGGCGTGGTGCTCGGCACGGCGCTGACGATCAAGATCGTGGCCTACGTCGCGGTCGCTCCAGTGATCGCCGCCGTCACGAGCCACCTGCCGAGGAAGCCGCTCCTCGTGGGCGCGGACCTGCTCCGTGCTGGCGTGGCCCTCAGCCTGCCGTTCGTGACGGAGGTGTGGCAGATCTACGTGCTGATCTTCGTGCTGCAGGCGGCGTCCGCCACGTTCACGCCCGCATTCCAGGCGGTCATCCCGGAGGTTCTCCCCGACGAGCGCCAGTACACGAGGGCGCTGTCCCTGTCGCGGTTGGCGTGCGACCTCGAGGCGTTGGTCAGCCCGGTGATCGCCGCCGCGCTCCTCGTTGTCGTGACCTACAACAACCTGTTCCTCGGGACCTTCCTGGGCTTCCTCGGCTCGATGGTGCTGGTGCTCGTCACGCGCTTCCCGCCAATCCGGGTCGCCGAGCCTGCACCGTTCTTCGCCCGTCTCACTCGAGGTGCGCAGGTCTTCCTGCGCTCGGCCGAGTTGCGCAGTCTCCTCGCGATGAATCTCGTGGTCGCGACCGCCACGGCGATGGTGCTCGTCAACACGGTCGTCCTGGTGCAGGGCGAGCTGAGTCGCGGCGCGTCCGACGTAGCCTGGCTGCTCGCCGCCTACGGAGCCGGCTCGATGGCGGTGGCGCTCGCACTGCCGACGCTGCTCGACCGCAGTAGCGACCGGCCATTCATGCTCGCCGGGGCCATGGCGCTCCCGGTGCTGCTGGTCGCGTCGTGGGCGACGATGTCCATGACCGATGCCGGGGTCCAGTGGGTGGCGCTTCTCGCGCTGTGGGTCGCGTTCGGTGCGGCGACCTCGCTGGTGCTGACGCCTTCGGCCCGTCTCCTCCGGCGGGCGTCCGACGAGACGAACCGGCCGGCGGTCTTCGCGGCGCAGTTCTCGCTGTCACATGCCTGCTATCTGCTGACATACCCGCTCGCAGGTGCGCTCGGCGCCGCGATCGGGCTGCCGATGACGGCTGTCGTGCTCGCGATGATCGGTGGTGCCGGCGCCATCGCTGCGGCGTTGCTATGGCGATCGACGCCTGACCGTGCAGGTCGGCCCGTCACTCGCTGACGCGGGCATGGCGACCATTCGCCGCGACGAGGTCGCCCGTCGCGAGCTGTCGCCCGCGCCTGGTGTCGACCTCGTCGTTGACGCGCACGTCGCCGGCGAGGATCGCCGCCTTGGCCTCCCCGCCGGTGTCGAAGAGCCCGGCGAGCTGGAGGAACTGCCCCAGGCGGATGCCGCCGCCGCTGACGGGTACGTCGTCGATCTCAGCGTGGGAAGCCATGCCCGCATGCTATCCGGCGTCCGTATCGCGGCGGCAGACCTTGACCGCCGCCTCAGGTGCGGCCGACCCTGGTGACCCACGGTCACGAGCCCGGCACAGGGAGGATCAGCACATGGAGCAGCATCTCGTCCACGGCAGCGCCGACGACTTCGAGCCGCGCCACGTGTCCCAGGGGGCGTTCGTCCACTCCAAGCGCATAGTGACGCCCAAGGCCGGGCACCAGCTGCATGTGTCGTTCATGGAGATTCCGCCGGCGAAGAGCGCCTACCCGATGCATTTCCACGACGGCATCACGGAGGCATACGTCATCCTTTCCGGACGCGGCACGGTCCGCACCTCGGAGGGCGAGATTGCCATCGGCCCCGGCGAGGTCATCGTGTTCCCACCCGGACCCGCCGGCGCCCACCGCATGACGAACACGTCCGAGGACGCGCCGCTGCGCTACGTCGACCTCGACACCACCCAGGCGCACGACGTCGTCCACTACCCCGACTCCGGCAAGACCGCGCATGTGACCGAGGCGGGCGCGGTCGCCGTGTGGCGCGACGGCGACGCGGTCGACTACTACGACGGCGAGCTCGACGCCGGCTGACGCGCACGGATCGCTCGCCAGGCCCAGCGCCCGAGCAGGGCGACGACGACGCCGAGCGCCACGGCATCGGCCGTGAGCTTGACGGGTGTCGCGACCGTCGCCACCGCGACCGCCCACGACTCCGACGGCGTCGCGCCGTTCAGCACCGCCCAGATCCCCAGCGCCTCCACGTAGTCGGCGAGCACGCCGACGATCGCGGGGGACACGAGCAGGGTCTGCGCCCGCCGCGACAGGCCCGGGCTCAGCGCGAGCGTCCACGCGACGAGCATCGCCCCCAGGAGCGCCGGGAAGGCCAGGTCGAGCACCGCCAGCGTCCGGTAGGCCTCGAGCCCGGCGTCGCCGCACGCGGCGACTAGCGCCTCCGCATCGGCCGCGGACCACAGGAAGCGCGTGTCCAGCGCAGGCTCCCCGCAGGCCTCCTCCACGGCGGGCCCGGCCCAGCCGAACACCACCGCGGTCGCGGCCGCGCCGGCCGCGGTGATCGTCGCGACCGTCCATGCTCGAGCCCTGCTCATGGCCCCACCCTGGCGCAGGATCGCGCCGCTGACCAGGCCCTCGCCAAGCCGCCCCGCCACCCCCTAGCCTGGCCCGATGGGCATCGAAGCCGTCCTCGGGGCCGCCCTCAAGGGAGTGGTGCAGCCGGTCAGGCGCGCCGTCGGCACGCTCGGGGCGACGCTCCACCCCGACGGCTACCACGGTGACTATCAGGGCGACGTGGGCTTCTTCGAGGGCTGGTACGTCAAGCTCGTCTCGGCCGACCGCTCCCATCGCATCGCGATCATTCCCGGCATCTTCAAAGGCGGGGAGCACAGCTCCGTGCCGGGAGCCAACGACGAGGCGTTCGTCCAGGTGCTCGACGGGGTGACGGGGGAGTCCTGGTACGAGACGTACTCGGTTGAGGAGTTCAGCGCCGATGCGCGGTCGTTCGACGTGGCGGCGGGCGGCAACTCCTTCGGCGCGGCAGGCGTGAGCGTCGACCTGCCCGAGTCGCGCCTGCGCGGCGAGGTGTCCTTCACGACACCTCTCGACCCGTGGCCGGTGTCGATCGCCTCGCCGGGGATCATGGGCCACTACGGCTGGGTGCCGGTGATGGAGTGCTACCACGGGCTCGTGTCGTTCGGTCATGGTCTGGCGGGCTCGCTCACGCTGGGGGACCGCGAGATGAGCTTCGACGGCGGGGCCGGCTACCTCGAGAAGGACTGGGGCCGCGCCTTTCCCCAGGGCTACGTCTGGATGCAGACGAACCACTTCTCGACGCCTGGGGTCTCGCTGTCTGCGTCGATCGCCACGATCCCGTGGGGTCGCACGAGCTTCCGCGGCTTCATCGTCGGCCTGCGCATGGCCGATGCCTCAGGCGGGCCCGGCGAGCTCCATCGGTTCGCGACGTACACGGGCGCCGAGACGACCGCGCTCGACTACGACGACGCACACGTGACGTGGACCATGCGGGCCAAGGACGGTACCGAGCTGAGGCTGCGCGCCGAGCGCGGCCGCGGTGGTCTGCTGCACGCTCCGATCAGGACGAGCATGCACCGCAGGGTCGAGGAGACGCTCGACGCCAGGGTGCACGTCGAGCTCGTCGGAGCCGATGGGCGGGTCCTGTTCGCGGACACCGGCGAGGCCGCGGGGCTCGAGGTCCACGGGGACGTGGACGGGCTGCTGACGATGGACGGGCGGCGCGGTCGGTAGCGGGACGTACCCTGCTGCGCATGCCCCGCGTTCCCGGACCTCCCCGTGAGGTGCCCGGCGTCGACACCCTGACCGGGTGGAGCGGCATGCGGCGCACCCTGTCCATGGCCGTCCGGGGCCAATGGATGGCCGTGCAGCGCAACCCGCGCACCCGCGTGACCTTCGCCGTCCTGGTGGTGCTCGCCGCGGTGCTGGTGTGGCTGCAGCCGTGGTGGAGCATCGGCGTCGTCCTCGCTGCCGTCGCGGCCACGTCCTATCTGATGTGGCTCCGACCGGGACAGCGCGTCTACGCGATCCGCAACGAGGACGGCGAGGCGATCCTGATTCTGGGCGTCGCACCTCGGGTGATGCACCGGCGCGCGTGGGTAGTCGTGACACACGTGCAGCTGCTCGCGCCTGGGTTCGACCGGACGGTCCCCGGCGTCGTCACACCCGCCAGTCGCCTGCGGCGTGCCCTGTCCGATGCGCTCGCGGACCTGGGCGATGCGGAGGGCATCACCCTGGTGGCGAACGCCGCGACCGAGCGCCTCGCCGCCGCCTACTGCCGCGACGTCGACGGTCTTGAGGCCGTAGGCAAGCCCGATGCGCGCGGTGCCGTGTCGGTGATCCGTCGTCCGTGTGCGGATTCTGCCCTTCCCCGCTCTGACCAGGGCTGACGGGATGGGCGGCACGGCGCGCGAGCGGCGCGCCAGAGCGGAGAAGCTCCGATGCTCGAGTCGTCGCCCCTCGTCGCCGGCGTGCTGGCCTTCGTCGTCTACCTGCTCGTGGTCGGCGTGCTGTGGAAGGTCCTCAGAGTCGACTACACGAAGATCGCGTCGAGCCCCTCATCGCTCGTGCGGGGACTCGTGGTGCCGATCGGTGCGGGACTGCTGGTGCTCGTCGCCGCGACCACCGTGCTCGGCTGGTGGCCCGAGGTCCTGACCCAGGACCGCATCGGCCCGGCCTGGATGCGCGCGGTGCCGGCGCTCTTCCTCGTGATCGGCGTGATCGGCGCGGCGACGGTGGACTACCGCGCGCTCGGCGGCCGCCGCACGGCGCTGCTGGCGCTCGGCACGGCGCTGGTGGGCGCTGCCGAGGAGCTACTGGCGCGCGGCCTGCTCGTGGTGGCCGCGCAGGAGGCCGGGTGGGACCTGGTGTGGGTGTGGCTGTTCTCGGCCGCGCTCTTCTCGGCGCTGCACGCGATCAACGCGCTCGTCGGCATGCCGGTGAAGGCGATGCTGGTCCAGCTGGTGGCGTCCTTCGTGGGCGGCACGGCCTTCTTCGTGACGCTGTTGACTACCGGGAGCCTGCTCGCCGGCGTCGTGATCCACGCGCTGTGGGACTTCGCGTCGCTGGCCCATCTGGGTGCCGGATCCAAGCCGCCGGTCGCCGCCACGGCGGGGCTCGGGGTCGTCTACCTGGGCGGCATCGCGGCGCTGGTGGTGCTGCTGGTGGCATAGCGGGCGGCACCAGCGGATCACGCCGCTGAGCACCCCCTGAGAACGCTGCCTCACCAGGTCATTCGCACTCTCCGCGCGGTCTTATGATTCGCCTGTGAATCTGCCTGCGCTCGAGCGCACCACCCACCACGGGATCCCTGTTCTCCACTCCGACATCCGCGCCACGTTCACCGGCGCCCTGATGTTCGCGGTCGGCATCCGCGACGAGTCGCCGCGCACCGCCGGCATCACCCATCTGCTCGAGCATGCCGTCATGGCCGGCGTGGGCAAGGTGCGCGTGCTGCACAACGCGCGCACCGCCGAGGACGTCGTCGAGTTCTTCGCCGAGGGCTCCGAGGCGGACGTCGTCGACTTTCTGGGCCGCGTCGCCCAGTCCATCGCGACGATCGACTCGCTGACCGACGAGACGGTCAGTGAGCAGCACAGGATCGTCGCCGCGGAGATGGGTGAGGGCGACGAGACCACCGGTGGTGGGGCGCTCCTCGACCGGTTCGGCGCGAGCACCCTCGGTCTGCTGGACCTGGGCGCGCCCGCGCACCGCAGTCACACCCGCGACGAGGTGGTCGCGTGGGCGCGGCGGTGGCTCCACGCGGGGAACGCCGCGCTCGTCTTCTCCGGACCCGTTCCGGAGGGACTCGACCTCGAGCTGCCCCCTCCGCCCCCTCCCGGGGCCGATGCGCCGCGCCAGGTTCCCGTCCCCGCGCCTCACCGCGCGACGGGATGGGTGGCGGGCACCCCGACGAGCCTGGTGCTCTCGCTGATCCTCAGGTCCGACGACCGCGACGCGATCTTCACGGCGACCGGCGCGCTCTCGAAGGCACTCTTCGACGAGCTCCGCACCGCGCGGCAGCTGGTGTACTCGGCCGACCTCTTCACCTCGCGGCTCACCGCCGACTCGGTCGTGGTGGCGTTCCTCCTCGACCCGCGACCCGAGGACGCCCTGACGACCGCCACCGAGGCGCTCGCCCTGGTGCGCCGGATGGCGGCGGACGGGCCGAGCAATGAGCTGCTCGAGGAGGTCGCTGCCGAGGACCGCAACCTCGCCGAGCACTCCGCGGCGCAGCTCGAGAACCTGCGCGGGCAGACCGCCAACTGGCTGCGATTCGGCCTCGAGCCGCTCGGCGTCGACGTCGCGATGGAGGCCGAGGTCTCCGCCGTCGCTGTCAGCGAGGTGCTGACCGAGTCCTTGGGGAGCATCCTCGTGTCGTTCGGCGACATCCAGGGTGTCGACTCTCCTGAGCAGGTCACGGAGGCGCTGGGCCTTCCGTGGGCACGCGTTCCCGCAGGGCACTTCGAGTCGATGAGCACCATGGGGCGCATGAAGGCGTTCATGGCGGACGAGGTCGAGATCTTCTCGCCAAAGATGTTCAAGGGGCTGAAGGGCCATCAGCTCGCGCTCGACCCGCACCGCGCGGCGTTCATGTGGGACGACGGTCTGATCGAGTTCGAGTGGGACAGGCTCGCGCTCGCGGGCGTCTGCGTCGACTGCGGTCACTGGGACCTGACGGACGTCAACGGGGGAGGGTTCGTGGTCGAGCCCGAGAAGTGGCGCGGCGGGGACAAGATCTCGCAGATGCTCTCGCGGAGCGTGCCGCGCGACCGCCTCTACGAGGTGCGCCACCCCGTTCCTCAGGCGTAGCCGCTAGGCAGCGAGCGGTGCGGGACGCTCAGCGGCCCTCCGAATCTCGCCCACCGTGCGGTTCATCCTTTGCCGCACCACCGTCCTGAACAGCCACGCCCGCGCGCCGCTGAAGTTGCCTCCGCGCGCGGCGTAGAAGCCATCGGGATCGTCGAACACTCCCAGGTCCGTGTTGACGCCGGTCTTCTGGATGGCGGTGGACTCGCCCAGGAACTCGACCGCGGGCGAGGCGATGTCGTCGGTCCCGGCGCCGTACCCCAGGAGCGGCCCGGTCGCGCACACCGAGTCACGCAGCCCCGCGAGATACGAGTCGTCGAGGATGACGCCCTCGAGCTCGACCCAGCGGCCGTCGATCTCCACCTCGGCCCAGCTGTGGATGATGTCGTCGGGCGCGATCGCGTAGGCGAGCGCAGG
>JAUIBG010000082.1 GCA_030428165.1 Actinomycetes bacterium
AGCAGCGTGGAGGGAATCACGGCGACCGCCACGGCCGAGCAGATCGACCAGACGCTGGTGCTCAGCACCTCGTTCTCGATCGAGGGCGACACGCCAGTCGCGTTCTTCGCCGAGGAGACGCGCTTCGTCGTGCTGCGCGACGGCGAGGTCGTCACGCCCGACTTCGCCTCCGAGTTCGCCCCGGTCCTCTACGACACCACCGGCGACGTCACGACGGGTCAGCAGACCCCCATGGCGTCGCTCGACCTGTGCGACACCGCGGCCGAGTACGCGGCGATCTGGGAGGGCTTCGACTTCGTCAACGGCTCCGAGAGCGACCGCGCGGAGCGCGAGGCTCAGGCCGAGGCGTTCGTGGCGGAGAACTCCCAGCTCCCCGCTGGCGAATACACGATCTACGCGGCCACGCCGGTCGTCATGGGCGACCAGGCAGCGGCCGGAGCGGTGCTGCTCGCGGAGGGCATCACCCAGCTGCCCGCGCTCGACCACACGTACCTCGCGACGCAGGCGGCCTACTCGCCGCTCGCGGACGCCCCCGAGATCCAGGAGTACTGCGAGGACGACGGCTCCGGCACGATCGTGTGCGACGTGCCGGCCGATGTCATCGACGGCCTGCTCACGCGCGACGTCGCGGTCGCGACCATCGTCGACGTGCAGCCGTTCCTGCTGATCTCCGAGCCGGTCACCGTCACCGTCGAGTAGGAACGTTGCGGCCCGGCTGCGGGCCCGCGGGAAGTTCCGGCAAAGTTCGCGCAAGGAAACCCGGCGTCGGCTTTGCCAGCCCATGACCTTGGTCCTAGTCTGACCGCATGGTCAACGATGCCCATGGCTCCCCCGCCCTGTCCGCCATCCACACGGAGACGCGGTCCTTCCCCCCGAATGTGAGGTTCGCGGCCCACGCGAACGCCACGAACTTCGAGTACAAGAAGGCCGAAGCCGACCGGCTCGAGTACTGGGCGGAGGCCGCCAAGCGCCTGTCCTGGCGCGAGCCGTTCACCGAGATCCTCGACTGGTCCAAGGCGCCGGTCTCCCGCTGGTTCCACGACGGCACGCTGAATGCGTGCGACAACGCCGTCGACCGCCACGTCCGCGAGGGCCGCGGCGACCGCGTCGCGTTCCACTTCGTCGGCGAGCCAGGCGACACGCAGACGCTCACCTACGCCGACATGCTGCGCGAGGTCTCGAAGGCCGCGAACGGCCTCATCAGCCTGGGCGTCGGCAAAGGCGACAGGGTGGCGATCTACCTGCCGCAGATCCCCGAGGCGGTCATCGCGATGCTCGCCTGCGCACGCATCGGCGCCGTCCACTCCGTGGTGTTCGGCGGCTTCTCCGCCGAGAGCCTGCGGCAGCGCATCGACGACGCCGAGGCCAAGCTCGTCATCACCGCGGACGGCGGCAACAGGCGCGGCACCCACCTGCCCCTCAAGCCGCTCGTCGACGAGGCGGTGTCCGCGACCGAGCACCACCCCACTCCCGCCGCCTCGGTGGAGAACGTGCTGGTGGTGCGCAGGACGGGCCAGGACACGGAGTGGCACGAGGGACGCGACCTGTGGTGGCACGACGTCGTCGACCCGCAGAGCGACGTCCACGAGCCCGAGTGGGTCGAGGCCGAGCACCCGCTGTTCATCCTCTACACGTCCGGCACGACGGGGAAGCCCAAGGGGCTGTGGCACTCCACCGGCGGCTATCTCACGGGAGCCGCGCACACGCATCGGCTGGTGTTCGACATCAAGCCGGAGACCGACGTCTACTGGTGCTCCGCGGACGTCGGCTGGATCACCGGCCATACCTACATCGTCTACGGACCGATGATCAACGGCACCACCCAGGTGCTCTACGAGGGCACCCCCGACACCCCGCATCAGGGCCGTTGGTGGGAGATCATCCAGGAGTACGGCGTCACCGTCTTCTACACCGCGCCCACGGCGATCCGCACCTTCATGAAGTGGGGCGAGTCCATCCCGGACCAGTACGACCTCACGTCGCTGCGCCTGCTGGGCAGCGTGGGCGAGCCCATCAACCCGGCCGCCTGGATGTGGTACCGCCGCGTGATCGGCGGGGACAAGTGCCCCATCGTGGACACCTGGTGGCAGACCGAGACCGGCTCGATCCTGCTGAGCCCGCTGCCGGGCGTCACCGCGACCAAGCCGGGCTCGGCCCAGACGCCCATGCCCGGCATCGTGATGGACGTGGTCGACGACGCCGGACGCTCCGTCTCGAACGGCGAGGGCGGCTACCTCGTCATCAAGGAGCCGTGGCCGTCGATGCTGCGCGGCATCTGGGGCGACCACCACCGCTACGTCTCCACCTACTGGAATCACTTCGACGGGATGTACTTCGCGGGCGACGGCGCCAAGAAGGACATCGACGGCGACATCTGGCTGCTAGGACGCGTCGACGACGTGATGAACGTCTCGGGCCACCGGCTCTCCACGGCCGAGATCGAGCACGCCCTCGTCTCGCACGAGTGGGTCGCCGAGGCTGCCGTGGTGGGCGCCTCCGACGAAACCACCGGCCAGGCGGTCGTCGCCTTCGTCGTGGTCCGGACGGACGGCAGCGGCGCCGATGCGTCGGGCGAGGAGGTCGCCGATGCGCTCCGCAAGCACGTGCGCAAGGAGATCGGCTCGATCGCCAAGCCGCGCACCATCCTCGTGGTGAACGAGGTGCCCAAGACCAGGTCGGGGAAGATCATGCGCCGGCTCCTGCGCGACGTCGCCGAGCACCGCGACGTGGGCGACGTCACCACTCTGGCGGACAGCTCCGTCATGGACGCGATCCGCGACGGGCTCGAGTCGGGCAAGGGCGACTGACCGCCCGCCCCACCCCCGGGGCGGAAGTGGTGAGTTCGGGGCGCGTCTACGGCGTGTCGCGTCGTGAAGTGGTGAGTTCTTCACGGGCCGATGCCGGCATCGGCTCCTTTCTCCCGACGCGTCACACCCTCTGCAGGCTGCGGACCCAAGTCGCGTCCTATTCGTCCCATTCCTGGTCACATTTGGGTCGAAACGGACGCGGAATGGGTCTAAACGCTGCGGTCGATGCGCGCGGCGGTCCGGGAGTGCCGGGGCACCTCCGGAGCCGATGCCGGGGCTAGGCGGTCGCACTCCGCACCGCGAGCGCGGCAGGTGTCAGCCGCGAGCGCTGTCCGGCACGGCGAAAGCGAGCGCCGGTCGCTGCAGACCGACGGACACCTCGGTGTCCGGCCATACCCGGGTTCCAGCCAGGACGCGCGCCTGGACCGGCTCCTCGAGGCCGGGGAGGTCGAGCCACACGACGGCGTCGTGTCCGAAGTACTGGACGTGGCGCACCATCGCGCGCACGCGACCGCCGGGCGCCGGGCGTGACGCCGCCTCAGCGACGTCGCCGAGGACGAGGTGCTCGGGCCGCACCACGATCTCGACGGTCGTGCCGTCGGACGCCGTCTGGCCGATGCCGAGTTCGGCCGGGACGGTCCCGAGGGCGCACTCGACCGTCCCCGCACGCCAGGTCCCACGCAGCGTGACGGCACCGCCGACGAAGCGCGCCAGCCAGGCGGATCGCGGCCGCTCGTAGAGATCGGCGGGAGAGCCGTCCTGCTCCAGCCTGCCGTCGGCGAGCACGACGACCTGGTCCGCCATCGAGAGCGCCTCGTCCTGATCGTGCGTCACCAGCAGTGCCGTGGTGCGGGTGCGGCGCAGCACCTGGCGCACCTGCGCCCGGACCTCGCCGCGGAGGGAGGCGTCGAGCGCGCTGAACGGCTCGTCGAGCAGCACCATGTCGGGCTGCGGGGCGAGTGCGCGTGCCAGCGCAACGCGATGCCGCTGGCCGCCGGAGAGCTCCCCCGGCATGCGGTCCGCGAGCTCGGACAGTCCCACGAGCGCGAGCATCTCGTCGGCCCTGGCGCCGCCGCGCTCCTGTCGCGGCAGCCCGAAGGCGACGTTGGCCCGCACATCGAGGTGCGGGAACAGCGCGGCGTCCTGAGGTACGAGCCCGATGCGCCGATGCTGGGGCGCGACGTCGACGCGCGGCCCCGAGAGCACACGGCCGTCGGACACGATCGCCCCCTCGAGCGGGCGGTGCAGGCCGGCGATCACGCGCAGCAGCGTGGACTTGCCGGAGCCTGAAGGGCCGAGCACCGCCGCCAGCGTGCCGGAGGCGACGGTGAAGGAGACCCCGTGGAGCACCGGGGTCGAGTCGTACGCGGCGACGACCTTGCGCACCTGCAGCTCGCTCATTGGAGGCCCTCCGCCCTGGTGGAGCCGGTGACGGCGTCTCGCGTGAGCAGCAGGGCGGGCACCGCCGCCACGACCGTCAGCACGAGCGCGTACGGCGCTGCTGCGGCGTACGCCGAGATGTCCGTGAGCCGCCACAGCGACGTCGCGAGCGTGTCGGTCGAAGTTGGCCTCAGCAGCAGGGTCGCTGGCAGCTCCTTCATGGCCGTCAGGGCGACGAGCAGCACGCCGGCGCCGATGCCGGGCCAGGCGATCCGCGCCGTGACGCGCGCCCAGGTGCCTGCGACGCCCTCGCCGAGGGTGCGGGCCACATCCTCGAGCCCGGGCTCGACGCGCTCGATGCTCGCCCGCACCGCGCCCACCGCCTTGGGCAGGAACAGCACGCCGTAGGCGAAGGCGAGGATCCACACCGACTGGTACAGGGCAGGTACCGCCTGCAGCGAGAAGTAGACCAGCGACAGTCCCACGACGATGCCGGGAAGCGCGAGCCCGACGTAGCTCGCCGACTCCGCTCCGGCCGCCAGCCGCGACGGCCAGCGCGCCGCGAGGATGCCGATCGGCAGCGCGAGCAGGAGCGCGACGAGGGCGCCGGCGAGCGCCAGGCCGACGGTGGTGAGGGCATCGGCGGCCACGTCCAGCGGCGCGACGGCGATGCCCTCGCCCGATCCCCTGCCCAGGTAGCGCAGCAGCGAGCCGAGCGGCACTCCCAGCGACACGCCCGCGACGGCCAGCAGCGCCGCGAGCGCCGGCATCCGCCACCGGCCCAGGCGCACCGGCGCGCTGGCGGGCCGCGCAGCGACCATCGAGCCGAACCGTGCCTGGCGTCCGCGCATGGTGCGCTCGGCCGCGACGAGCGCGACGCCCATGACGGCCAGGACGACCGCCATCACCGCCGCCAGGGTGGGGTCGAAGCTGGAGGTGTAGGCCGCGTGGATCGCCCACGTGAAGGCCTCGAAGCGCATCAGCGCCACCGCGCCGAAGTCACTGAGGACGTACAGCGCGGTGAGGAGGACACCGGCCAGCGCGGCCGGGCGCACCTGGGGCCACGTGGCCTCGAGGAAGGCGCGGGAGCGGGACCGTCCGAGCGTGCGGGCCACGTCCTCCTGGGCGAGATCGGCCTGACGCAGCGCGGCGAGCGTCGGCAGTGTCACCATCGGCGCGTTGCACAGTGTCAGCACCACGAATGCGCCCCAGAAGCCGCGCAGCGGCGTGAGCGAGACCCAGCCGAACGCGGCGACGTAGGAGGGGATCGCCAGGGGCAGCGCGGCGAGCACGATCCACAGGCGGCGCGCCTGCAGGTCCGTGCGCGCGAGCAGCCAGGCAGTGCCCACGCCGAGCACCAGGCATCCGGCCGCCACCGCGAGGACCAGGCCCACGGTGTTGATCGCGAGCTCGGCCGTGCGTGCACGCAGCAGGGCGTCGGCGACAGCGCCCGACTCTGCGCCGGCGACGCGCACCACCAGATAGACCAGCGGGATCGCGGCGAGAGCGGCAGCCGCCACAGCAGAGCCCGCGAGGATGAGACGTCCCCACGGCGGGCGCGGCGCGATCCGCGGCTCTGCGGCGAGCCCGGCGAGCCCAACGCGCCGGGAGGGGGCTGAGCCCTCCCGCCCGCCGATCGTGGGACTGCCGCGCATCGGGGTTCCCTCCTAGAGCAGGCCGACCTCTGCCAGCAGCGCGGTCGTCTCGGCCAGCGTATCGAGGTCGGAGAGATCCAGGTCCGGGTTCGTCAGCTCGGCCACGGCAGGCAGGCCCTCGGGGGCGGCGATGCCGGGGACGAGCGGGTACTCGTAGGTGGCGTCCACGAAGTACTGCTGACCGTCCTCGGAGACCAGGTACTCCACGAACGCGAGCGCGTCAGGGTCGTCCTGCGCCCCCGCGAGGATGCCTGCGCCGGTGACGTTGACGATCGAGCCGGGGTCGCCGGCCGCCGGGAACACCAGCTGGGCGCGCATCCCCTCGGCGCCAAGCTCCGCCTCGAGCCGGTACCAGTAGTAGTGGTTGATGAGGCCCACCTGGATCTCGCCGGCCTGAGCGGCCTCGAGGATCGCAGTGTTGTTCGAGTACAGCTGGACGTCGTTGGCGATCATGTCCTCGAGCCAGCGCTGCGCCGCGTCCTCACCCTCGAGAACGCGCAGGGCGGTGACGAAGGACTGGAACGACGCGTTGGTCGGAGCGATGCCCACCTGGCCCGCCCACGAGGGGTCGGTCAGGTCGTGGATCGTGCTGGGCGCCTCGTCGACGCCGACCTGCTGCGAGTCGACGACGAACACCCGTGCGCGGCCGGTCACGCCCACCCAGGTGCCGTCAGTCGACGTCAGTCCCGGCTCGACCGCGGACGTCACGCCCTCGGGGAGCTCGGCGAGCAGTCCGGCCCTCGCCACCGCGCCGAGCGCGCCGGCGTCCTGCGAGAAGAACACGTCGGCAGGAGTGGCGTCGCCCTCCTCCTGGAGCAGTGCCGCGAGCTCGGTGGTGCCGGCGTAGCGCACCTCGACGTCGATCCCGCTCGCGGCCTCGAACTGGTCGATCAGCGGCTGCACCAGGTCCTCGCTGCGGCCTGAGTACAGGACCAGCGCGCCGTCGGCCTCATCGGCCTCCGTTCCGGTCGAGCACGCGGCCAGAGCGAGCGTGGACAGGATCGCGGCGGTCGCGACGACGGGACGGGCGGGAAAGCGCATGCGGTGAGGACCTCTCGGGAGTACGGCTGGCGTCGTTGCCGCGCACCTGCACCGTGAGGCGCGGCGCGCGACGGCCGACGTGGAGAGTAGCGCGCGGGCGTCCATTTTCGCAACGTAGGCGTTGTCAATAACCGACGTGCCGCCGGCACTACTTGCACAGGTCCCTCCGGAGGAACGCCAGCGAGCCCGCGACCGCGACGACCACGCCGATCGCCACGGGCGTCACCCACTGCCACAGCGGGATCCCGTTCTCGATCGGCACACCGTCGAGCATGTAGAAGAACGGCGAGACGAAGCCCACCCAGCGGAAGTCCGGGTTGATCGCCACGAACGCGCTGATCGCCCAGCCGAACACCGCGAGGCCCGTCGCGGACCATGTGGCCCACGAGCTGCGCCCCGTCGCCGCGCCCACGCCGAACGCGATGCCCCCCAGCATCGTCGAGAAGCCGAGCAGCCCAAGCGAGGCGGCGACCATGCCCTCCGTCGACAGGCCCATCCCGCCCACGGCGCTGCTGGCCATCAGAGTGACGAGCAGGATGACCGAGAAGGCCACGATCACGCCGGCCAGCAGGGCGGCCTTGCGCACGAGGTACGACAGGCGCGAGATCGGGGCGGACAGGACGACAGCGAGGGTGCCGCGGGAGTCCTCGGCGGCGATCGCCTGCGTCCCGACCGCGATGACCGCGACAGCGGCGGCCGCCGGGGTCGTGATGCTCAGCACCTCGGCCTGCGTCCAGCCCTCGGCAGACGAGAAGTCGGCGTTGCCGAACAGCGCGAGCATGCTGTCGGGGAACACGTCCGTGATGTCCGCGACCACGGGCTCGAACAGCGGGTACATCGCGCCGGTGACGATCCCGAGGAACAGCACGATCGAGGCGGTGATGAGCAGCACCGGCTGGGCGTCCGTCCACGCCTTCGCGAGCACCGACCTGGCCGATGCGTGACCGATGAGCCGGCCGAACGTCGCCTTCACCATGGGCTGGGACATGACCCGCTCGACGATCGGCAGCGAGACGCCCGAGGTGCGCAGGTCGCGCCGCGCGTAGCCCCACACCGAGAGGCCGACGAACACCGCGGCGCCGCCCAGCAGGACCGAGAGGTGGCCCCAGTGAATGCCGTTCAGCAGCGGCTCGGAGTCGCTGATGTAGAACCAGGGCGAGGCCTTCGCGAGGAACTCGGTCTGCTCCAGCAGCGGGGCGAGCCCGTTCACGAGGAACGCAAGGATCATCGCCATCGCGCCGGCGCCGCCGGCGACGACCGATCGGCCGGTGAACGCCCCGACGGCACACGCGAGCGTGCCGAAGAAGAGAGCACCGGCGATGAGGTGCACGCTGCCGGCGAGGGGGTCGAGGCCCTCGCCGCCGGTGTCCGTGGCGACGACCGCCCAGGCGCTCCCGGCGACGGTGATGACCGTGGCCACCACGATCAGGGTGATCCAGCCGGCCGTGGTCTCCGACAGGATGCGCGTGCGTGAGCGCGGCACGGAGCCCAGGGACTCCATCGTGCCCGTGGACTCCTCGCCCGCCAGCGCCGATGCGGCCCACGACACCGCGAGGCCCGCGAGCACGAACGGCCCGAGCATGCCCATGACCATGCCGAGCATGAGACCGGCGGGGCCGGCGAGAGCGTCGATGCCGGCGAGCGCGAGGATCTCGGGCGGGTAGGCCTCGACGAACGCGTCGAAGTCGTCGCCGGCGAGGCCGCCCCATGCGTACAGGCCCATCCACACCATCGCCGCGAGCGACAGCGCTCCGACGAGGCCGCCGACCCAGTGGTCGCGCAGGGACTTGAGGTAGATCGAGCGGAGCATCACGCCGCCTCGTCGTCCCTGTAGTACTTGAGGAACAGGGCATCGAGGTCGACCGCACCCGAGGTGATCGCGAGCGCGCCGCGGTCGGCGGCCACTTTCATCACGGGGGCGAGCTCGCCCTCGTACTCCACCGTCACCGCGTGCCCCTCTGAGTCCACGGCGAGGACGGACGGGAGCCCGGCGAAGGCATCGGCTGCGACATGGTCGGGGAACTCGATGGTCACGGACCTGGTCGCCTTGGCGCGCAGCGAGGCCATGTCCTCGAGGGCGACCAGGACGCCGCGGCGGATGAAGGCGACGCGGTCGGCGACGCGCTCCACCTCGGACATGGTGTGGCTGGACAGGAACACCGTCTTGCCCTCATCCGCCTGTTCGCGCATGAGGGCGTGCAGCTCCTGCTGGACCAGGGGGTCCAGGCCGGTGATGGGCTCGTCGAGGATCGCCACCTCGGGACGGTGCATGAACGCCAGCACGACGCCCAGCTTCTGGCGGTTGCCTGTCGAGTAGTCGCCCACCTTGCGGCTGAGATCCGCGTCGATGCGGCCGGCGAGCTGCTCGACCCACGTCCAGTCGACGCCGCCGCGCAGATGCGCGAAGTACTCGATCGTCTGATGGCCGGTGAGGTTCGGATAGAGCGCGAGGTCCGAGGGGAGGAAGCCCACGCGACGCTTGATCTCGACGGAGTCGCGGCGGCTGTCGAGGCCGAGCACGCGGCACGCGCCATCGGTGGGCCTGATGAAGTCCATCAGCGTGCGGATCGTGGTGGACTTGCCGGCTCCGTTCGGGCCGAGGAACGCGAAGACCTCACCAGGATGCACCTCCATCGACACGTCGTCGACCGCTGTGAGCGATCCGAAGGTCTTGGTAAGGTGATCGACCTCGATGACGGGAGCCGTCATGGCACCGCCCTTCTCTTCCGGCGGGCGCGTGGGGGGCGCCTTCGCCACTCCTTCCACCCTGGCACTGACCGCTTTGTGAGGGAATCGTCCACGCGGATGATCGGGGTCCCGGGTCCGCGCCACGGCCGTGAGAAGGTGACGCATGCGCGTGCGAGCCGAGGACCCCGCGACGCCCGACATCGTGGCGCTGCTGGAGGAGCACCTGGCGGACATGGCGTCTACCTCGCCACCCGAGTCGATGCACGCGCTGGATCTGTCCGGCCTGCAGGCCGCGACCGCCACCTTCGTGGCGGCGCGCGACGACGACGGCGTGCTGCTGGGCATCGGCGCGCTCAAGGAGCTCGACCCCACGCACGGCGAGGTGAAGTCGATGCGCACAGCGTCGCATCGGCGCGGGACCGGTGTCGCGAGCGCACTGCTCGCCCACCTGCTCGAGGAGGCACGCCGACGCGGCTATTCGCGCGTGAGCCTGGAGACCGGGGCCGATGCGGCCTTCGCCGCCGCGCACAGGCTCTACGAGCGCTTCGGCTTCGAGCAGTGCCCGCCGTTCGGGGAGTATCGACCGGATCCGCTGTCGAGGTTCTATGCGATGGCGCTCACGTAGAGCCCTAGCGCGCGCCGCCAGCACCTTCTCAAGCGCCTGGTCCCCGTCCCCCGGTCACCGCCCACCACATCCCCCGTCCGTTTTGCCTCAATCTGCGCCCCAGTGGTGCAGGAGTGCCGACAAATCGGATGCTGGAGCGTCCTGGTGTGAATCCAGTGCTGATCCCGTGCAGCGCGCGGCCTTCAGCCGCGGATGGCAG
>JAUIBG010000083.1 GCA_030428165.1 Actinomycetes bacterium
GACTCGTGCACCATTCCGACCGCGGGACCCAGTACGTCTCCCTGACCTACTCCGACCGCCTGGCCGAGCTCGGCGTCACCGGCTCGGTCGGGTCCGTCGGCGACTCCTACGACAACGCGCTGGCGGAGTCCGTCAACGCCGCCTACAAGACCGAGCTGATCAAGCCGCGCAAGCCCTGGCGCACCGTCGAGGAAGTCGAGTTCGCGACCCTCGAATGGGTCCATTGGTTCAACACCGCCCGCCTCCACGAGGCACTGGGCTACACCACCCCGGCAGCAATCGAGGCCGCCTACTACGCTGACAACCCGAAGACGTCAGCACTCACAACCACCTAGGAACTGAACCCAGGACGGATCATAGGTGTCGGCGGTCGCCAGCGCGTTGAGTGCTTGGGCGATGGTGTGGTCGCGGGTGGTGTTGGTGTGTTGATAGATCGCTGCGGCGCGGGTGGTGGTGTGGCCGATGCGGTGCATGAGGTCGGGCAGGGTTGCGCCGGCTTGGGCGGCGAGGGTCGCGCCGGTGTGGCGCAGGTGGTGCCAGGTCAGGTCGGGGCGGTCGATGCGGGCGCGGGCGCGGCGGATTGCGTCGGCGCGTGAGGATGACGTGACGGGGGCGCCGTGGTGGTTGGTGAAGATCAGGGAGTCGGGTCCGGTCGCGGTGTAGTCGGCCAGGTGCTCGGTGAGGGCGTCGACCACGAGCTGCGGCAGGGCGACGGTGCGCCGGCCTGCCCTGGTCTTGGGTGGGCCGAACGTGAGCGGCTGGCCGGGGGTCTCGGTGAGGGTCTGTCTGACGTGCAGCTGCGCGGCCTCGAGGTCGACGTCACGTCGGCGCAGCGCGAACAGCTCGCCGGGGCGCAGCCCTGAGTAGGCGGCGGTGATCACGGCGGCGCGGTAACGGCCGGCGACGGTCGTGGCCAGGGCGGTGATCTCGGCAGGGGTCAGGGGGATGCGCTCGGCGTGGTCGACGTGTCCGGCGCCGGCGATGCGGACCGGGTTCGCTCCGATCAGACCGTCGCCGTGGGCCTGGGCCAGGATGGTGTGCAGCAGCCGGTAGGCCTGCGCGGTGGTGGTGCGTCCCGCGCCGGGGCGTGGTGCCTTGCGGGGGCGAACGTCGGGCCGGCCCGCGGCGTCCCAGGCTGCCTTGACGGTGGGCGACAGGCGTCCGGTGGTGGCGACCGTGAGCCCCTGGGCGGCGGCCCAGGCGCGGGCGGGGTTCACTCTGCTGGTGCGGCCGGCGTGGGCGTTGGCCGATGCCTGCGCGGCCTCGAATACCGCGGTGTGCCAGTCGCGCACCAGCGCCGGGGTGAGCTGCCCGATCGGGACCGGGCCGAGCTCGACGGTGCCGGCCGGGCCGGTGAACGCGGGCAGCAGCCAACGGGACGCCAGGCGGGCGTAGAGGTCGCGGGTGCGGGGGCGTTGCCGGTGCGCGTTGACGCGCAGCCACGTCGCCACGTACTCGGCCAGCGGCACCCCGGTGTCCTCGGGTGCCTCCCACTTGCCGCGCAGCATGTCGGCCTGGACCTTGACCAGCCAATCGGCCGCGTCACGCCTCGAGGCGAACGTCACCGGCGCAGCACGCCGCCGCCCATCCGGGCCGGTATACCGCGCCCGGAACCTGCCAGAGCCCAGCGGCTCGACCGAGCCGAATGAGTTGTTGCCGGTGCGGCGGCTCATCGGGCACCCCCGGCCAGGGCGATCGGCCAGGCGGCCGCGCGCAGCTGCTCACGCTCGAGCTCGGGAAGGTCGCGCCAGGCGGGCCACGCGGTGGTGGCCTCGGGGTGCAGATAGCAGTAGAGGGTGGCGCCTGCAGCGTCCCGCCGATCGGCCGGTGTCGGCGTGTCGGGGGCCGGATTGGGGTCAGGGGTGGGTGCTAGGTGCGAGTTTTCGCGGGGTGCAGATCGGGCCACGGGAGCGGTCTCCGTCCAGATTTGTCCACGCTGGCCCGGACAAGGGTTCTGGCACCGCTATTTCGACTACCTAATTCGCCTATCTACCTGGGTAGATACTGGAGCGGGTGACGGGAATCGAACCCGCACCATCAGTTTGGAAGACTGAGGCTCTACCATTGAGCTACACCCGCGCGGACCCGCCTGGGCGGGTACCGGGGTACTAGACTACCCGAGCCTGGCGCCGATGCCGGGCGAGCCACGGGGTGTAGCGCAGCTTGGTAGCGCATCTGCTTTGGGAGCAGAGGGTCGCAGGTTCAAATCCTGTCACCCCGACCGATTGAAGTGCCTGGTAGATCGGCGCTCGAAGAGGATCTCGAACGTCGGCATGGGCCGCCTTGGCGACTGCTTCGACTCCCGTCCGCACGGAGTAACCGCTGATGTTCGTGACCGCGAACGTCTCTGGACCCTTGATTGCTTGTGCGAGCCGCAATGGGAAACCATCGCTGGGGCAGATCTCGGCTGCCGCCGGCAAAGACTTCGAGTTCGCCATTGCCGTCGCCATCGCAACCTTCGGAGCAGCTTCGGGCGTCGCCCTCGTGGGCTTGGTCGGACCGCTCATCGAGGTGCGCGTGCTGGTTGGCCTTGTCTAGGCGACGCTGTGGGTCGCCCGCCGCGGGCTTGCTCAGCCGTCGTGCCGCAGGAGCGCGGCTTTGGTGCGGGCACCGCGTGCTCAGCGGAGCCGGCTGTACGTGCTGAGCATCGAGCGGTTCTACTCGCAGATGTAGTTGTCGACGTAAGTCGGGACGGCGACATAGCGCGTGCCGTCGTAGAAGTAGCCGGCGGCGAATGTCAGGATCTCACCGATGTCCATCGGCTCGACCTCTCTCAAACTCGCCGGGTACGCGGAGCTCTCATAGCTCAGGTTGCGACCGGAGCTATCCGCGGCCGCGTAGACGTAGCGGTTCCTGAAGCCATAGGTGGGACTCCACGTGGTCCACTCGAAGGCGACCCAGTCCCGGAGCCCTGGCGCATCCCGGAGTTCGACATCGATCTGGCACCTGCCGCCGTCGGGCGCGTTCGAAGTCCAGCGTCCCCACACGTCGACGGTCGCCCACGGTGCATTGAAGGTGTAGCTGTACAGGAATATCGCCATCTGTGCGCGAGTCACGGAGCGATTGGGCGCGTAGGCCGTTCCGTCGCCGACGCCCGACGTGATCGTCATGTCATGGAGCCAGGCAGTGTGCGCAAAGAACGAATGCGTCCGCGGCACGTCGGTGAAGACGGTGTCCGCTGGCGGATCGTAGAACGGCGCTCCCGCGAACTTGTAGAGAAACACTGCCATTTGGCCGCGCGTCACCACTCCGGTCGGGTCAAACCGGGAGCCGTCCCCCACGCCCGATGTGATGCCCGTCGACGCGAGCCAGGCGATGTGCTTGTAGAACGTGTACGACGTCGGTACGTCGGAGAAGCGAGATGTGGCAGGCGGCGTGTAGGAGGGCGAGCCGGCCAGTTTGTAGAGAAATGCGGCCATCTGCCCGCGGGTGATTTCGTTGTAAGGCTTGAAGTGCGAGCCGTCGCCCACGCCCGACGTGATTCCGGTGTCCGCCAGCCACTCGACTTGCTTGAAGAAGTTGTCCTCCGGATCTACGTCAGAGAATGTCGAATCCGGCTTGAGGCTCGGAATGTCGAAGGCGTACGCGGCGGGCCCGGTGTTGCTGAACGCCGCGAGCAGAACCGCTGCCACTACGACCACGGCACCACGGCGCGAGCGTCGTCGAGTTCGCAATCCAAACGATGCACTGAGCATTGAGTCCTCCAGCCACTGATTCGCGATCTCACACGGCGTCACTCCGGTGAAGTTTCAGAACATATAGCGCCCTAGAGTTCCGGCCCCAGGACGTCCGCCGGGAGGATCATGTCGTAATCCAAATGCAACCCGTCATTGGTGGTGGCGGGTGGGTGGTATTCGCGAAGGCACGAACTTGCGCCCGGAACCGCAATATCTCTCTCTTATCCCGTTGGTCTGCGTCGAGGCTGCGATGTCGTCAGGCGCCAGCCAGCCCGAGGTCCGCGCGAGTCCTTTCGCGGTGCCGGGGATGGACAGGGTTTGGGCTTCGCCGAACAGGTCGCGGCGTCGCAGCCCACGGAGTAGAGGCCGGGAACCGGCCCACCTTCGGGGTCGAGGCGGCGGAGGCGCTCGTCGATCTTGAGCGCGCCCATCGAGATCATGATGCCGGTCTCGATCTCGATGGCGTAGAACGGGCCCCTCTGCACCAGGTATAGGAGGTTCGATGGCTTGTGGAAGGTGGTGTCGGCTCCCGCCGCCCAAGCCGCGGCCATTCGCTCTCTCGATGAGGCCTTTCGTGCGGCGCGCGCATGCGAGCACGATGGAGTGCATGGCTGAGGAACGGGACTACCGCGACGCGCTCAATGCTGCGCGTGACCACGCATTGGAGTGGACCGCGTCCCTCCCTGAGCGGCCGGTGACGCCGCGGGCCGGCATCGACGAGATCTCGGCGACGATCGGTGATTTCCCCGACGGTCCAACGCCGGCCGGCGAGGTGGTCGAGGAGCTCGCCCGCATCGTCGAGCCTGGTCTCGCCGGCCACAGTTCGGGTCGGTTCTTCGGCTTCGTCATCGGCGGCGCGCAGCCGGCGGCGATCGGCGCCGACTGGCTGGTCGCCGCCTGGGACCAGAACTCCGCGATGCTCCCGACGACTCCGGGGACGAGCGGCGTGGAGCTCGCCGCCGCCCGCTGGCTGCTCGAGGCGCTCGACCTGCCCCGCGAGAGCTCAGTGGGATTCGTCACCGGTGGGCAGATGGCCAACTACACGGGGATCGTGGTCGGTCGCGACGAGCTGCTGCGCCGCGCTGGCTGGGACATGGCGCGAGGCCTCCAGGGTGGCCCGCGCATCCGCGTGCTGGCTGGCGCAGAGCTGCACTCGACCGCGGAGCAGGCGCTGCGCTACGCAGGACTGCCCGAGGCCGAGCTGCTCGACGTCGATGACGCCGGAACAGTGCGGCCGGAGGCGCTCGCCTCCGCGCTCGCCGCCGAGCCCGGAGTCCCCACGTTGCTCCTGCTGCAGGCCGGCAACATCCACTCCGGTGCCTCGGACCCGTTCGCGACGCTCATCCCGCTGGCGCATGCGCACGGAGCGTGGGTGCATGTGGACGGCGCGTTCGGCCTGTGGAAGGCGGCGTCCCCGTCGCTGCGTCCGCTCGTCGAGGGGGTGGAGCTCGCCGACTCGTGGGCCACCGACGCCCACAAGACGCTCAACGTCCCCTACGACAGCGGCGTGATCATGGTGCGCGACGCAGGCGCCCACCGCGCCGCCATGTCGGTGCACGCGCCCTACATCGACGACTTCGGCGCCGATGCGGCCGCGCCCTACGAGTACGTGCCCGAACTGTCGCGGCGCGCCAGGGGAGTGCCGGTATGGGCGGCGCTGCGCGCCATGGGCCGCTCCGGCGTGATCGATCTCGTCGACAGGCTGCACGCCCACGCGGTCGCGCTCGCGGACGGCATCGGTGCCATCCCTGGCGTCGAGATCCTCAACGACGTGGTCTTCACCCAGGTGGCGATCGGTTTCGACAGCGACGCTCGCGCGAGGGCCGTGGCCGATGCCGTACTCGCCGAGGGCGACGTGTGGATGTCGGGCTCGCAGTGGCACGGCAGGGACATCCTGCGTGCCTCGGTCTCCAACTGGCGCACGGGTCCCGAGGACGTCGAGCGCGGCATCGCGGCCGTGCGCCGTGCCGTCGAGGCGACGGCTGGCTGACATGCTGGGGGCATGACCTCTCCCGACACAGGCTCCGGCCTCCGCAGCGACGCGATCGCATGGTTCGAGCTCACTGCAGGAATCGGCGGACTCGTGCTCGTCGGCTGGATACTCGCCTCCCAGTGGGGAGGCGTGCTCCACGGCCACCCGGCGTACGCGGTCGTGCTCCTCGTGACCGTCGCGGTGTCCGTGCAGGCAGTCCTGGTGGCGGTCATGAAGCGTCGCCGCCGCACGCCGGTGCGCATCGCAGGGCGCGTGGTGCTCCTGCTGCTGGGCATCGGTGGGATCGCGGTCGTCGGCTGGCTGCGGCCGCACACGGCCGTCGAGCCCGCGCTCGGGGCGATGGAGAACGAAGGGGCCGCCTACGTGCTCGAGACGCCCACGCGGATCATCATGCATCCCTCCGGAGAGGATGCGGTGGTGGGCGTGATGTTCCAGCCCGGAGCCCTCGTCGATGCCCGCGCGTATGCGGCGCACCTGCGCCCGCTCGTGGAGGCCGGCTACGCGGTGTACATCCCGAAGCAGCCGCTCGGCATCGCGTTCTTCTCGCTTGGCGCCTTCGACGATGCGCGCGAGTACTTCCCCGCGGTGGAGGAGTGGGTCGTCGCCGGGCACTCGCTCGGCGGCACCGTCGCGGCGCTGCAGGCGGACGACGCCGGCGCGGATGCGGCGGGCCTGCTCCTGTTCGGGTCCTATCCGGCCAGCGACATGAGCACCTCGCTGGAGGCTGCTGTGCTGTCGATCTCCGGCTCCGAGGACGGCCTCTCGACGCCCGAAGACATCGAGGCCTCCCGTGAGAACCTCCCCGCCGACGCACAGTTCGTCGAGATCGAGGGGGCTTCCCACGCGCAGTTCGGCTCCTACGGACTCCAGGTGGGAGACGGCGCCGCCACGATCTCGAACGACGAGGCACGCAAGCAGATGGTCGCGGCGTCCCTGGAGTTCGTGGACTCCATCGCAGGCTATTGACATTAGCCAAATGGCTATGCATCATAGCCACATGGACTCCACGACGCTCTACCTCGACCGTCCCGGCGGCCGCATCGGCTACGACCTGACCGGGTCGGGCCCCCTCATCGTCCTCATCCCCGGGATGGGCGACCTCCGCCAGACGTACCGCCACGTCATCGCCGCTCTCGCCGATGCCGGCTACACCGTCGCCAGCGCCGACCTGCGCGGGCACGGCGACTCCGATCCGACCTTCGCGGACTACGGCGACGAGCCCACGGCGGAGGACACGATCGCGCTGATCGAGCACCTCGACGCTGGGCCCGCCCTGCTGGTGGGCAACTCGATGGGGGCCGGCGCCGCCGTCATCGCGGCGGCCATGCGGCCCGAGCTCGTCTCCGGTCTCGCGCTGCTGGGACCGTTCGTGCGCGGCGAGCCCAGCTCCGCGCAGCGCCTGTCGATGCGGGTGCTGATGGCGCCGGCATGGGCGGCCTCCGTGTGGAAGCGGTACTTGCCCAAGCTGTACGCGGGAGCGCGTCCCGCGGACCTCGACGCGTACGTCGCGCAGGTCGCAGCCGCGCTCCGGCGTCCCGGCTACGCGAAGGCCTTCAGCCTCACCACCCGCACCGGCCACGGACTCGCCGAGGCGAGCACCCCGTCCGTCGCCGCACCCTCGGTGGTGCTGATGGGGGAGCTCGACCCTGACTTCCCGGACCCGCGTCTCGAGGCCGAGTGGATCGCCGCGCACCTCGGCGGCGAGGCGGTCATGATCGCCGATGCCGGCCACTACCCGCAGTCGCAGCAGCCCGGCGCCACGCTGGATGTCCTCCTGCCGTTCGCGGCCCGAGCGACGGCCGATGCCTAGGGCCGGTCTCAGCGCCAGTGCTGTCGTCGCCGAGGCCGTCGCCGTCGTCGACGAGTCGGGGGAGAGCGCTCTGACGCTCGCCGCCGTCGCACAGCGCGTCGGGGTCAGGGCTCCGTCGCTCTACAAGCACGTCGACGGCCTGCCTGCCCTGCGCTCCGCTGTCGCCGTCGCCTCCAAGCAGGAGTTGGCATCGGACCTGGAGCGGGCAGCGTCCGGGCGGGCCGGAGCCGATGCCATCCGCGCGCTCGCGGCCGCCTATCGCGCGTGGGCGCTCGCCCATCCCGGCCGCTACCCGCTCACCGTGGTCGTCGCGGATCCCGGCGACGCGGCGGACGCGACCGCGTCGCAGCGCCTCTACGACGTCGTCGCCGCGGCCCTGCGCGGGTACTCGCTCGACGACGCGCGCGAGGTCGACGCGATCCGTGCGCTGCGCGCTGTGCTGCACGGCTTCGTCGGGCTGGAGAACGCCGGCGGCTTCGGGCTGCCCGACGATGTCGATCGCAGCTTCGGCCGGGCGGTCGACGCCGTGATCGCGACGCTCGACGCCTGACCGCGAAGTTTCCCCTCGCGTCCCCGCGTGCCCGGCGCTAGCGTCACCAGCATCGGCGCCTCCCGGTGCGCCGAGAGAGAAGAGGGGCTGCCATGGAATGGCTGACGTTCGACGGCGTGAACTGGATCGGAGTGCTGGCGGCCTTCGTGGCCTCGTTCGCGCTCGGGTGGGTCTGGTACTCGCCCTTCGCATTCTTCCCCGTGTGGGCGAAGCTCGGCGGCCTGACCGATGAGCGGATGAAGCAGGCGAACATGGGTGCGGTCTTCGGTCAGATGATCGTGGGCAACATCCTCGGCGTGGTCGTGCTCGCGATGCTCATGGTCGGGCTCGGGGCGAGCGGCTGGCTCGCGGGCCTCGTGCTCGGCATCGTGGTCGGCATCGCGTTCCGCGCCGGCGCGCACCTGGTCCACAACGGCTTCGCGCTGCGCGACTGGAGGATCACCGTGATCGACTCGGCGCATGACACGGCGTCGCTCGCGGTGGCGGGTCTGGTGCTCGGCCTGTTCATGTAGCCGTGTGAATGGGTGCGGCGGCCCTTGGTCCCCGGTTGGGCCGCCGCACCCGCGCGCGGAAATCGACCGCAGCGCACACGACAATTCAGTCAGAAATCCAACGCCTGACGGCGGGACCTAGGTCGCACAGGCACCGGTTTTGGTGCCGTCTGCCGTTCGCCCGGAGTGAATCGGCTAGTGAATCGACTCCGTCGCGGCTCGCTGGATCGCCAGGCCCGCGCTGTACTGCTCGAGCCACGTCGCGTATCCCGCGACGTCGGCAGGGTCGGGCTCGGCGACCGTGAGTTCGGCGTCGGCGAACACCTCGGCGCCCAGGTAGTCGCCCAGGCTCCGCTCCGAGCGCACCCGCTCGTACTCGGCGAGCACCGCGATTCCCCACGCGCCGCCCTCGGAGGCGGTGTCGCCCACGGTGACGGGCGCGCCGATGGCCGCGGCCAGCAGTCGCTGCGCGACGCCGGCGGTCCTGAACATGCCGCCGTGCGCGAACATCGAGTCCAGCTCGACGCCCTCGCCGTGCAGGACGTTCATGCCGAGCGACAGCGTGCCGAAGGCACCGTAGAGCTGCGTGCGCATGAAGTTCGCGAGCGTCAGGCGGCTGCCGGGAGTGCGCACCACCAGCGGGCGTCCCTCGGCGAGCCCGGTGATCGGCTCTCCCGCGAGGTAGTTGTAGGCCAGCAGTCCGCCGCCGTCGGCCTCGCCCTCGAGGGCGGCGGCGAACAGCGCGCCGAACACGGCGTTCATGTCGGCATCGGAGCCGATGGCGGCGGCGAACTCGCCGAACACCCCCGCCCAGGTGCCCAGCTCGGAGGCGCCGTTGTTGCAGTGCACCATCGCGACGAGGTCGCCGCCTGGGGTCGTGACGATGTCGAGCTCCTCGTGCACCGTCGCGAGCGGGTGCTCCAGCACCACCATCGCGAAGATCGAGGTGCCCGCGGAGATGTTGCCGGTGCGCGGGGCGACGGCGTTGGTCGCGACCATGCCGGTACCGGCGTCGCCCTCGGGCGGGCACGTGGTCGCGCCGGGCATGAGGGTCTCGGTGGGGTCGAGCAGCTCGGCGCCGTCCTCCGTCAGGAGGCCCGCGTGCTCGCCGGCGACGAGCACCTCGGGCAGCAGGGCAGCGGCGTCGAGACCCGGCCTCCTTGCCGCCACCATCTCGCCGAATCGCGCGAGCATCGCCGCGTCGTAGTTACTGGTGGCGGGATCGATGGGGAACATGCCGGAGGCGTCTCCGACGCCCAGCACCTTGCGGCCCGTGAGGCGCCAGTGGACGTAGCCCGCGAGCGTCGTGATGAAGTCGACATCGGCCAGGTGCGGCTCGTCGTCGAGCACCGCCTGGTACAGGTGCGAGGCGGACCAGCGCAGCGGGAAGTTGAAGCCCAGCTCCTCCGTCAGCTCCGCGGCGGCGGCCTCAGTGTTGGTGTTCCTCCAGGTGCGGAAGGGGACCAGCAGCGACCCCTCGGCGTCGAAGGCGAGGTAGCCGTGCATCATCGCGCTCACGCCCAGGCCGCCCACCGTGGTGAGGTCGCGTCCGTATCGGGCCCGGACATCGGCCATTAGCGCGGCGACAGCGGACTGCAGCCCGCCCCAGATGGCCTGCTCGGAGTAGGTCCACAGGCGGTCGACGAACTGGTTCTCCCAGGCGTGCGAGCCGGTCGCGAGCACCTCGTGGTCCGCACCGATCAGCACGGCCTTGATGTTGGTCGATCCCAGCTCGATGCCCAGCGAGGTGCGGCCCTCGGCGATGGCCTCCGTCGCGGCGGCGGTGTCCTGCGTCATCGGTTCACCCACTCCTTTGTCCGGTGCTCCCGTGCGGCGCCTCGG
>JAUIBG010000084.1 GCA_030428165.1 Actinomycetes bacterium
GGCGATCTTGGCGGCGTCGAGACGCACGGCTGGCACCCTCAGGCAGGCGACCTCGAGCCGGTCGCCTGCGCGCTCCGCGAGCTCCAGCGCGGTCATCACCTGCGCGAGTTTCGCCTGGTAGTACGCCTTGGTCGGGGTGTACCAGCCCGCGCCGTCGACGTCGTCCCAGCGGATCGCGATGCCGGGGCTCGCCAGGAGGCCCTTCGACGCGATGAAGACGACACGCCCGCGCGAGGCGATCAGGCTCTCGCTGAGGCGCGCGGTGAGTGCGGACGAGCCGAGGTGGTCGGTGGCCCACACGAGCTCATGACCGTCGACGCTGAGCACGCGCTCCTTCGCGCCGAGATCGAAGACGGCGGCATTGTTGATGAGGACGTCGAGGCCGATGGGGGCCACCTCGTGAGCGGCGCGCTCGACGGACTCGAGGGACGACACGTCGCACTCGATGATCTCCGCGCTGTCGCCGAGTGCCTCCCGCGCGCGGTCGACTGACCGGCACAGCGCGAGGACCCGGTGTCCCTCGTCGCTCAGGCGCCGCGCGGCCCGCAGGCCGATGCCGGAGTTGGCTCCCGTGATCGCGATCGTCGCCATGGGTCCAGTCGTCCTCTCGTGGTGTGCCGCGCGCCTTCACAGCGGGGCTATACGTTCGTATAGTCTAGCGTCATGACGACGGACTCCGCGACGGACGGCCGCACCAGGATCCTCGAGGCGGCGATCGCGCTGTTCGCCCGCGACGGGTTCGCCGGCGCCAGTGTGCGCGACATCGCGGCGCGCGCCGGGGTGACCGGCGGACTGGTGGTGCACCACTTCGGCACCAAGGGCGCGCTGCGCGACGCCTGCGACGCGCACGTCGTCGAGGCGGTGGTGTCAGGGAAGCGCGATCTGGACACCGCGACGATCGCGGCCATGCTCGCTGGCGACCCTGAGGCCGCGGCGTCGATGGCGTACCTCCGCAGGATGCTGCTGGACGACGATGCCCGTGCGGACGCGCTGTTCGACCGCATCCTCACCGCTACGCGGCGCCAGTTGCGCGATGAGGCGGAGGCGGGAGCGCTGGCCGAGGGCGTCGACGTGGACGAGCTCGCCTCCGCGCTCGCCGTGTACGGCCTCGCGCCACTGCTGCTCCCCCGTCAGCTAGCGCGCGCCTTCGGCGCGGAGCGGATCACGGCCGACGTCCTCGAGCGCACCGCCGCATCATTCGGCCGGGTACTGGCGACCGGCATGCGCGCGCAAGCCTGAGCCCTCAGTCACGCGACGGCGGCGATTCCCCAGAGTGCGAGCAGGGCCCACAGCGCCGCCCACACGTAGCTCGCGAGCGTGCCGATGATGAAGGTCTCCGCGGTGACGCTGTGGTCGTCGCCGTCGCCGGCGCGCAGCTCCGGATAGCGGCCCAGTCCCTTGACGGCGATCACCACGGCGATCGCCTCGGGGAATCCCGCGAGGATCGCTCCCGTCACCGCGAGGCGCTCGAGCACCCCGATCCACATCCCGCCGCGGCGCAGCCCGGCGTCACCGGTGCGCACGCCGACCGCGTCGAGCATCCTGCCGACCGCCCAGGCGCCGCCAGCAGTGGAGACGGCGAGGACGGCGACGACGATGACGATCTGCAGCGCAAGGGTCATGAGGGCTCATCCTTCGCGACGGGTGTGACAGCAGCGGCCCCGAGAAGCGTCGCGATGACCGGACGGACCCTGCGCTCCTCCTCGAGCTGGGCCGCCGCGACCCGCTGACTGACGGCCTGCTCGGAGACGCCGAGCACGGCAGCGGCCTCCCGCTGGGTGAATCCCGGCTCGAGCAGGTCGGCGACCTCCCAGCCCGCGTCGGATCTGCGCCTGACCACGCCCGCGAGGAGCTGCATCACGGCCGTCGCGGCCTCCTCCGCCCCGTCGTGCTCCCCCGCCACGACGATCGGCACCGGCTCACCGCGCCCCCGGGCGCGCTCGACCGCACGACGCGCGTGGACGAACGCCGGCCCTGAGCTCTCGCGCGCGGTCGGGCGCAACGGCGTCTCGACCACCCCGGCGCCGATGCCGACCGACCACTGACGCTCTCTCATCAAGAAGAGTGCAAGGTCGACCGCCGCCTCAGCCGAGTCCACGACGACTTGAATCTCGTCGCCCACCGTGCGCTCGGGCCCCAGCGCCACCGCATCGGCCCACCGCTCCTTCCACGACGCGAGCACGCCGAGAAGCGCCTCGACCTGATCCCCATGGGCGGTGGAGCGGCGCTGGTCTGCCGTGATCACGAACATGCGTCAAGCCTAGAGACTTGATATCGATGAATCAAGGCCTAGGGCTTGAACTAGCGGGCGATTGTCAGCCGATCGCCTCAGTCAGCAGCGCGTGGACTCGGGAATCGCCGGAGATCTCCGGGTGGAATGACGTCGCGATGGCGTTGGCGTGCCGCACCGCGACGGGATGGGTCACCCCGTCGACATCCACTGCGGCCAGGACCTCGACCGAGTCGTCCCACGCCTCGACCCACGGCGCGCGGATGAAGGTCGCGTGCATCGGGCTGCCATCGATCCACTCGATCGTCATCTCGGAGGAGTCCACCTGGCGGCCGAACGCGTTGCGGCGCACGGTCATGGGGATCGCCTCGAGCGTCTGCTGGCCGTCGATCCCGTCGGCGAGGTCGTGCGCGAGCATGATCATGCCTGCGCAGCTGCCGAGCACCGGCATTCCGTCAGCGATCGCCCGCATGAGCGGCTCGCGCAGTCCGAAGGCGCGCATCAGCTTGTCCTGCGTGCTCGACTCGCCGCCAGGCAGGACGATCGCGTCCACCAGGTCCAGTTCGGACTCGCGCCGCAGCGGGAACACATCGTGGCCCATTCCGGCCAGGATGCGCGCGTGCTCGCGAAAGTCGCCCTGCAGTGCCACCACTCCGATGACGCTCACTCGTCCACCTCTCCCATGTCCCGCGTGACGCCATTCCACGCGAGGAACTCGTCCCACGGCTCCAGCAAGGCCACAGGGAACACCTCTCGACCGTCGGAGATCAGCTCATCGCGGCTCAGCCACGCGACCTCGTCGAGCGCCTCGACCTCCTGCTCCGTGTGCGCGGCGTCGACCTGCGGCCTCCGCTCGGCATCGGCCAGGCGTGCGACGTAGATCTCCTCGTGCTGCACGTAGGGCATGCTCGCGAAATCGAACACCGCTGTCCTGCGCCACACGGGCCCGGAGATCTCGTGCTCCTCGAGCACGTAGCCGGTCTCCTCGGCGAGCTCTCGCACCGCGGCCGCGCGATACGACTCGTCGTGCTCGAGGCCGCCTCCCGGCGTGAACCAGAAGGAGCGCTCGGGCTCGTGCGGGTCGTGACCGCGCACCATGAGCAGACGCACCGCGTCCTGCGAGTCGTCGACCAGCAGGACGCGGGCGCCGCGTCGTCTGATGGGTGCGCTACCAGCCACGCTCGGCGAGGCGGTGCGGCTCGGGGACCTCGTCCACGTTGATGCCGACCATCGCCTCGCCCAGTCCGCGGGACACGTCCGCGATCACGGACGGGTCGTCGTAGAAGGTGGTGGCCTTCACGATCGCCGCAGCGCGCTTGGCGGGGTCGCCCGACTTGAAGATGCCGGAGCCGACGAAGACGCCCTCGGCGCCCAGCTGCATCATCATCGCGGCGTCCGCCGGGGTGGCGATGCCGCCCGCGGTGAACAGCACGACGGGGAGCTTGCCGGTCGAGGCGATCTCCTTGACCAGCGGCAGCGGAGCCTGGAGCTCCTTGGCCGCGACGTACAGCTCGTCCTCGGGAAGCGAGGTGAGGTGCGCGATCTCGGAGCGGATCTTGCGCATGTGCGTGGTCGCGTTCGAGACGTCGCCGGTGCCGGCCTCGCCCTTCGAGCGGATCATCGCCGCGCCTTCGGAGATGCGGCGCAGCGCCTCGCCGAGGTTGGTCGCGCCGCAGACGAAGGGAGCGGTGAAGTTCCACTTGTCGATGTGGTTCGTGTAGTCGGCTGGGGTGAGCACCTCGGACTCGTCGATGTAGTCGACGCCCAGGCTCTCGAGGACCTGCGCCTCGACGAAGTGGCCGATGCGGGCCTTCGCCATGACCGGGATCGAGACCGTGTCGATGATGCCCTGGATCATGTCGGGGTCGCTCATGCGCGAGACGCCGCCCTGCGCGCGGATGTCCGCGGGGACGCGCTCGAGCGCCATGACGGCGACCGCACCGGCGTCCTCGGCGATCTTGGCCTGCTCCGGCGTGACGACGTCCATGATCACGCCGCCCTTGAGCATCTCGGCCATGCCGCGCTTCACCAGATCGGTGCCGACGGTGGGCTGGGAGTTCTCGGTGGCGCTCATGATGGCGTCCCTTCTGTCGATGCGGAAACAAGCAGAGCAAGTCTAGCCTCAGGGCGATAGGTCCAGTGCGACGTCGGTGGCACCTGTCCAGAGCCGATCGTCCCGGCGCCGGTGGGACTGACCGAGCCGCCGCCGGCCCGCGACATCACCGCGTCGTCGATCCGAACAATCCGTGCGGGAATCACGGCGATCGCCGCACCAGGTGTTCGGACAGGAGTCACGGCGCACTCGCGGTCGCGCGGCCGTTCGCCATCGACCGTCAGTGTTTCCCGCGCAGCTTCCGGGCCTCGTACTTGCTGTGCAGTGCGACAAGAGTGAACCCTGCGATCCAGCCTCCCCACGGCACCCATGCTCCCCAGTAGTCCATCGGCATGAAGAACAGGCCGATGATCAAGACCACCGAGCCAACGGAGAGTCCGTTCACCGCGGCGAACACGGTCGGCGTGCTCGCCTCGAACAGGATCATTCCGATCACGAGCGTCATTGCGAGCGCCTGCACTCCTGCGAAGAGGAATCCCGGACCAACGGAGTAGTGATAGGTGACGGCAAGCTCGAGCCTGTCGGTGACGGTCGAGGAGAACGCCGCGAGGATGGAAACCGGGATCGTCAACAGAGCAGCGGCGATCGCGGCCAGTATGTGAAGGCCAAAGAGACCCCAACGCGTGCGCGGCGAAAGGAACGTCTCCCACTCCTTCTCGGAGAGTCCACCCCCGCCGAACTCCGCGAGATCCGCGTAGGGGTGTGGCGGCGGCGTGATCAGCGAACCGTTGCCTGTCAGCGGATACGCAGCGTCGTAGTGGTTCACATGGTCGCCGAATAATGCCTCGCGCGACTCCCCTATCTTGCGCCCGGACGCGTCGTAGTGATTCGTGTGGTCTCCGAAGAATGCGCTCCGCGACTCGCCAATCTTCTCGCCAGAACTGTCGGTGTGAATCGTTTGATCGCCGAAGACTGCGTCACGCGATTCCCCGATCTTGCGCCCGGACGCGTCGTAGTGATTCACGTGGTTGCCGAACACCGCCTTGCGCGACTCTCCAGTCTTGTTGCCGTACTGGTCGTAGTGGTTGGTGTGATCTCCGGACCAAGACTCGCGAGATTCCCCCGACTTTGCCATCAACCTGCCCTCTACCGTCCATGCCGTTGTGGTGACGCCAACACAAGCACAGGGGGAGGTGGACCCACAAGGCACGATGCGCCTGGTCAAGCACAGGGATCGGCCCGCAAGTCCCGATGGCAGGAGTCGTTCGACGGCGCGTCGCCGAGAAGTGAGATCGATGCTCGGCTTGGGATGGCGCCTACACGGGGCGATGAGTCCAGCGCGACGTCGGTGGCACCCGTCCAGAGCCGTTCGTCCCAGCGCCGATGGGCGTGATCCAGCCGACGCCGGCCGGCGCCATCACCGCGTCGTCGATCCGAACAATCCGTGCGGGAATCACGGCGATCGCCGCACCACGTGTTCGGACAGGAGTCACGGCCTGGTCGCGGTGGCGCACAAGGCGGCGGCGCCGAGGACTCAGGGCTACTGGCCGGACTGGCCGAACTCGACCGTGGTGCCGGCGCGGTCCGCCGTCAGCACGGCGAGCGTGCGCTGCACCGTCGTGATCGCCGCGAGCAGCACCAGCACCCACAGCGTCACGGTGAGGATCCACACCGGGGCCCCGAGCCCCACGGCGAGCGTCGCGACGCCCGCGATCGCGAGCCGGTCCGAGCGCTCGGCCAGGCCGCGCGAGGCGTCGACCCCGACCGCTGCGGCGCGCGCCCTCGCGTAGGGCACGAAGGTGCCGACGGCGAGCGCGGCGATTGCGCCTGCCGCCGTGAGCGGCGACGACTCCCAGAACGCCCAGGCGAGGCCGGCGAAGATGGCCGCGTCGGAGACACGGTCCATGAGGGAGTCGAGGAACGCGCCGAAGCGGCTCGCCTTGCCGCTGAAGCGCGCCATGTTGCCGTCGAGCATGTCGCTCAGCGCGAAGAACGTGACGGTGATCGCGCCCCACGCGAGCCATTGACCGCCGCGCGGCAGCATCAGCAGCGACGCGAGCACGATTCCGAGCGTGCCGACGAGCGTGACAGCGTTGGGGTGCACGCCGATCGCCACCAGACCCCGCGCGGGCGCCTCCCACACCTTCGCGAGGTGCGGCCTGAGCCATCCGAGCATCGGCTAGGCGCCGTCCGACGGCCACGCGGCTCGCAGCCGCTGCCAGGTCTCGTCCAGCAGCTCGGGCAGCGCCTTGGTCTTCGCGATGATCGGCAGGAAGTTCGAGTCGCCGATCCAGCGCGGGATGACGTGCTGGTGGACGTGCTCGTGGATGCCGGCGCCGCCGATCTTCCCTTGGTTCATGCCCGTGTTGAAGCCCTTGGTCCCCGAGGTCTCCTGCAGCACGCGCATGGCGGTCGCCGTGAGCGCTCCGAACTCGTCGCGCTCGGCGTCCGTCAGCTCGGTGTACCAGCCGACGTGGCGGTACGGGCAGACCATCAGGTGGCCGGGGTTGTACGGGTACAGGTTCATCACCACGTAGTTGTGGCGGCCGCGGTGGACGATGAGGTGCTCGCGGTCGTCGTCCTCGACCTTCTTGCACAGCGGGCAGTCCTCGGGGCCGTCGTGGTCCTTGCGCCCTCCGGCGTGGCGCACGTACGCCATCCGGTGCGGGGTCCAGAGGCGCTCGAAGCCGTCGGGCTCTCCCCCGAGCGCGTAGCCGTCGACGATCTCGTAGTCGCCCCCGACGCCCTCGGTCCCGTCGCCCGTCATCGCTAGACCTGCGCCCTGGTGGCGATCGACTCGACGATCCGCTTCACCGCATCGGCCACGGGGACGGTGTTGTCCTGGCTGCCGTCACGGAACCGGAACGAGACCGCGCTTGCGTCCTGGTCCTCGCCGCCAGCGATGAGCACGTAGGGGATCTTCTCCTTGGAAGCGGTGCGGATCTTCTTGGGGAACCGCTCGTCCGAGGCGTCGACCTCGACGCGCACCCCCTGCGCCCGCAACTGTGCGGCGACCTCGTGGAGATAGGGCTCGAATGCCTCGGCCACCGGGATGCAGCGCACCTGGACGGGCGCCAGCCACACCGGGAACGCGCCGGCGTAGTGCTCGGTGAGGATCGCGAAGAAGCGCTCGATCGAGCCGAACAGCGCACGGTGGATCATCACGGGACGCTGCCTGGTGCCATCGGCGGCCATGTACTCCAGCTCGAAGCGCTCGGGCAGGTTGAAGTCCAGCTGGATGGTGGACATCTGCCACGAGCGGCCGATGGCGTCGCGGGTCTGCACGGAGATCTTGGGTCCGTAGAACGCGGCACCGCCCGGGTCTGGCACGAGCTCGAGTCCCGACTCGACGGCGACCTCGCGCAGAGTCTCGGTCGCCTCCTCCCAGACGTCGTCGTCGCCCACGGACTTGTCGGGGTTCTTGGTCGACAGCTCGAGGTAGAAGTCCTCGAGCCCGTAGTCCTTGAGCAGGTCGAGCACGAAGGTGAGCAGGTTGGTCAGCTCGTCCTTCATCTGGTCGCGAGTGCAGTAGATGTGCGCGTCGTCCTGGGTGAAGCCGCGGGCCCTGGTCATGCCGTGGACCACGCCGGACTTCTCGTAGCGGTACACGGTGCCGAACTCGAACAGGCGCAGCGGCAGCTCACGGTAGGACCGGCCCCGCGAGTCGAAGATCAGGTTGTGCATGGGGCAGTTCATGGGCTTCAGGTAGTAGTCCTGCCCCTGCCTGGTGACGTTGCCCGCCTCGTCGCGCTCCTCGTCGAGGTGCATGGGCGGGTACATGCCGTCCGCGTACCAGTCGAGGTGTCCGGAGGTCTGGAACAGCTGCGCCTTGGTCGCGTGCGGGGTGTACACGAACTCGTAGCCGCCCTCGACGTGGCGCTTGCGCGAGTAGTCCTCCATCTCCATGCGGATGATGCCGCCCTTGGGGTGGAAGACAGCCAGGCCCGAGCCGATCTCGTCGGGGAACGAGAAGAGGTCGAGCTCGGCGCCGAGCTTGCGGTGGTCGCGGCGCTCGGCCTCGGCCAGGCGCTCCTTGTAGGCGACCAGCTCGTCCTTGCTGGGCCATGCGGTGCCGTAGACGCGCTGAAGCTGCGGGTTGGCCTGGTTGCCCTTCCAGTACGCGGCGGCGCTGCGCATCAGCGACCAGCCGTTGCCGAGCACCTTGGTGGACGGCACGTGCGGGCCGCGGCAGAGGTCCTTCCACGCGACCTCACCGTTGCGGCGGACGTTGTCGTAGATGGTGATGTCACCCTCGCCGATCTCGACCGAGGCACCCTCGGCTCCCGAGGCGTCCTGGTTGATCAGCTCGCACTTGTAGGGCTCCGAGGAGAGCTCAGCGAGCGCCTCCTCCTTCGACACCTCGCGGCGACGGAAGGACTGGCCCTCCTTGACGATGCGCTGCATCGCCTTCTCGAGGGCCTTGATGTCCTCGGGGGTGAAGGGCTCGTCGACGTCGAAGTCGTAGTAGAAGCCGTCGGTGATGAACGGGCCGATGCCGAGCTTCGCGCCCGGGTGGAGCTGCTGCACCGCCTGCGCCAGGACGTGGGTGGTCGAGTGGCGCAGGATGTTCAGCCCGTCCTCGCTGTCGACGGTCACGGCCTCGACGACCGCGCCCTCGGGGATCTCGCGGTGGAGGTCCCACAGGTCGCCGTCGACCCGCATGGCGACGACCTCGCGGCGGTCCCCGTAGACGTCGAGGCCCGTCGTCCCCTGCTCCACCTGACGCGCGTCGGTGTCGATGGTGGCGTTGACGGTACTCACGAGAGGGTCTCCTTCGGGGTCGTGACAGACAGGACGATGCTACAGAGTCGAGCGTCGACGTCGCTCACCCCAGGAACGCGAAAGGGCGCCGCGAGCCCATGCCCGCGGCGCCCTGCGTCTGCCGACTAGTCGTTGAGCTTCTTCGCCTGCTCCGCGACCTGGTCGATGATGCTGTCGTCCACGTCCAGCTTGTCCTTGGCGAGCTCCGCCGCATCGTCGATCTGCTCGTCCGAGACGTTCTCGAGCGCGTCCTTCGCCTTGTCAAGCATGTCGCCCATGTCCATGGTGGGTCCTCTCCCTCGTGTCGATGCGCGCGCCGGGGACGGCGCGGCACGGCCGACGCTAGCAACGTCGACGGCCCACTGCGAGGGGAGCCGCGTCGACCGTGGCGGGCATTCCGGACAACTGTCGTGAAGAGCGCCAGAACTGGCAGGAGCACGGCCCCGGAGACGCCGAGAGGGGCCGTCCGGATGGACGGCCCCTCTCGAAGCTGGTGGGCGATACTGGGATCGAACCAGTGACCTCTTCCGTGTGAAGGAAGCGCGCTACCACTACGCCAATCGCCCGTGGAGCGGATACGAGTGTATCGGAAAATCACACCCGCGGTGACGCGGGATCCACCTCGACGCCGATCCTGCGGTCGTACTCGGCGATGAGCCGGCCGAGCAGCGGACCTGGCTCGACTGAGACGCCGTCGAGGGCGACCACGTGCTGGATGCCGCGCAGCGAGGACGAGACCGCCGCGTGGCCGTCACCCGCAGTCACCCGGTCGAGGATCGACATCCTGAGCTCCCCCGGTGCCGCGACGCGGACCGGCAGGCCAGCCGCCGTTCCCCACTCGAGCGCGAGCCCGCGGACGATGCCGGGCAGGCAGCCGGCCGAGAGCGGCGGCGTGACGATCTGGCCGTCGAGCTCGAGCAGCACGTTGGTGGTGGTCCCCTCGCACAGGTGACCCTGGGTGTTCGCGAGCAGCGCCTCGTCGGCCCCCTTGGACTTGGCGTACTCGAGGGCGATCACGCTCTCCTGGTACGACGCGCTCTTCACGCCGGCGATGGGCGATCGCTCGTTGCGCGGCCAGGGCGCGCGCACCGCGCGGCACTCGGACGGCACCAGCACCTGCGACGCCAGCACGCCGACGTGGCCGCTGCCCCGCTGCCTGCTCTGCCCGAGCGGCACCGTGCCAGGCGTCACCGTCACCCTGACCCTGTTCGCACCTGGCGCG
>JAUIBG010000085.1 GCA_030428165.1 Actinomycetes bacterium
CGGGCCTCCTCGGGCCCTCCGAGATCCGTGCGCTGTCCGAGCGCCTCGACGTCGTCCCCACCAAGCGCTGGGGCCAGAACTTCATGGTCGACGCCGGCACGGTCACCCGCATCGCCGGCCTCGCCGGCCTGGGCCCCGACGACCATGTCGTCGAGGTCGGCCCCGGCCTGGGCTCGCTGACGCTGGCGCTGCTCGCGACCGGCGCGCGCGTCACCGCGATCGAGATCGACCCCCGCCTGGCCGACGCGCTGCCCGAGACAATCGCCGGCCGCGACGCCGAGGCCGCCCGGCGCCTCACGGTCATCACCTCCGACGCGATGAAGGTCGACGCGCTCGACGCTCCGCCCACGGCGCTCGTCGCGAACCTGCCGTACAACGTCTCCGTGCCGGTCATCCTGCACCTGCTCGAGACCTTCCCCACGCTGAACCGTGCCGTGGTGCTCGTGCAGGCGGAGGTGGCCGACCGCATCGTCGCCCCGCCTGGCAGCCGCACCTACGGCATCCCCTCCGCGAAGGTCGCCTGGTACGCCGCGGCCCGCCGGGCCGGCGACGTGGGCAGGGCAGTGTTCTGGCCCGTGCCGCGCGTCGACAGTGCGCTGGTGCGGATCGACCGCCGCGAGCCTCCGTCCACCACCGCGTCGCGCGAGCGGGTATTCGAGGTCATCGATGCCGCGTTCGCTCAGCGCCGCAAGGGACTCCGCGGCGCGCTGTCCGGAATCGCAGGTTCGTCTGCGGCGGCCGAGTCGGCGCTGCTGAGCGCGGGAATCGAGCCGCTGACGCGTGGCGAGCGGCTCGACATCGGGCAGTTCACGCAGGTGGCCGAGGCCCTCGACCGCCCGTCTTCTGACACAGTGGGGGCATGAGCGACCTCGTCTCGGTACGGGCCCCCGGCAAGATCAACCTCGCGCTGGCGGTCGGCGCGCCCCGTGAGGACGGGTATCACCCGCTGGCGACGGTGTTCCACGCGATCGACCGCTACGAGACCGTCACCGCCGAGCCGCGCCTGTCCGGGATCTCAGTCTCGGTGCGCGCTCAGGGGGCCGATGCCGCGGACTGGGTTGACCAGGTGCCGACCGACGAGCGGAACCTCGCCTACCGCGCGGCCGCAGCCCTGCTCGAGGAGCACGGCCTCGACGAGGGCGTGCACCTCACGATCACGAAGGGCCTGCCAGTCGCCGGGGGGATGGCCGGCGGCAGCGCCGATGCCGCGGCGGCCCTCGTGGCCTGCGCCGAGCTGTGGTCCCTCGGCCTGTCGCGCGATGAGCTGACCTCGACGGCAGCGACTCTCGGTGCCGACGTCCCGTTCGCGCTGCACGGCCACACCATGCTGGGCCGTGGCATCGGCGACGAGCTCTTCCCCGTGATGACGAGGGGACCCTTCCACTGGGTGATCGCGACGCGGGCGGAGGGTCTGTCGACGCCGGCCGTCTACCGCGAGTTCGACCGCCAGGTGCGGGACGGGGAGCGCGAGATCGACGATCCCCACGTCGACGACGCGCTGATGAGCGCACTGCTGTCGGGCGACCCGGAGAGGGTCGGAGAGGCGCTCAGCAACGACCTGCAGGGACCCGCGCTGTCTCTCGCCCCCGACATCGGCGACACGATCGAGGCGATGCTGCGCGCGGAGGCGCTCGGCGCCATCGTGTCAGGCTCGGGACCCACGGTGGTGGGCCTCGCGGCGAGCCGGCATCACGCCCTGGCGATGTCCGCCGAGCTCAACGCCCTCAGGGTCGCGGACAACGTGATGGTCGCCTCCGGGCCCGCGCCCGGCGCCACGATCGTGCAGGAGCTGTAGCTCCCGGTCGCGGGCGCCGGGCACCGCCTCGGCGAGGTCGCGGCTACTGGCGCTTGGCGAGCTCGTCGCGGATCTGCTGGAGCAGCTCCACCTCGGTGGGCCCCGTGGGCTCCTCCTCGGCCTTCTCCTCCTTGGCGGCGCGACGCTCGGCCAGGTGGTTCATCGGCAGGACGATCAGGAAGTAGATCGCGGCCGCGATCGTCACGAACTTGAACAGTGCGTCGAGGATCAGGCCGATGCTGAAGACGGCCTCATTGATCGTGAAGGTCATGACCTGGGTGAGGTCAGGCTGCCCGAAGATCATCGCGACGATCGGCGTGATGAGTCCGTCGACGACGGACGTGATGACGGCGGAGAAGGCGCCGCCGATCACGATGCCGACCGCGAGGTCGATGACGTTGCCGCGCATGATGAAGTCGCGGAAGCCGTCGAGGATCTTGCTCATGTGCTCTCCCTGGGGACTGGAGGGACGCGTCCCTCGCGGCCCCGGGTCAGGCTAGCCCGAACTCCGGGCGAGCGCCCGGCTATCCGGTGAAGCCCACCTCGAGCGCCGGCACGACCGGGTCGACGATCCAGCCGTCGGCCGTGCCGTCCTGGTCGTACGCGCCGCCGTCCACGGCGGTGTAGGCGACCGTGAGGCCGTCCGCCGAGAGCGCATCGGTCATGTCGGTCCAGGTGGAGCCGTCGACCTTGAACACGGAGTTGACCGGGCGGGGGAGGTCGAGCGTGATGTCGCTGGCCTCGCAGCCGGGCGCGAGCTCGATCGTGAACGACAGGCCGCCCAGGACTGCGGACACCTTCGCAGGCGTGCCCGCCAGGGCCGCCGCCGGGGTGTTGCCGATCTCGATCGCATCGACGGCGCAGGTGGCGTAGCCCGTGACGTCGCCTTCAGGCGTGGGCACCACGAACGCGACGCCGTACTCGGGGGCCTCGCCCTCGACCTCGACGGCGCCGATGTCGAACCCGTCAGCCTGCGGCCGGTCGAAGCCGCGCTGGTCCACCAGCAGGCTCGCAGCCGCGAAGGGGATCGCGTCGATCAGGGGTGAGCCCGTCTGCGGGAGCATCGTGTCCGTGCTTCCGCCATTTTCCGCGAGGGCGCCCAGCATCGCATCCGAGCCGATCGTGTCCGTGTCGTCGGCGGTGCCCAGGCACGTGGAGTCGGACACGTAGTTGTAGCCGAGCGAGGAGAGGTCGGTGCCGTCCGCCTCGCAGCCCTCGCCCTCGATGACGGAGGCGAAGAGGGACACGAATGCCTCCGGCTCGCCGTCGAACGAGAAGGACCCGCCGATCTGCTCGCCGACGTTGCCGCTGAAGGTCGAGAACGCGATCGACGCGTCGAACGCCCCGTAGGCGGCGATGGCGCCGCCGTAGCGAGCGACGTTGTCGGCGAAGGTGGAGTTGACGATGTCCAGGGTGTACGCGCCCGCGGAGTCCTCCTCCATGAACGACTCTCCCGAGAGGTATACCGCTCCGCCGTTCGCCGCCGAGTTGCCCGAGAATGTCGAGCCGGACACGATGGCAGAGATGCCCCAGAACGCAGCGCCGGCACCGTTGACCCACTGGTCGCCGTTGTCGGTGTTGTCGATGAAGGACGAGTCGATGATCTCCGCGGGCTCGCTGTCGCCGAAGTCGTCCTGGAAGTAGACCGCGCCGTAGCCGGTGGCGTTGCCCTCGAACCACGAGCGCGTCACCGAGCCGCCATAGAAGCTCGCGAGCAGGGGGTAGAGGGCCCAGTTGTCCACGAACGTGGAGTCGACGACCGTCAGGCCAAGGAGGAACTCGCCCATGACGTAGTAGCTGTCCAGCCCGCTCCAGTGCACATTGTCGAGGTGGCCCCAGCCGTCGACGGCGATGGTGAGGATGCCGTACTCGGAGCTTGTGATCTCCAGATCGGACATCGTGATGTTCGTCTCGTCGCTCAGCGTGGGAACGTCGACGAGGGGACGCGGGGTCGTCAGCGCGACCTGGCCGCCCTCGATTCCGCCCTCGCTGTAGATCTCAAGACCACCGTCGCCAGCGATCGTGATGGTGTTCTCCTGGCCCTCGATGGTCAGTGCCCCATCCTGCGCCTCGTAGACCACGAAGTCCTCGACGGTGAACGAGCCGGTCACGGTGACCGTGCTGTCCATGCCGTCCGAGGCCGCGCAGTCGAGAGCCCACTGCAGCGACGCCTCGTCGTAGGCCTGGTAGTCGCACTCGAGGGCGACCACCGAGGCGGCAGGCGCCGCCACGGCGATGCTCGCCGTCAGCGCAGCGGCAGCTGCGATCGCGAGGGCGGGGCGGGCATGGGTCGTGCGGCTCATGGAGGCTCCGTTGTCAGGTGCGGCGCTGCCGCAGGGAACTGGCAACGGACATCGTGGCATAAATGCCTCGAATCTCCCCGCGGTTTTCCCAAACCGTGATCAAGGAGTCGCCCACCTGCCGGGACAGACGGGTCAGCTGAAGACGATGGTGCGGTGCCCGTTCAGGAGGATCCTGTGCTCCGCGTGCCAGCGCACGGCCTTCGCCAGCGCCCTGCGCTCCACATCGGCGCCGATCGCAGTGAGCTCCTCGGGGCTGGACGCGTGCGTGACGCGCTCGACGTCCTGCTCGATGATCGGCCCCTCGTCGAGGTTGGCCGTCACGTAGTGCGCGGTGGCGCCGATCAGCTTCACCCCGCGGTCGTGCGCCTGGAAGTAGGGGCGTGCGCCCTTGAAGGACGGCAGGAACGAGTGGTGGATGTTGATCGCCCTGCCCTCGAGCGCCTCGCACAGGTCCTCGGACAGGATCTGCATGTAGCGCGCGAGCACGACGAGCTCCGCGTCGAGGCCCTCGACCAGCTCGAGAAGCTGCGCCTCGGCCTCGGGCTTCGTCTCCTTGGTGACGGGGATGTAGTGGAACGGCTTGCCGTAGAACGCGGCGAGGTCGCGCAGGCGCTCGTGGTTGCCGACCACGGCCACCACCTCGATCGGCAGGGTTCCCGCGCGCTCGCGGAACAGCAGGTCGTTCACGCAGTGCGCCGTCGTCGACACCATGACGACGGTGCGCATCGGCCGACCGGCGCGGTCCACCCGCAGCGTCATGCCGAACTCCTCGGCCACCGGCGCGAGCGCGCCGTCGAGCACGTGCTGCTCCACATCGGCCTCGACCTCGATGCGCATGAAGAACAGCCCAGTGTCGCCGTCTCCGAACTGCTGCGACTGGTGGATGTTGCCGCCCAGGGAGGCGATCGCGCCGGTGACGGCGTGCACGATTCCAGGCCGGTCGGGGCAGGACAGGCTGACGACCCACATGGGCGGGGCTGCGCTGGAGGCTGCGGCGCTTGCTGACATGCCCTCCAGGCTAGTGGGCGCGAGTGGGCGCGACCTGCCAGGATGGTGCCATGACAGAGTCCTCAGTCACCGTCGACCGCGTGTTCGCCGACAAGGCCGGCGAGGTCCTCACCATCAGGCGCGCGGCGTTCGTCGTCGAGGCCCAGCTCTACGACGACCCGCACATCCCCGCGCTCACGCAGACCCTCGACGAGCTGATCGAGGACATGAGCCGCGACGACGTCGTGACGCTGGCCGCCTGGGAGGGCGAGCGCATGGTCGGCACCATCCGCGTGGCGATCGAGGGCACCAAGGCGACCATCGGCCGCCTCGCGGTCGTGCCGGACAAGCAGGGTCGCGGCGTCGGCACCGACCTGCTGTTCGCCGTGCTCCACTACCTGCCCGAGGACACGTCCGAGGTGTGGGTCTTCACCGGCAAGAACTCGAAGCACAACATCGAGATGTACAACAAGGCCGGCTACGAGCACCAGTACAACGACGTGTCCGGCGACCTCACCTACGCGTACCTGCGCAAGATCCTCGAGTCCGGCGCCATCGTCGACGACGCGCCCGAGGAGTCCTGAGCGCGCCAGTCCCGACCGCCTGACGCAGCACCCTGAGGAGCGCCGATGTCCTGGTACACCGACATCTTCGTCGAGACCGGTCGCGCTCCGGCGCTGTGGCTGATCATCGCGTTCGTCCTCACCTTCGCGATCACGAGGTGGGTCACCAGGCGTCTGCGCAAGGCCGAGCTCGCGGCGCCTGAGCCCGCTCAGGCCGATGCGCCGGAAGAGCCCGTGAAGAGCGGCCTGCTGTCGAACATCCACCTGGGCGGCGTTCACGTCCACCACCAGGTGTGGGGCATCCTCCTGGTGCTGATCGCAGGCCTGCTTGAGTTCCGGTACTCGCCGGGCTCGCCATGGGTCGAGATCCTGGCCGCGCTGTTCGGCGCGGGCGCGGCGCTCGCGCTGGACGAGTTCGCGCTGTGGCTGCACCTCGACGACGTGTACTGGTCGGAGGAGGGCCGCAAGTCCATCGACGCGGTGCTCGTGGCCGGTGTGATCGGCGTCGTGATGCTGATGCAGGCGGACCCTCTGGGCCTGGGCCTCGACGGCACCGAGTCGGGCTGGATCGTCGCGTTCGTGCTGATCGTCCACTTCACCTACGTGATCATCACGTTCCTCAAGGGAAAGCTCCTGGTGGGGCTGGTCGGCGTCGTCGTGCCGTTCGTGTCGTTCGTCGCCGCGATCCGCCTCGCGAAGCCGACCTCGTTCTGGGCGCACCGCTTCTACTCGGAGCGCAAGCTCGAACGCGCGCACCGCCGCTACTCGGCCGATGCGCTGCGGCGCTGGAACGCCTTCAGGGACTGGATCGGCGGGCAGCCTGGACCCAACCTGCCGGCGTCCCTCGACCGCATGGTCCACCAGGAGATCGAGCGTGCCACGGTCGACCAACCTGCCTCTGGTGCGCGCACCGCGACGCGGTAGACTTGCCCCCGTCGCGACTGGCGCAGTGGGGAACCACAGGGGAGCGGCACACCTTTCGACTAGTGGTCGTCCGCCTGGGCCACGGTCACCGGAGAAGCTCACGATCCGGCGGCCGCCAGCCGCCCTGGAGGGAATGACGATGACGACCGACTCACGCGCCACCTACGAGGTCATGAACGCCTCGCTGCAGGACTTCGACCCCGAGATCGCCCAGGTGCTGGACGCCGAGCTCACGCGCCAGCAGACCTACCTGGAGATGATCGCCTCCGAGAACTTCGTGCCGCGCTCCGTGCTGCAGGCGCAGGGATCCGTCCTCACGAACAAGTACGCGGAGGGCTACCCGGGTCGCCGCTACTACGGCGGCTGCGAGGAGGTCGACGTCGCGGAGAACATCGCCATCCAGCGCGCCAAGGACCTGTTCGGCGCCGAGTACGCCAACGTCCAGCCGCACTCCGGCGCCACCGCCAACGCGGCAGTGCTGCACGCGATCGCGACGCCCGGCGACAAGATCATGGGCCTCTCGCTCGCCCACGGCGGCCACCTCACCCACGGCATGAAGCTCAACTTCTCCGGCAAGCTCTACGAGGTCGCGGCCTATGGCGTCGACGACACCACGCACCTCGTCGACATGGACAAGGTGCGCGAGCAGGCGCTCGCCGAGCGCCCGACGGTGATCATCGCCGGCTGGTCGGCCTACCCCAGGCACCTCGACTTCGCGGCGTTCCGCTCGATCGCGGACGAGGTGGGCGCCAAGCTCTGGACCGACATGGCGCACTTCGCCGGTCTCGTCGCCTCGGGCCTGCACCCCTCGCCGGTGCCCCACTCCGACGTCGTCTCGACCACGATCCACAAGACCATCGGCGGCCCCCGCTCTGGCATGATCCTGTCGCGCGACATCGAGGCCTACGGCAAGAAGCTCAACTCCGCGGTCTTCCCGGGCCAGCAGGGCGGGCCGCTGATGCACGTCGTCGCCGCGAAGGCCGTGGCCCTCAAGGCGGCCGCCGGCGCCGAGTTCAAGGAGCGCAACGAGCGCGTCCTCGAGGGCGCGCGCATCCTCGCCGAGCGCCTCACCGCCCCCGACGCGATCGCCGCTGGCGTCAACGTCGTCTCCGGCGGCACCGACGTCCACCTGGTGCTCGTCGACCTGCGCAACTCCGACATGAACGGCCAGGAGGCAGAGGACCTGCTCCACCGCGTCGGCATCACGGTCAACCGCAACGCGGTCCCGAACGACCCCCGTCCGCCGATGGTGACCTCGGGCCTGCGCATCGGCACGCCGGCGCTCGCGTCGCGAGGCTTCGGCGCCGAGGAGTTCGCCGAGGTCGCCGAGGTGATCGCCACCGCGCTCAAGGGCGGCGCCGACGAGGACGCGCTCCGCGCCCGCGTGGCGAAGCTGGCCGAGGACTTCCCGCTCTACGACGGGCTCCAGCAGTAGTGGGTGCCCAGAAGCTCGACGGCACCGCCACCGCGGCGGCCATCAAGGCCGAGCTCACGGAGCGCGTCGCGGCCCTCGCGGCCCGCGGCGTGACCCCGGGCCTCGGCACGCTGCTCGTCGGAGACGACCCCGGCTCGACCTGGTACGTCAACGGCAAGCACAAGGACTGCGCCGAGGTGGGTATCTCGTCGATCCGCGAGGACCTGCCGGGCGACGCGAGCGAGGCCGAGATCCTTGCGGCGGTGGAGAGGCTCAACGCCGACGCGGCGTGCACCGGCTTCATCGTCCAGCTGCCGCTGCCCAAGGGCGTCGACACCAACCGGGTGCTCGAGTCGATCGACCCCGACAAGGACGCCGACGGACTGCACCCGACCAACCTGGGCCGCCTGGTGCTGCGCGTGGGCGAGGAGATCCACTCGCCGCTGCCGTGCACGCCCAAGGGCATCATCGAGCTGATTGAGCGCCACGGCGTCTCGCTGGCCGGCAAGGAGGTCGTGGTCATCGGTCGCGGCACCACCGTGGGCCGTTCCATCGGCCTGCTGCTGACCCGCAAGGCCGTGAACGCGACCGTGACGCTGTGCCACACCGGCACGCAGGACCTCGCCGCGCACGTGGCCGCGGCCGATGTCGTGGTCGCCGCCGCCGGAGTGCCTGGCATCGTGACGGCCGAGATGGTCAAGGACGGCGCCGTGCTGATCGACGTGGGCGTCTCGCGCGCGACCGATCCTGAGACGGGCAAGTCGAAGGTCGTGGGCGACATCGCCGTCGACGCGCGCGAGAAGGCGTCCTGGTACTCGCCCAGTCCTGGCGGCGTCGGGCCGATGACCAGGGCGATGCTGCTGGCCAACGTCGTCGAGACGGCGGAGCGCCAGGCGGGGCTGTAGGGCCGCATCGGCTCCCCACCTGCTCCGTTCCGAACCTCTCGTGCGGGATTCGGTGCCGATGCCGCACCAGATGCTCGGAGCGGCTGTCGGGGGCGCAGGTTAGGCTCTGACTCCGTGAGAATCGCGACTGTCAACGTCAACGGAGTGCGCGCCGCCCAGCGCAAGGGCATGGACGACTGGATCGCCGAGACGGCGGCCGACGTCATCACGATGCAGGAGGTCCGCGCGCCCGCCGAGTTCATCGAGGCCTACGGCGAGTCCGGGTGGTCGACCGCCCAGTCGGTGTCGGAGCAGAAGGGCCGCAACGGCGTTGCCATCCTCGCCAAGGGCGAGCTGACCGACGTGCTCGAGGGTGCCGAGGCGCTGGGCGACGGGGCCACCGCCCCGACGCACACCGGCCGGTGGGTCGAGGGCACCGTGCAGTCCGGCGCGGGTCCGGTCCGCATCGTCAGCGCCTACGTGCACTCGGGCGAGGCCGGGACGCCCAAGATGGACGACAAGTACGCGTTCCTGGACCTGATGACCGCGAGGCTCGAGGCGATCCGCTCGGAGTACGACCGCGCCGTCGTGATGGGCGACTTCAACACCGCCCACCAGAACAACGACATCAAGAACTGGAAGGGCAACCTGAAGTCGGCAGGCTTCCTGCCCGAGGAGCGGGCGTACCTGGACCGCTGGTTCGGTGCCGGATGGGTCGACGTCCACCGCGCCGATGCGGGCGACGTTCCCGGTCCGTACACGTGGTGGTCGATGCGCGGCAAGGCGTTCGACAACGACGCTGGCTGGCGCATCGACTACCAGATCGCGACGCCCGAGATGGCCGATGGGGTCACGTACGTCCGCGTGGACCGTGCTCCGTCGTACGACACCCGGTGGTCCGACCACGCGCCGCTCGTCGTGGACTACGCGCTGGGCTAGGAGTACGCGCGCCGACGTACGATGAGGGCAATCCCCTACGAGTGCACCGGAGGCGCGACATGAACGAATCCCAGGGCTTCATCGGCTCCCTGAAGTCCAACGCCATGGGACCGCTGGTCTCCGGCCTCGTCGTCGCGCTGCTGTTCGGCTTCGCGCTGTCGTTCCTCATCGACGGCCGAGCAGACTTCTGGGCGCTCGCGATCCTCGGCACCCTCGTCGCGGTGGCGACTGGGACGATCGTGCGCCTCGTGGGCCGCAGGGGACTGGTCGATCAGGTCATCGCGTTCGTGGCGACCGTCATCGGCGTCAACACCATGGCCGTGCGCGGACTCGCC
>JAUIBG010000086.1 GCA_030428165.1 Actinomycetes bacterium
CAGGGGAATCGCGGGCGTGACCGTGTCGGTCCCAGGTGGTTGAGTTAGGGCCATGCCGCTGACGCTCGTCCCCCGCACGCCCCCTTCGGGGCTGCCGGAGCCCGACGAGTCGCAGGCGGCGGCGCTCGACGCGATCGCCTCGCTCCCGGCAGTGGCAGTCCTCGGCGGTCCCGGCTCTGGCACCACCACCGTGGCGCTGCACGCCGTGGTGCGCGCCGTCCAGCAGGACGGCCTGCCGCCCGAGCGGGTGCTCGTCATCGCTCCCACGCGCCTGGCGGCGGCGCGGTTGCGCCAGGACCTCGCCGCCGCGTTGGACGCACCCACCGGCGCACCTCTCGTGCGCACGGCGCACTCGGCCGCGATGGCGGTGCTCGCCAGCCGTGCGCACGCCAGGGGTCTCCCCGCTCCCACGCTCATCACCGGAGCGGAGCAGGACCAGATCCTCCGCGACCTGCTCGCTTCTCACGCGGCCCAGGGCAACGGACCCGACTGGAGCGGTGTCGTCCCCGTCGAGTCGACGCTTCTGCCGGCGTTCCGCGCCGAGCTCCGAGACCTCTTGATGCGCGCGGCTGAGGCGGGCGTCGGGCCCGACGGGCTCGCGAGCCTCGGCGTCGAGTGCGAGCGCCCCGAGTGGGTCGCCGCGGCGGAGGTGTACCGCGAGTACAGGGAGGTCGTCGCCGCGCAGTCCGCGCCCGTCGAGGTGGGAGACCGCCTGGACCCGGCCGAGACGGTGCGTGCCGCCGCGGCCGCGCTGGAGTCGTGGGAAGAGCGACTCGACGGGCCACGGCCCACGTGGGGCCTCGTGATCGTCGACGACTACCAGGACGCGACCTCGGCGACTACGGCGCTGCTGCGGGCGCTGATGGCCGACTCCGGCGCCGTCGTCGTGACGGGCTCGGCCGATCAGGCGGTCCAGGGATACCGCGGCGGCCTCCCCTCGTCCCTGGCGGACGCCATGCGCCCGTTCCCCCAGGGAGGGCTTGGAGCCGCCCGCGTCGAGCTCGCGGGCTCCCATCGGCAGTCGGGAGCCCTCGCGGAGGTGTCGAACCGGATCGCGGAGCGCATCGGCGTCTCCCGCGACGGCTCGGCGCGTGCCTCGCTGAGGCGTGCCGCGGGGGAGCGCGACGACGAGCCCGCCGTCAGCGCGCTGCTCGCCCCGCACCCGCACGGCCAGGCGAGGGCGATCGCCCGCGAGCTGCGCCGCTCGCGCCACGGCTTCGGCACCCCCGCGGTCTCGTGGGGCGACATGGTCGTCGTCGGCCGGTCGCGGGCGCTCCTGTCGGGCATCCGCGCAGCGCTCGTGGCCGCCGACATCCCCTGCGAGAGCCTCGGCGACGCCGTGGCCCTGCACGAGCAGGCGGCCGTCGCGCCGCTGCTCGGCATCGCGTCCCTCGCCGGTGCGGACGCCGACGAGCCCTGGGAGCCCGAGCGCGTGCTGGCGCTCCTGTCCTCTCGAGTGGTGGGCGGCGATCCGATCGCTCTGCGGCGCCTCGGTCGTCGCCTGGTGGCCGCCGACCGTGCCGCCGGAGGGCTGTCGGCCTCGGGCGAGCTGCTGGCCCAGGCCGTCGCCAGCCCCGACGGCATCCCGCCGGAGGATGCCGACGGCGCCCCGGTGCGGAGGCTGCACGGCGCCGTCGCGGCAGCGCGGGCGGCGCTCGCGGGCGCGGCCGGGCCGCATCAGGTCCTGTGGGCCGTCTGGGACGCGCTGGGCAACGCCGCGGCGTGGCGTGAGGCGGCTCTGGGAGGATCCGTCCGCGACGACGCCGACCTCGACGCCGTGATGGCGATCATGAAGGCCGCGGCCGTCTTCGAGGAGCGCATGCCGCGTGCCACGACCGCCCGCTTCCTCGAGTACGTCGAGGGCCAGGACTTCGCCGCCGACTCGCTCGCGAGGACCGGAGTCCACGGCGATGCCGTCGCCTTCGCGACGCCGGCATCGGCTGCGGGACGCGAATGGGAGGTCGTGATCGTTGCGGGCGTCGAGGAGGGCGCATGGCCCAACCTCCGGCTCCGCGACTCCACCCTGGGTGCCGGGCATCTGTCGGACGTCCTCGCGCCCTCGGGCTCGCCGGGGCCGAGGGACCTTCCCGGCCGCATCGAGGCCGCCAGGGCGAGCCGCGCCGCCGTCGCCGACGACGAGGCGCGCCAGTTCCTCGTCGCGGTGTCGCGTGCCCGCAGCCGCCTCGTCGTCACGGCGGTCGATGACGCCGACTCGTTCCCGTCGCGCTATCTCACCTGGGCCGCGGCCGCGGCCGGCGTGGAGGCACGCGCGACCGACCGGGCGCACGAGGTCACCGATCTGCGCGCAGCGGTGGCGCGGCTCAGGTCGGAGGGCATGAGGGCGACGGGCCCGGCCCGGACCGCCCACGCGACGATGCTCGCGCACCTGGCGCTCGCGGGGGAGTCTGGCGCAGATCCGCATGACTGGCACGGGGCCGCGGCGCCCAGCTCGACGGCGCCGATGTGGGCCGAGGGCCAGCAGGTCAGGGTGTCGCCGTCGAAGGTGGAGACGGTCGAGACCTGTGCGCTGCGCTGGGCGCTCGACTTCGCAGGCGGCCGGCGGGAGGCGAGCGAGGAGCAGCGGATGGGGTCGCTCGTCCACGAGATCGCGGAGGAGTTCCCCGGCGGCGATCTCGCCGCAATGCAGGCGCGCCTCGACGAGCGCTGGCCGGCGGTGGCGCCGCACCCGACGCTCCAGTCGCGCCGGGACTACGACCGCGCCGTCGAGATGATCCGTCAGTTCTCGCAGTACGTGCGGATGGCGGGCGCGCAGCATGTCGGGGTGGAGTCGAAGTTCTCGGTCGAGTCGGGTCGCGCGCGACTGGTGGGCAGCGCGGACCGGGTCGAGGTGCGCGACGACGGCCTCCACGTCGTCGACATCAAGACCGGCAAGTCCGCCCCGTCAGCGCAGGAGGCGCGCGAGCATGCGCAGCTCGAGATGTACCAGCTCGCGGCGCACGAGGGCGCGTTCGGCGACATCGCGCCGGAGGCCGCGGAAGTGCGCGGTGCGGCGCTGCTGTACCTCGCCGTGAACAAGAATCCCAAGGTCATGCACCAGCCGGCGCTCGATCCTGAGCATGCGCGCGAACGGCTCGCGCATGCGGCCGAGCTGATGGCGGACGCGGGCTTCGCGGCCACCGTCAACGACCGGTGCGACTCCTGCCCGGTCGCGCGGTCGTGCCCGGCGCGTACCACGGGGCTGCAGGTGACCGACGGATGAGCGGGGAGGCAGCGGGGGAGCGCCGCATGGGGCTCAGGAGGACGCCCGAGCAGATCGTCGCGACAGTGTCGCCGGGCGTCGCGCCGACGCCGGAGCAGTCCGAGGTGATCGGGGCGGGGCTCGAGCCGATGCTGGTGGTCGCCGGTGCCGGCTCGGGCAAGACGGAGACGCTCTCGCTGCGCATGGCGTACCTCCTGGACCACGCGGAGGACCTGTTCGGCTCGCCGCTGAGCCCCGACGAGATCCTCTGCCTGACGTTCACCCGCAAGGCCGCCGCCGAGATCGCGGAGCGCTCGCGCTCTCGGCTCGACGCGCTGTTCGGCGTGGACCCGAGCCGCCCCGAGCCCGCGGTGTCGACGTATAACGCGTACGCCGCCTCGCTCGTCGCCGAGCACGGCCTGCGCGTGGGAGTCGACCCTGCGGCGACGATCATCTCCGACGCCGCCGCGTGGCAGCTCGCCGACGACATCGTGTCGGCGTGGGCCGAGCCGCTGGAGACCGATGCCGCCGTGTCGACGCTCGTCGCCTCGCTGCCGTCCTTCGCGGCGCAGATCCGCGACCACGAGCTGACCCCCGAGGCGGTGCGGGACTGGTCGCTCGACGTGCTCGCACAGCTCGAGATGCTCCCCGCCAAGCAGGGCGACCAGGTGCCCGGCGTGATGAAGGGCACGCTCGCCTCCCGTATGGGCAAGCTGCGCACGGTCGTCGCGATGAGCGAGCTCGCCGAGGTCTACCAGCGCCGCAAGCGCGAGCGGTCGCTGCTCGACTTCGCCGACCAGGTCGCCGACGCGGTGCAGCTCGCGGCCGACCCCGGCGTGCAGGCGATCGAGCGATCCCGCTATCGCGTGGTGCTGCTCGACGAGTTCCAGGACACGTCGACCAGCCAGCTGCGACTCTTCGCCCAGCTCTTCGGCCCTGGCTACCCCGTCGTCGCCGTGGGCGACCCCAACCAGGCGATCTACGGCTTCCGCGGCGCCTCGGCCGATGCGCTGCCCCAGTTCGTCGAGGCGTTCGGTCCAGGGGTGGTGCAGCGCACGCTGTCGGTGTCGTGGCGCAACGAGGGCGGCGTGCTCGAGGTCGCGAACGCGGCGGCGGAGCCGCTGCGCGACGGCGCGCGCGTCCATGTGAAGCCGCTGTCGTCCGCCGCGCAGTACTTGGGACGGTCCGAGCCATGGCGTGAGGCGGCGTCCGTGGCGACGCACATGGCCGTCGACCTCGAGGACGAGGCCGATGCGGCGGTGGCGTTCATCCAGGCGAGGAGGGTCGAGCTCGCGGGGCCTGGCGGCGACGTGCCGACGGCCGCAGTGCTGTGCCGTCGCCGTGTGCAGTTCGATGAGATCGTCGAGGCCTGCGTGCGTGCGGGGGTCGACTATGAGGTCGTCGGGCTCGCCGGGCTGCTGGACGTCCCTGAGGTGGCTGACCTCGTCGCGCTGCTCGAGGTGGCCCACGATCCGTCGCGCGGCGACGCGCTGATGCGCCTGCTCACCTCCGAGCGGGTGGCGCTGGGCCCCGCGGACCTCGCCGCGCTGGCCGATGCGGCTCGCGAGCTGGCGGGCCCGCTGCAGCAGGGCGAGGACAGGGCGACGATCGTGGACGCCCTCGCGGCGCTGCCGCCCGAGGGCTGGTCGTCCTTCGAGGACAGATCGCTCACGGATGAGGCGCGCGCCAGGCTCGACAGGCTCGCTCGCACCGTGGGCCGTCTGCGCTCGCGCACGCACCTGCCGCTGCCGGAGCTGGCGAGCGCTGCGATCCGGGAGTGGGGGCTCGACATCGAGGCCTCGGTGGCGCACGCGCAGGGGCGCGGGCAGCGGGCGCTCGATGCCTTCGTCGACGTCGTCCGTTCGTTCGCCGCGGACGCTCCCCACGCCACACTGGGCGCGCTGGTCGCCTACCTCGAGGTCGCGGCGCGCGAGGAGGGCGGCTTCGACCGCCCCGTGAAGGAGCCGGAGCCCTCGGCGGTGCAGATCATGACGGTCCACGCCGCCAAGGGACTCGAGTGGGACATCGTCGTGGTGCCTGGCATGACGCAGGGGAGCCGGTCCAGCCAGTTCCCGAGCGTGTCTCCTCCCAGCGCGTCGTCGCCGTACTACACCGACGGAGCCTGGCTCTCCGGCAGTCCCGCGATCCCCTGGGAGCTGCGGATGGACGCCGCCGTCCTGCCGTCGTGGCAGTGGCGGTCCGCCGAGGACCTGGCCGGTCTCGGCGGGACCATCGAGGACTTCCGCGCCGCCGCCGGCGACTACCGGCTCGAGGAGGAGCGCAGGCTCTACTACGTCGCGCTCACCCGTGCCCGGTCGCACGTCCTGCTGTCGGGCTCGTGGTGGGGCTCTGCGACCACCCCGCTGCGCCCATCGGTGTTCGTGGCCGACCTTATCGACGGCGGGCTGCTCGCGGCGGTCGGGTGGGCTCAGGAGCCCGGCCCGGAGGACGACCGCCCGGTGCGCGACCGCGAGGCGCCACGCTGGCCGCGCCCCGCCTCGCCCGCGCAGGCGGCGGTGCGCGAGCTCGCTGACGAGGTGCGTGCCGCTGCCGCGTCCATCCGGGCGGGCGCGCACGAGTGGGACGACGCGCTGCCGCTCGCGCGCGACATCGGCGCCATGGTGGCCGAGCGCGAGGAGCGCGCGTCCGCCCGGACCACGATCGAGCTGCCCGCGCACCTGTCGACCTCGGCCCTCGTCGCGCTGCGCCGGGACAGGGACGCGTTCGCCGTCGACCTGCGCCGCCCGGTGCCGGCGCCGCCCGCTCCCGCCGCGGGCCTCGGCACCGCCCTGCACCAGTGGATCGAGCGACGCTTCTCCGCGCCCACCCTGATCGACACGGACGAGCTCGCGTCGGCGCCGCTGGGGTTCGACGGGCGTCTCGACGAGCTCAAGGCCGCGTTCGAGTCATCGGAGTGGGCTGCGCGCATCGCGAGCCATATCGAGGTGGACGTCGAGGTGCCGGTCGAGGGCCTCACGGTCCGCTCGCGCATCGACGCCGTGTTCCCGCCAGGACGGGGTCTCGACCGCGTCACGGTCGTGGACTGGAAGTCAGGCAGGCCTCCCGTGGCAGACGACGACCGGCGCGCTCGCGAGGTGCAGCTGTCGGTGTACCGGCTGGCCTGGTCCGCCTGGACGGGCGTGCCGCTCGAGGAGATCGACGCGGCGTTCTACTACGTATCGACTGGCGAGACCGTGTTCCCGGTCGACCTGCTGGAGCGCGACGAGATCGTCGCGCTGCTGCGAGGGACCTAGGCCGGCTTCTCGCCGAAGAGCATGTCCTCGAGGTCGGCGAGCATCCCCTCGCCGTCCGCGATCACGGCGTCGTTCTCGGTGCGGACGCCGTACATCAGCCATCGCATCAGCGCCATCTCGGAGGACAGCCGGGCCCGGTCGAGCAGATGCTCGTCCCTGGTCTCCCTGCGGGCGACGGTGTAGGCCTCGACCACGGAGTCGGTCACGTCCTCGGGTGCCGCGGCCACGAGCCAGGCGAAGTCGTCTGCCGGGTCGGCCACCCTGGCGTCCATCCAGTCGACCACGCCCGTGACGGCGTCCGCAGACACGAGCAACTGGTGCTCGCCCAGGTCGCCGTGCACGACCGTGGGCTCGAAGCGCCACCACGCGACATTCTCGAGCTGGTGCTCCCAGCGGTCGGCCAGGCGAGGCGGGACGCGCCCGGTCGATACGGCGCCGTCGAGTTCGGCGAGACGGCGCTCGCGGTGCTCGGCAGCGTCGTACGACGGCAGGCCCTGGTCCTCGATGATGCCGCGGGGCAGCTCGTGGACCTGGGCGAGAGTGCGGCCGATCGACGCCGCGAGACCGGGTCCAGGCTCGAGCAGCGAGAGCCGCAGGCGGGAGCCGGGCGCCTCGGTGTAGACCACGGCCCTGCCGGTGTCGGGTCCGCGCAGCTGCACCGAGCCGCGGGGCTGGGGCACGGCGAACGCCACCAGGCCGTCGTCGTGGGCGCGCGTGAGGGAGGCCAGCAGCGACTTCTCGGCCTCGAGGGCCGCGCCGGCCGCGGTGCGCGTGGGCGCCTTGACGAGCCAGCGGCCGCCCACGGAGTCCTTCACGACGACGACGTCGAAGTCGTCGTCGCTCAGCGGCGAGCGCAGCACGTCATAGACGTCGAGCCCAGGCACGGCGACTGACGCCAATGCTGCGAGCGCGAGAGGCGAACGGGACACGCCCTCACGGTAGGTCCAAACGGGGACCGCTGCCATCGTCCACGCCGCGAGTACGGTGGACTCGTGCTCCCCGAATGGCCTCTGGTCGGCTCCTCCCTGCTCGATCGCGACGATGCAGGCCGCGACTCCGTCGATCTCACCCAGGGCCGTGCCATGGTGGTCCGTGACGGCGCGGTGCTGCTGGAGGGCGAGAGTTTGACGCTCGTCGACGCCCGTGAGGCGGGGGTCGAGGTGCTCGCGTACCTCGGACGCCTCGACGGGGAGGCGATCACCGTCGCCGTCGCGTTAGAGGCGTGGGCGGAGCCCGACGGCACCAGGCTCGCGCCGCTGCGGCAGCTGGTGAGGGCGGCGCGTGACCGCGCGGACGACCCCGAGCTCGAGATCGCGGTCGCCGGAGTCGCGCTGGCCCGGTGGCACGAGCGCCATCCCCGTTGCGCCCAGTGCGGCGCCCGGACGATCGCGACGCGGGCGGGGTGGGTCCGGCACTGCGACGCCTGCGGCGCCGACCACTACCCGCGCACCGATCCGGCGATCATCGTGCTCGTCACGGACGACGATGGGCGGGCGCTCTTCGCGCACGCACCGCACTGGCCCGAGGGCCGCTACTCCCACGTCGCCGGGTATGCGGAGCCGGGGGAGAGCCTCGAGCAGGCGGTGCACCGTGAGGTGGCCGAGGAGGTGGGACTGACGGTCACCGACGTGCGGTACGTCGGGAGCCAGCCGTGGCCCTTCCCGGCCTCGCTCATGGTGGCCTTCAGCGCGCGCGCCACCAGCACAGCGATCAGGGTCGACGGCGTCGAGATCGTCGACGCGATGTGGCTGTCGGAAGAGGACCTCAAGGCATGCATGGAGGAGGGGTCCGTCGCGCCGCCGCCGAGCGGGTCGATTGCGTGGCGACTGTATTCATCCTGGATGAGAACGTTAACTTTCTGAGTGGTCTCTCAAGGTATGTGTAGTTCGGGTCGATAGAGGTATTCAGGAAGGACATTGGCGAGTTCCGGAAAAGTCGCCAATACTCCCTCTCAGCGCTCGGTGAGGACGTGCCCCCTCACGGAGTGATTCCCCCTGAATCGACCCCCTGGGCACAACGTCAAGGAGCTCCCTCATGGGACCATTCCGTGCTGCCCGCATGCCTGCGCGACTGCTCACCGCAGGTTCTGCCGTCGCCGGTGCCGCGATCGTCGTCGGCGCCTCCGTCGCGAACGCCGACTCCGGACCCGTGGTGCTGAACGCAGCGCCCCAGACGGTCGAGGTTCGCGCCACTCTGCTCGCCGAGACTGCGAAGCACGAGGAGTCCATTGACGACCTCCGTGCCGCCACCGTGGAGGCCCGACTCGCCTTGAGCTCTGCAGCGGGCGTGCTGGGCGATGACGCCGAGGCCATGCTCGCCACCCGCGCCGCTCTCGAGGACGCGATCGCCACGATCGTCGCCGCATCCGGACTGGGGCTCGTGGACCGTCCCGTCGCTGAGTCCGACGTGCGAATTCTCACCGGCGACTACACGGTCTCGAGCCTCGGGCTCGGGCTCGCGAAGGCAGATCTCCTGCAGTCGATCGATGCGCTCGACGCTGCCGTCTACGCGGCGCTGCTGGGCCAGGCCGTCGAGGCGTATGACGCGGCGGTGAAGGCCGCTTCGGCGGCCGCAACTTCGGGTCAGAAGACCCTCGACGCGACGCGCGACAAGGTGACGGACAACGAGCCTCGCAAGGACCTGCGCGCGGCGCTCGAGGAGTTCGCCTCCCTGGTCGACGCCGATCTCGACAAGGGCGATCTCGACGCGGTCAACGGGGCCACGGAGAAGGTTCAGGACGCCGCGAGGGCGATCAAGGATGCTCAGACGGCTGTCGGCAAGGTCCACCAGGCCTGGAAGGATGAGGAGGCCGCGAAGGCGGCAGCCGCAGCTGCGGCCGCTGCGAAGGCCACCAGCTACGGCTCCTCGGGCGGGTCCACCTACTCGGGCAGCTCCGGATCGACGTCCTCCGGCTCGTCCGGATCCTCGAGCTCGTCGTCGGGATCCTCCTCCGGCAGCTACACGCCGACCATCAGCGCCTCGGGCAACGCCTACACGCTGTGCGCGGAGATCAACAGCGCGCGTGCGGCCAACGGCGTGCCGAAGCTCAGGAGCTGCTACCAGTCGTCCACCCGCCAGGCGCACGCGAACCGCATGGCGTCGGCCGGCACGATCTGGCACGAGTCCGCGCCTGAGATCGTCGGCATGGCGGGCTCGGTGAGCCAGATGATGTGGGCCTCGGGAGGCTACGGCTTCATGTCGTCGGCCGGCCACCGCAACATCATCCTCACCAAGGGCTACACGACGGCCTCAGTCGCCTGTGCGACGGGCAGCCCGTACGTCTACTGCGTGGCGGTCTTCGGCTAGCGGTCACCGCGGCGTCGGTGCCTGCTGGAACAATGGGCGCTTGTGCCCGCCGATGACCTCCTCGACTCCCTCGACCCCGAGCAGCGCGAGGTAGCGACCGCCCTCCATGGCCCGGTGTGCGTCCTCGCTGGCGCTGGCACCGGGAAGACCAGGGCGATCACCCACCGCATCGCCTACGGCGTGCGCGTCAACGCCTACGCGCCTCAGTCGGTGCTCGCCCTCACCTTCACCGCGCGCGCCGCGGGCGAGATGCGCGAGCGGCTGCGCAGGCTCGGCG
>JAUIBG010000087.1 GCA_030428165.1 Actinomycetes bacterium
ACGGCGATCAGTGTGGGGATCTGATGCGAGTAGCCCGCGGCGCCGAAGGGGATCGACCCGACCCTCGCCACCTCGTCCGGCGTGTCGAACACGAGGAACTCGTACGGCAGCCTGTTGCAGGCCGAGGGCGCCTGGCGGCCCACCAGAAGCGCCTTGTCGATGAGCTCCCGCGGCACGGGGCGGTCCTGGAACCAGCGGATCGAGCGACGGCTCTGCGCGAGGTGCAGCATCTGCTCGTACGCGATGTCGGTGCGCTCGAGCTCGCGCTGCTGGTAGGGCCGCACCGCGTGGTTCTCGATCGGCGGGACGACCGCGAACCTCGCGGCGGCGCGGCTCACCACGGCCTCGTCGTGCGACACGGTGGCGAAGTACTCCTCGAGCACGTCGTGCGCCCACTGCATCTCGCCGGCGTCGACCACCGCGGACGCCGAGCGCGCCGCCGCTGCCTCGTAGAAGTCCAGGGTCTCGTCGATGTAGTCGAGCGCGAACACGTCGCGCCTCGGCTGCATCTGCAGGCCCTTCTCGAGCCGGTGGATGTTGCGCCTCAGCTCGACGTGGTTGGTCCTCGTGCGCGTCAGGTTCCGGTAGTACGCGCGCCTGCCGGACAGGATCGACCACTGCTCGCGGTTGAAGGTGAGGAAGCCGGGGACCGAGTACAGCGTGGCGCCGAGGCGGCTCGATCCCGCGACGTTGAGCACGGCCTTCGTCGTGCCGTTGTACGCGGCGCGGATCCTGGGGTTGGCGAGCGCCGACTTCGCGAGGGACTTCGCGCGGCCCAGCGCGCTCATCGGCCGTCCCCGCCCCGCGCGAAGCGCATCGCCTTGAGGTGCTCCAGCGACTGCTCGTGGAGCTGCCGGTTGGTGCGCAGCAGGTCGGAGAGCACCCCGAGGGCGAGCGACAGCAGTGCGCCGACCAGCAGCAGGGTGCCGAGCAGCAGCGACTGGAAGTGGTCGCCGTCGTTGCCCAGCGCGCGCAGCACCAGGAAGCGGACGAACGGGATCAGGCCGATGACGCCGAAGACCGCGGTGAGCATGCCGAAGACGACCCACGGCCTGAACATCAGGTACGAGCGCACGATGGCCCTGGCCGAGCGCGCGACGTGCTCGGCGGGGTGCTTGAAGAGCCGGGACTCCCGCGTCTTGGCATTCGTCGTGACCGGCACCGAGGCGATCGGGATCCGCTTGTTCCCCGCCTGGATGATCGTCTCCATCGTGTAGGAGAACGTGGTGATGACGTTGAGACGCAGCAGGGCCTCGCGCGAGTAGGCGCGGAAGCCCGACGCCGCGTCGGGCAGGTGGGTGCCGGCGGCGCGGTTGACCACCCACGAGCCCAGTCGCTGGAAGGCCTTCTTGGCCGGCGAGAAGTGCGCGATCGTCGCGGTCTGCCGGTCGCCGATGACGATCTCCGCGCGCCGATCGACGATCGGGGCGATGAGATCGGGGATGCGGTCCTGCGGGTACTGGTTGTCGCCGTCGGTGTTGACGACGATGTCCGCGCCTGTCGACAGCGCGTACTCGACCCCGTCGCGGAACGACTGCGCGAGGCCCATCCGCTGCGAGTGGGTGATCACGTGGGCGCCGTGCTCGCGCGCGATCCTTGCCGTGGCATCGGTGGAGCCGTCGTCGATGACGACGACGTCGATCGGGTCGATGCCGGGGATCTCCGTGGGGATGCCGGCCAGCACGGTCGGCAGCGTCTCCTGCTCATTGAGGCAGGGAATCTGCACGACCACTCGCATGCGCGCCAGTCTAGGGCGGCGGGCGGCGGCGTCCCGGCAGGCGCTCTAGCCCTCGGCGAGCTCGCAGTCGCGCCATCCGCCGGGGGCCTCGAAGCCCGCGAGGATGTTGTAGGACGACCCGTAGCCCGCGTTCGTGAGCGCGGTCGCGGCGCCGATGCTGCGGCGGCCCGAGCGGCACAGGAACAGCAGGGGCGCGTCGGTGTCGCCGCACGCCGCGGTCACGGTCGCCACGAACTCCGGGTTGGCGTGGCCGTTGCCGTCGACCCACTCCACGAAGAGGGCGTCGGGGCTGGCGTCGGGGACCGCGGGGATCCCGACGGTGTCCCACTCGCCCTGAGTGCGCACGTCGATGAGCACGGCGCGCGGGTCCTCGGAGAGGATCTGCCACGCGTGCTCTGCGGTGATGTCGCCTGCGTAGTCCATCGGGGCCTCCATCGCGCGGCCGTGGGGGAGGGCCGCTAGGCGTCGATGTTAGCGGCGCCGGTGACAGGGGGCTCGGCTGACCACGGGAAGACGATCCAGTCGTCCGTGACCTTCCAGGCGTAGTCGGGATCGATGATCGACTGGGGCTTGCGGTAGAGGACGGCCGTCCTGACCTCCTCGCAGCGCTCCGCCATCAGGCGCTTGACCATCGCGAGCGTCTCGCCCGTGTCCGCGACGTCGTCGACGACGAGCGCCTTGAGGCCCTCGATCGCGGTGAGGTCCATCTCGGGGGACAGCAGCACGGGCTCCGGCAGCGTCTCGCCCACTGCCGTGTAGAACTCGACGTTCAGCGTGCCGATGGCCTTGACGCCCATCGCATAGGACACGGCCCCTCCGACCGGCAGTCCGCCGCGCGCCACGGCGATGACGACGTCGGGGGCGAAGCCCGAGTCGACGACCGCCTGCGCGATCTCGCGCGCCGCCGCGCCGAATCCGTCCCAGCTCAGCACCTCGCGCGTCTCGCTCATGCCCCACACCCTACGGCCCGCGTGTTGCCCTGGTGTGTCCGCATCGGCGCCCGCGTCGCCGCCCTGCTCCCGAGACGTCCGCGGCCACGCGGACGCGGATAGAATCGGTGCTCGTGACAGAGCAGACGGCAGCGTCCCCCGCCCACGGCACCGACACGGTCGACAACGCGGCAGCGACCGCCGACCAGGAGATGCCCTTCGCGGAGCTCGGGCTGAAGCCCGACGAGTACGCGCGCATCGTCGACCTCCTGGGCCGCCGCCCCACCGCGGCCGAGCTCGCGATGTACTCGGTGATGTGGTCCGAGCACTGCTCGTACAAGTCCTCCAAGGTGCACCTGCGCCAGTTCGGCGAGAAGACCACCGAGGCCATGAAGGAGCACCTCATGGTCGGCATCGGCGAGAACGCCGGCGTGGTCGACATCGGCGACGGATGGGCCGTCACCTTCAAGGTGGAGAGCCACAACCACCCCAGCTTCGTCGAGCCGTACCAGGGCGCCGCGACCGGAGTCGGCGGCATCGTCCGCGACATCCTCGCGATGGGCGCTCGGCCGGTGGCGGCGATGGACGAGCTGCGGTTCGGTGACATCGACCACCCCGACACCGGACGCGTGGTGCACGGCGTGGTCGCCGGCGTGGGCGGCTACGGCAACTCGCTGGGCCTGCCGAACATCGGCGGAGGCGTGCGCTTCGACTCCTGCTTCCAGGGCAACCCTCTCGTCAATGCGCTGTGCGTGGGTGTGATGAAGCACGAGGACATCCACCTGGCCTCGGCCGAGGGCGTCGGCAACAAGGTCGTCCTGTTCGGCGCGCGCACCGGCGGCGACGGCATCGGCGGCGCATCGATCCTCGCCTCCGAGACCTTCGAGGACGGCGTGCCGGCCAAGCGCCCATCGGTGCAGGTGGGCGACCCGTTCATGGAGAAGGTGCTCATCGAGTGCTGCCTCGAACTGTTCGCCGAGGACCTCGTCGAGGGCATCCAGGACCTGGGCGCCGCCGGCATCTCGTGCGCCACGAGCGAGCTCGCGAGCAACGGCTCCGGCGGCATGCACGTCTGGCTCGACGACGTCCTGCTGCGCGACCCCACCCTCAACGCGGGTGAGATCCTCATGTCGGAGTCGCAGGAGCGCATGATGGCGGTCGTCCGCCCCGAGAAGCTCGAGGCGTTCCTCGCGGTGACGGGCAAGTGGGACGTCGAGTCCTCCGTGGTGGGCGAGGTCAACGACTCCGGCCGCCTCACGATCGACCACCACGGCGAGCGCATCGTCGACGTCGACCCGCGCACCGTCGCCCACGACGGCCCGGTGTACGAGCGCCCGTACGCCAGGCCGGCCTGGATGGACGGGCTGCAGGCCGACTCCGCCTCGGCGCTCGACCTGCCGGCCGACGGCGACGCCCTCCGCGCGCTCGCGGTCGAGGTGCTCGCGAGCCCGACCCTCGCCTCGCGCGAGTGGGTGACGAACCAGTACGACCGCTACGTCCAGGGCAACACCGCGATGGCCAGGCCCGACACCGCTGGCGTCGTCCGCGTGGACGAGACCACGGGCCGCGGCGTCGCGATCGCGACGCGCTCCAACGACCGCTTCACCAAGCTCGACCCGTACATCGGCGCGCAGCACTCCGTCGCCGCCGCGTACCGTGCCGCGGCGATCGCGGGCGCGACGCCTGCGGCGATCACCGACGGCCTCAACTTCGGCTCGCCCGAGGACCCCGACTCGATGTGGCAGTTCGCCGAGGCGATCCGCGGCATCGCCGACGCCTGCCAGAGCCTCGAGGTGCCCGTCACCGGCGGCAACGTCAGCCTCTACAACGGCACCGGCGAGCCCGGTCGCATCGACAGCTCGATCAACCCGACGGCCATCGTGGGCGTGCTCGGCATCCTCGACGACGTCCGCCGCGCCACCCCGTCGGGCTGGCGCGAGTCCGGGCAGCTGCTGTACCTGCTGGGCGCGACCGGAGCCGAGCTCGACGGCTCGGTGCTCGCCGAGGTCAAGGGCCACCTGGGCGGCCTTCCGCCGGTGCTCGACCTCGACCGTGAGCGCACGCTGGCCGAGGTCATGGTCGCGTGCTCGCGCGACGGCCTGGTCGACGCGGCCAGGGAGGTCACCGAGGGCGGCCTCGCCGCAGCGGTGGCCATGGGCGCGCTGCGCTACGGCGTGGGTGCGAGGGTCGTGCTCGACGAGCTCATGCGCCGCGACGGTCTCACCGCCGCGCAGGCGCTGTTCTCGGAGTCGGCGGGCCGCGTCCTGCTCGCGGTGCCCCGCACCGAGGAGCAGCGTCTCACCGACATGCTTGCCGCCCGCGGTGTCCCCGCGCTGCGCGTGGGCGTCACGCTCGAGGAGCCCGAGATCGAGGTGCAGGGGCAGTTCACGCTCCCGCTGGACGAGCTGCGCGAGGCCTGGTCGCAGACGCTGCCCGCGCGCTTCGCGTAGGTCGGGCGGCATGCCTCCACGGCGCCGGATCGCTGTTCAGGACGGCCTGGCCGCCGTGAGGGCCTGGCGGGAGGCCGACGGGTCCGTGGACCGCGCGACGCTCGCGACCGCCGTGCGCTTCCTGCTCGAGGAACTGGCCGAGAAGGCGCCGGGCCGATCGGTCGAGGTGCGGGTGCCGCCGTTCGGTGCCGTGCAGTGCATCGAGGGCACCACCCACCGGCGCGGCACCCCTCCCGCGGTGGTCGAGATGCCCGCGGACGAGTGGATCCGACTGGCGCTGGGCCTAGCCGAGTGGAGTGAGATCTCTCGCATACCGGCGGTGTCGGTTTCTGGCGAGAGAACCGATCTGTCCACCCTCCTTCCCCTGTTATAACCCCACGTAGAACGATTCAGAGAGCGCTCTACTCCGGCGCGTGCCCGATAACGATTCCGTGACGTTGCCCTCCCCTGTTGCCGCAGGGTCCCGCGAGTGCCTACGGTGGAAGCGCTGTCGGCGTCAGTGAGGTTGTCTATCTGCTCATTGGTGCTGTCAGTCGTCCGAGGTGGTTTTCCACCGCGGAGACAATCCGCTCAATGAGGAGGAGGAAGCTTCTAATGAAGCGTCGGATTGCACTTCCCCTGGCCCTTGCGGCCACCGCGAGCCTTGCGCTCGCCGCCTGTTCGTCTGACTCGGAGCCCGAGGCCAGTGACGACACGATGGAGCCCACCGGCGAGGTGATGGAGGGCTGCGAGGACTACGCGGCCTACGGCACCTTCGACGGCGGCGACGTCGAGGTCTACACGACCATCTCGGGCGTCGAGCTCGAGCAGCTCGTGTCGACCTTCGACGACTTCCAGAGCTGCACCGGCCTGACCGTGACGGTCGTCGGCTCGGACGAGTTCGAGACCGAGATCAACATTCGCATCGAGGGTGGCAACCCGCCCGACCTGGCGATCATCCCGCAGCCTGGCCTGCTTCAGACCGTCGTTGGAACGGGTTCCGTCGTCCCGGCGCCGGCATCGGTCGAGGCCAACGTCGACGAGTTCTGGTCCGCTGACTGGAAGGCCTACGGCACCGTGGGACAGACCTTCTACGCGGCGCCGCTGATGGCGTCCGTCAAGGGCTACATCTGGTACTCGCCGTCCGACTTCGCCGACAACGGCTACGAGGTCCCCACCACCTGGGATGAGCTGATGACGCTCACCGAGACGATGGCGGCCAACGGCGGCTCCGGCCCCGACTACAAGCCGTGGTGCATCGGCTTCGAGTCCGGCACCGCAACCGGCTGGCCGGGTACCGACTGGATCGAGGACATCGTCCTTCGCCAGTCTGGGGCCGACGCCTACGACCAGTGGGTCGCTGGTGACCTTGACTTCGCGTCCGACGAGATCAAGTCGGCCTTCGAGGCGTTCGGCGCCATCGCGCTCAACGAGGACTACGTCAACGGCGGCCTTGGCGGCTCGTCGTCGATCGTCGACACGTCCTTCCAGGAGGGCGGACTGCCGATCCTCGAGGGCTCGTGCTCACTCCACCACCAGGCGTCGTTCTACGAGGCCCAGTGGCCCGAGGCCAACCCCGACATCGTGGTGGCCGAGGACGGTGACGTCTGGGCGTTCCTGACCCCGCCGATCGCCGAGGGCGACCCCGCCGCCGTCACCGGCGGTGGTGAGTTCGTGGCAGCGTTCAACGACTCCGACGAGGTGGCCGCGGTGCAGACCTACATGGCCTCCGACACCTGGGCGAACAACCGCGTCAGCCTCGGCGGCGTGATCTCCGCCAACAAGGGCCTCGACCCGGCGAACGCGTCCAGCGACATCGGCCGCGCATCGGTCGAGATCCTGCAGGGTGAGGACACGGTGTTCCGCTTCGACGGCTCCGACCTCATGCCGTCGGCGGTGGGCGCCTCGGCGTTCTGGACCGAGATGGTCGAGTACGTCAACGGCAAGAACCTCGACACGGTTCTCGCGGACATCGACGCGGCCTGGCCGTAAACACGCGGCTGCCCGTTTCACCGGCTGGGTCCCGCGCCTCGGGCGCGGGGCCCAGCCGTCACCGTAGGGACGTCGTTCAAGGGAGAAGAACATGCCGCTAGCGGCTCTCACGGGGGGCTCGATGGCGCGCCCCCAGGCGGGACTGGACGCCGAATTCTGGTCAACTCAGGGACAGAACTTCATTCTCGGAGCTGTGGCGATCGTGGCGTTCATCGCCGTCGTCGCGCTCGTGATGTTCGGCGCCGACCTCGTCAAGGGCAAGTGGCGCGACAAGGTGCAGCTGGTGGTGCTGATCACGCCGGTGCTGGCATTGCTGGCGATCGGCCTGATCTATCCGGCGTTCGACACCGTGTGGCTGTCGTTCAACGAGGTCGTGAAGGAGCCCGACCCGGTCACCGGAATCAACACGGAGACCATCAGCTTCGTGGGTCTGCAGAACTACATCTTCGCGTTCACCGACCCGACGGTGCTGCGCACGATCCTCAACACGATCGCGTGGATCGTGCTCGTGCCCCTGATCTCGACCGGCGTGGGATTGGCGTACGCGGTCTTCATCGACAGGGCCAAGGGCGAGAAGGCCCTCAAGTCGCTCGTCTTCATGCCCATGGCGATCTCGTTCGTGGGAGCCTCGGTCATCTGGGGCTCGATCATGTACGACTACAACCAGACGGGCACGCAGACCGGAATGCTCAACGCGGTGCTCGAGTTCCTCGGGTTCGATGCGATCAACTTCCTCGCGGCCGAGCCCTGGAACACCCTGTTCCTGATCTTCGTCCTGGCGTGGATCCAGACCGGATTCGCGATGGTGATCATCTCCGCGGCCATCAAGGGTGTGCCTGTCGATATGAACGAGGCCGCGTCGCTCGACGGTGTGAATGCGTGGCAGCGGTTCTGGCAGATCACGGTGCCGTCGATCCGCAGCACCCTGGTCGTGGTGCTCACCACGATCACGATCGCCTCGCTCAAGGTCTATGACATCGTCAGGACGCTGACGCAGGGCCGCAACAACACCGACATCGTGGCGAACAAGATGTACGTCCTGTCGTTCGTCGAGCAGCGCCAGCCGCTCGGCGCGGCGCTCGCCGTGATCCTGTTCATCTTCGTCATCCCGATCGTCGTGTACAACGTCCGGTCCCTGCGCAAGGTGAAGGAGACGCGCTGATGGCTACCCCTGCACCTGCAATCCCCGACGAGACCAAGCTGACGCCGAAGAGGAAGTCCAAGGCCGCTGAGGCCAAGGAGAACCTCACCTCGAAGTGGGCCACCGCGGCGGCGATCATCATCGCCGCACTGTGGACCATCCCGACCGTCGGCCTGTTCTTCACCTCGCTGGTCCCCGGCGAGTACTACCGCACCGACGCGTGGTGGACGGTGATGTTCGAGGGCAACCTCACGTTCGAGAACTTCGGCATCGTGATGTTCGACTCGTTCGGCGACAGCACCTCTGCGCAGCCCTTGCTCGGCAACCTGCTGAACTCGATCGTGGTCACCGTGCCGACCGTGGTGTTCCCGCTGGTGATCGGCCTCATGGCCGCGTACGCGTTCGCCTGGATTCCGTTCAAGGGCTCCGACTGGATCTTCGTGGGCATCTTCGCCCTGCAGGTCGTGCCGCTGCAGCTCGCCCTGATCCCGCTGCTGCGCATCCTCGGACCCGAGGGCATCGGGATCGCCGGCACGTTCCCCGGCGTCTGGTTCGCCCATACGATCTTCGCGATGCCGTTGGCGGTGTTCCTGCTGCACAACTTCATCTCGCAGATCCCGAGCGACATCTTCGAGGCGGCGCGCGTCGACGGCGCGAGCCACACACAGATCTTCTTCAGGATCGTCATCCCGTTGGCGGTTCCCGCTCTGGCGTCGCTGGCGATCTTCCAGTTCCTGTGGGTCTGGAACGACCTGCTGGTCTCGGCGGTGTTCGGCAGCATCGACACCTACCCGCTGACCTACCCGATCTCGAACCTGGCGGGCGACTACGGCGCCACCGCGTATCTAACGCCGCCTGCCGCGTTCATCTCGATGATCATCCCGCTCATCGTGTTCTTCTCGCTGCAGCGCTACTTCGTGCGTGGCCTGCTGGCGGGCTCCACGAAGGGCTGAGCCGACTCCATCAGGGCGGGGCGACCGGGGGGACGCCCCGCCCTGATGCTGTCCGCGACCAACTAGAATCGGCACGTGAGCGACTCCCCGCAGCCCTCCGACCCGCAGCACGCGCCCCTCGAGACGCCGTCCGAGGAGGAGCTGGCCCGCATCGCCTTCCCGGCGACCGCTCGACGCGCACCCCGGTTCGGCCGCGTGATCGGCACGGGAGCCTGGCTCGGCATCTTCATCGGCGCGATTGCCGGCTTCGCGCTGCCGAACTCCACAGGGGTGGGCCGCGGCGTCGTCGCCCTCCTCATGGCGCTGGGCCTCGGCGCTCTCGGCGCGCTGATCGCCGCCGTGGTCGCCGCGGGCATGGACGGCAGGGATCCGGGATCGGCATCGGCTCCGGCCGATGCGGACGCCTCCTCAGACGCGACCGCGGACGCCGCCACCCCCGCCGACGGTCCTGCACCGACCAAGGAGGACGAGCGATGAGGCGGGGAGGGGACGGCCGTCTGAACCACGACCTCATGCCGGGCGAGAAGGGTCCGCAGGACGCCTGCGGCGTCTTCGGCATCTACGCCCCCGGCGAGGAAGTGTCGAAGCTCACCTACTTTGGGCTGTACGCGCTCCAGCACCGCGGCCAGGAGTCGGCCGGCATCGCGACCTCGAACGGCGACAAGCTGCTGGTCTACAAGGACATGGGCCTCGTCTCCCAGGTGTTCGACG
>JAUIBG010000088.1 GCA_030428165.1 Actinomycetes bacterium
GAGGTCGACGAGGAGGCCGCGCAGATCCTCACGGACCTCGACGCGGTGGGCAACACCACCAAGGCGATTACCAAGGGCATCGCGATCGCCACGGCAGTGCTTGCCGCCACGGCGCTGTTCGGCTCGTACACCGATGCGGTCAGCGAGGCGCTCGGCAACGCTGCCGCCGCCTTCTCCTACGAGGTCATCAACCCGCTGACGCTCGTGGGCATCATCATCGGCGGCGCGACGGTGTTCCTCTTCTCGGGTCTCGCGATCGACGCGGTGACGAGGGCGGCGAGCGCCATTGTCCTCGAGGTGCGCCGGCAGTTCCACGAGTTCCCCGGCATCATGACCGGCGAGGTGAGGCCGCAGTACGGCCGCGTCGTCGACATCTGCACCAAGGACTCGCTGCGCGAGCTGATCACGCCAGGCCTGCTCGCGGCCATGGCTCCCATCGGCGTGGGCTTCGGCCTGGGCGTCGGAGCGCTCGCGGGCTTCCTGGCCGGAGCGATCGGCACCGGCGTGCTGATGGCGGTGTTCCTCGCCAACTCGGGCGGCTCGTGGGACAACGCGAAGAAGATCGTCGAGGACGGCCACTACGGAGGCAAGTACTCGCCGGCGCACGAGGCCACGGTGATCGGCGACACCATCGGCGACCCCTTCAAGGACACCGCGGGACCGTCGATCAATCCGTTGATCAAGGTGATGAACCTCGTCGCGCTCCTCATCGCGCCCGCCGTCGTGCTCCTGACCTACGGTGACGCCGCGTCGCCCGTGATCCGCTACGGCATCGCCGCGCTCGCGGTCCTCATCGCCGTCGGCGCCGTGGTGATGTCCGCGCGCAGGACTCACATCGAGGACATGGGCGAGGTGCCCGAGGAAGTCGAGCCCGCGGCCGGATAGGTGCAGCGCAGGGGCGGGCGGCCAGCGGCCGCCCGCCCCGTGCCTGACTACAGAGCGAAGGCCGCCTCGAATCCGGCGTTGATCGCGTCGCCCACCTTGGCGGGCTTGACGCAGTCGCCGATCGCGACGGCGTTGTCGCGGGCCGTCAGGGCCTCGACCAGTGCGGACGCCGGGCGCACGCCGAACGCCGACACGACCGTGTCCGCCGCGATGTGCACCGGACCGTCTGGACCGTCGACCTTGACGCCGGTGGCGTCGACCTCGACTACGCGGTGCCCGGTGAGGGCCGTGACGCCCTGCTCGGCCAGGTCGCGCAGGAGGGTGATCCGGTTGATCATCAGCAGGTCGGACGCGATGCCGTCCGCCACCTCGACGACGGTGACGTCATGGCCCTTCTCGGCCATCTCGAGCGCGAAGTCGGCACCCGACAGTCCGCCGCCGCACACGATGATCCGGTGGCCCAGTTCGGCGCCCAGATGCGCGTCGATGACCTCGATCACGTTGTCGCCGTCCAGGCCGGGGATCGGGGGAGTGAGGGGGTTGGTGCCCACCGCGACGATCACCGCATCGGCGTCGTCGAGCTCGGGAGAGCCGGCTGTGATCTCCGTGCCCAGGTGGAGCGTCACGGGGAGGTCCTTCAGCTGGCGCTCCCACCAGAAGATCATCGAGCGGAGCTCCTTCTTGAACTCGGGGGTCGCGGCCGGCCACAGCACGCCGCCGAGCTGGTCGGACTTCTCGTAGACGTCGACTGTGTGGCCCCGCAGCGCGGCGACGCGCGCGGCCTCGAGCCCGGCGGGTCCGGCTCCCACGATCGCGACCTTCCTGGGGTTGTCCGCAGGCGTGAGCATACGCTCGCGCTCGAAGCCCACTGTCGGGTTCACCGCGCAGCCCAGCGGCTGGCCGACGAACGCGTTGCCGACGCACAGCTGGTTGCAGCGGATGCAGGGGCGGATGTCCTCGCGGCGCCCCTCGGCAAGCTTCGCGGCCCACTCCGGGTCGGCGATCAGTGCGCGGCCGATGCCGGCGAAGTCCATCTCGCCACTGGCGATCGCGGCCTCAGCCCGCTCGGCCGTGAGGTTGCCGCAGCCGAGCACGGGAATCGACAGGGCGTCCTTGAACGTCTGGACGGAGCCCATCATGCAGTTGTCGCCCAGGTAGTACGGGGGGAAGACGTAGTCCATCGCCTCGTACGAGCCCTCGTCGATCATCAGCAGGTCGAGGCCGGCAGCCTCGAGCACCTTCGCGATCTCGAGCGACTCGGCGGGGGTCCGGCCGCCCTCGAAGTGGTGGTCGACCGAGAGGCGGAAGCTCACGGGCATCCCCGGCGCCCCCTCCTTGACCGCCGCGATGATCTCGGCGGCGAAGCGGCAGCGGTTCTCCACCGAGCCGCCGTACTCATCCGTACGGCGGTTCCACACGGGCGACATGAACTGGTCGATGAGGTAGCCCGTGTGGCCGTGGATGTCGATCGCGTCGATGCCCGCCTCGGCGCAGCGCTCGGCCGCCTCCTTGAAGCGCTGGACGATCACCTTGATCTCGTCAGCCTCGAGCGGACGGCACTTCACGCTCGGGTCGAGCCAGTGCGAGTTGTCGGACGCGGAGATCGGCAGGCGCTCCGGGTCGATGTTGTTGATGTTGCGGCCCAGGCCCGCGGTGAGCTGCACGGACACCCTGCCGCCGCGGGCGTGGAAGGCCTCGGCGAGCTTGACGAGCCCGGGGGTCGCGGCATCGGTGTCGACGCGGCCCAGGCCGGCGTTGATGACCTCGTAGTCGTCGGTGACCGCGTTGATGCCGGTGCACACGAGGCCGGCGCCGGCGGCGCGCTCGGCGTAGTAGGCGACCTCGCGGTCGGTGAGGTGGCCGTCGTGATCGCCCATCTCGGTGCCCATCGGCACCATGATCACGCGGTTGCTGAGCTCGAGCTGGCCGATGCGGCCGGGCGCGAGCACATGGGAGAAGTCAGTGGACATGCGGGCTCCTGAGTGAGTCGGGAGGGGACTGTCTCGAACCTACGTGCACACGTGAGTACGACTGCGGGACATTGGTCATCGCGGCCCGCCTCCCGTGCGCCTAAGGCAATTGCCTATAGCGCGGTCGCGGTGTCCTGCGATTGCGTGAGCGGTGGACGCGCGAGTGAAGCGCGACCCGCAGAGGTGCACCGGGGGCGTGAGGGGGGACGGCGTGAGCGTGGTCGATGTGCTGCACGGGCTGATCGACAGCGTCGCGAGCGCCCCCGATGCACCCGGCGGCCCAGGCGGCACCGGGCCCCAGGAGGCCGTCCCGCCGCTCGTCACCGGGCCTACCGGCCCGGACGAGTCCGAAGACCCCGACGACGGACTCGAGCCCTTCGACCCGAACCGGATCCATGAGAAGGGCAAGATGCGGCCGCCCACGCTCAAAGATCTCTGGGACACCTGGCGCAAGTCGGACGGCACCGAGACCTTCCGACAGGGCCGTGACATCCAGACCAAGCCCCGCGACCAGCAGACCGCTGACGAGGCGATCGTCACCGAGGCGACATCGCCGCACGCCAAGAGCAAGGAGGACTTCATCTGGGAGGCCCTGCTCGAGTACGTTCCCGGAGCCGGGACCATCTGGACGATGACGGAGACCGCGACGAACGCGACCAAGGCCGGCTACGAGGCGTCGAAGGCCGCGGATGCGGCTGACGCGCACGAGCAGCGTGCTCGCGAGGTCATCGAGACCGACTGGGTGGGCGACCCGCGCTCGCAGGACTCCGGTGACGACTGATGCGCGGAGCGCCGGCCAGGAGGTTCCTCAGGATTCTCGCCTGGGCGGGCCTCGCCGTCTCCCTCGCCTTCTTCGGGTGGAGCGTCTACGGCTACGCCGCTGAGGGCCAGGGCGGAGCGCTCGCGCGGAACGTGGCCTGGCACGCGTGGCCCGTGTGCTGGCTCATGCTCGTCTCGATGCTGTCCCGCAGCAGGACGCTGGTGAACGTCGTCGCCGTCTTCCTGGGCGGATACTTCACCTCGATCTGGATCTCGGTGCTGCTCAACGATGTCGTCGAGCCGTGGGTCGCCGACGACGGCGGGCTGCGTCTCGTCGTCATCGTGCCAGCGATCGAGGAGGTCGCGAAGCTCGTCCCGCTGGCCACCGTGGTGCTGGCGTGGTGGTGGCGATCGGGCGGCACGCCGGGCGCCACCGACTTCGGCATCCTCGGCTTCGCCTCGGGCGCCGGCTTCGCCGTCCACGAGGACGCGATGTGGGGACGCGTGACAGCGGGCGGGCTCGACTCTGCCCTCGGGTGGTTCCTCCCGTCAGCGCACACCGATCTCGCGGTGCTCGCCGGCCACGCGGTCTGGACGGGGCTCGTCGGCCTGACGATCGGGCTCTGGATGACGAGGCGTCGGCAGTGGTGGTCATGGCTGCTCCCCTGGGTGGCGCTCGCGCTCGTCGTGGCCGACCACGGCATCTGGAACTCGTACTACCTCCGTGACTCCCTCCGGCCCTGGCTGCTCGACGGCTGGCTGCCGATCGCCCTCTTCCTCGTGGGAGCAGTGGCAGCCGTCGCGTTCGAGACCGTGCGGGTCCAGCGCTTCACGTCGGGACGCGCCTGGGTCTTCCTTGCCTGCTCTCCCGCCCTGCTGTCGCACGCACGCGGACCTGTGTCATTCGTGAGGGGGTGGCGGCGCATCGTCCTCAATCTCCGGGTCGTGGCGCTCCAGGCCTTCATCGCGCCTCCCGGCTCGGTCGCGCGACCAGCCGCGCCGGCGCTCAGCCGTGCAGGAGGTACCCCGTGAGCGGGGCACTGAGGCGCTTCGCGTCGGGAGTGGCGCTCGCGGCGCTCGTCGGCGTGTGCATGGCGGCGTGCGACAAGCCGCCGCCGCAGATGTGCACGGGCGACGATCCGAACCTGCTCGCCGCGGGAGACGCGGGCGGCGACCTCGTCTGCGAGCCACCGCCGTGCGAGGACTGCGGCAGTTTCTGGGGCGACCCGCATGTCGTGACGCTCGACGGACTCGCGTACGAGTTCCAGGCAGTGGGTGAGTTCACGGTGCTTGAGACGGATGAGATCGAGATTCAGGCCCGGACTGCTCCCTACGGCGACTCCCGGACGGTCTCGATCATCACGACGGTGGCGATCGACACGGGCGACGCGGTCGTGGCGTTCGAGAAGAACTACGACGCCGAGGGCTGGATCGACATGTACGTCGATCATGAGCCAGTCGATGTCGAGGGAGCGTTCGCGATCTCCATGGGGGACACGGTCGCGGGGATCAGCGCCGCGGGCGAGGGCGTGGTCGCGTGGCCTGGCGGACAGATGCGCGTGGGAGTCGACGGGTACTGGACTGTCGACATCTTCGTCGACGTGCCGGACGACGCGCAGCCGCGCGGTCTCCTGGGGGACCGCGACGGCGACCCCGGCAACGACCTGCGGCTGCGGGACGGCACGGAGCTGTCCGGCGAGGCACTCTTCGATGAGCTCTACGGGGGCGAGGGCACCCTGGCGGAGAGCTGGCGGATCGCCCAGGAGGACTCGCTCCTGCCGTACGCGGACGGCGAGACGACGGAGACCTTCACGGACCTGACCTTCCCGGACGCCCCGCCGTCGGTCGACGACTTCGCGGAGGACGAGATCGCCGCGGCGGAACAGGCCTGCGCCGCCGCAGGGGTCACCGAGCCGGCGCTGATCGACTCGTGCGTCCTCGATGTGCTCCTGCTCGACGACCCCGACGCCGCGCTCGCTGCCGCGCTGGCGCAGGAGCGCGGCCCCGACGGTCTGACTGGCGCAGGGGGCCAGCCGGCCGGATCCGGTGGCGACGGCTGGTCGCCAGCCTGGACGGTGGTGCTGTCGGACTTCGAGGCGAACGGCAGCTCGACCGTCGCCGCGACGGACGGCGACTCGGTGTTCCTCAGCGGCGTCGACGGCGACGGGTCCGGAGCGATCGTCGCGGTCGACGCGGCGGCCGCCGAGGAGGTGTGGAAGGTCTCTGGGGTCCTGCCGGCCTGCGGCCCGCTCGTGCTGGAGTCGGGCGACGTGCTCGCTGTCGCGGCGCCGGTCAGCCCGATGGCGGAATCGGGCCAGTTCACGCTGCTGAGACTCGACGCGGCGACCGGCGACGTCCTCGACGCGGTCCCATGGGAGCAGGGCATTCACGAGACCTACTGCCGCCCGATGGTCTCCGCCGGTGGTGTCGCTTTCATCGCCGACCAGCTGGGACGCATCGGCGCGTGGGACGTGTCCGCCACTCCCGCCCTGCTGTGGGAGGACGACTCGTTCAGGATCGAGGCGGCCGTGGCGACCGCGGACGGCATCGTCGTGGTGCGCGCCGCCCAGGACGGGGCGGGGGACGAGCTGGTGCTGCTCGATCCCCTCACGGGCGACGAGCTCGCGGTGAGCGCCGTGCGCGGAAAGGCCATCGCGGGCAACCTGGTCGCGACGGGCGACGGCATGGTGATCGCGACCTACTCAGGAGACGACGCCGACGCGTCCAGGCACGGCACGGTCACGGGGTTCGCCACCTCGGCTGCCGGACTCACTCCCGAGTGGGAGACGGTGATGTGGAGCGCCGATGCCGGTGAGGCCGACGAGCTCACCTTCGCCGGAGCGCTCGCCAGGCTCTCCGTGGACGGCGACGTCGTCGTCGGCTACGCCGGCGGCGAGATCGTCGCGCTCGACACGGTGGACGGCGACGTCGCGTGGCGATTCGAGCCGGAGGGCTTCAGGAACACGGCGGCTCCGCCCGCGTTCGTCGACGGCGTCGTGTACGACGGGGTCTTCGGAGGAGCGTTCCTCTTCGCGGTCGACGAGGGCGCCGAGGAGCTCGCACGCATCGACGGCGTGCCGGGCGTCGCAGGCAGCTACCTCTATGGACCGGTCGCGGGCGACACGCTCGTCGTGCTCGGCGCCGATGAGTCCGGGACCGCGGTCGTCGGCGTGCCCCTGGTCGACTGAGCCCGGCCGGCGACGGCGTACCCTCGGCGCATGGCGGATGCGGTGCGCGTGGATGCGTGGGTATGGGCGGTGCGCCTGTACAAGACGAGGTCCCAGGCGACCGCCGCCTGCCGTGCCGGACACGTCCGCGTCGACGGCGATCGGGCCAAGCCCGCCCAGGCGGTGCGCGTCGGCAGCACGGTCGAGGTGCGCGGCGGCGAGCGGGTGCGCATCGTCGAGGTGCGGCAGCTGCTCGCCAAGCGAGTCGGCGCTCCGGTGGCCCAGGCCGCCTACATCGATCACTCGCCGCCACCGCCTCCCCGCGAGAAGGTCTCCCCCTTCGGGGTGCGCGACCGGGGAGCCGGACGCCCCACCAAGAAGGAGAGGCGCCAGCTCGACCGGTTGCGCGGCAGGCGCTAGCCCAGGTACTGGTCGAACGGGTGGTCCACGACGTCGCCGGCAATCCTGAACGGCAGGCGGTTCGACTCCTCGGTGGACCACAGGCCGATGCCGGACGACTCCGCCGGCAGATCCGCGTCGCCGCCGTCGACGGGCTCCTCGGTCGCGTACGCCTGCTCGACGAAGCTCTGCCGCGTCATGAGCTCGTAGTTCCCGGCCGGCAGCTGGGCGCCGTCCCAGCAGTTCACGAGGGGGACGTCGACGGCGATGGTCGCACCGTCCGCGGCCTCGAACGCGCCGTCCGCAGCCATCGGCTCATCCGCGGGGCCCCAGGTGATGACCTCGCCTGGGTACACCAGGCCCACCACGATGCCCTCCCAGAGGATGACCGATCCGGGCTGTCCGGCGAGCACCCTGATGGAGTCGTCGACGGCCATGGTGCTCTCGACCGTCACGAACGGCGCATCCTCGCGTCCGGTGAGGTCCTGCTCGGGGATCGACGCCGTGACAGACCACGGGTAGGCCACGGCCATGTGCACGATCTCGTCCGCGTCGACCCCGCACATGTACGGGTCGGCGAGCATGGTTCCTCCAGCGGCCGAGTCGTTCTCCGGCAGCGCCTGGCCCTCCTCGATGGCCTCGTCGGCGCCATCCTCGGCCGTGACTGCGCCGGAGTCCGTCGCGCTCTCGGCGGCGGAGAAGCCGAACCCTGCGAACATCGGCGCCACCGCGACGCCTGCGATCGCCAGCGCGCCCACGCCGAGCGCGACCGGGCCCGCCGTCCGCACGGCCTTACGGCGCTTCACCGCACCCACGGTCTTCTCGACATCGATGCCGGTGGGCACATCGGCCCTGTCGGCGGCAGCCCTCAGCTCGTCACCCAGGCGTCCCATCACCGCACCTCCTCGCTCTCGGGCGCGTCCAGCGGATCGCGCTCGTCGTCCAGGGGCCCGAGCGTCAGCTCGAGCCGGTCGAGAGCGTCGGACAGGTACCTCTTCACGGTCCCGGTCGCGAGCCCCAGGTGCTCGGCGATCTGCCTCACGGTGAGGTCGTCGAAGTAGCGCAGGACGATGCAGGTGCGCTCGCGCGGCGGGAGTGCCGCGATCGCCTCCTGCACTCCGGTGCCGGCGTCGATGGCCGCGATCCGGTCCGGCTCGACGGCCTCGGGCCTGAACAGGTGCTGGACCTTGCGCCAGCGCTGCTCACGCCGGTAGCCGTCGATGTACACGGTCGCGATCGCGCGACGCACGTACGCCTCGGCGGCTGGCACCGTCATCGGTCCTCGCGAACGCGAGAACGTCTTGACCAGCGCCTCCTGGACCAGGTCCTGCGCCATCGTCGAGTCCGCGCATACCAGGTACGCGTAGCCGACGAGGGCGCGCTGCCGGTCCCGGACCAGCGCTTCCATCGTGTCCTGCCACTGAGACATTCCGACTCCCTTGGGGGTGCTCTCGACACTACGACGGACGAGCGGGGCAAAAGGGTTGGGGCGACCGTAGCGCCTCGGCTGCCATCCGCCCCGTCGCCCCGCGGCGCTGCACACTCCGCTGCAAGTTCGACACCTCGCCTGGTTTCGCTGCGCGTTTCCGGGCGAGGTGTTCAAGTTCGCGGTGGGGGCGGGGGCGGCGCTCGGCGGGGGACGGCTCGGGGCCGATGCTGGGGCTGGGGATGTACCTTCCCACAGTTGGACACATGTCCGACACCTGCGTCTGCCAGTATCGGCGCATGTCACGAGTCAAGGGACCCCTCGCCGGCGTGGTGGGCGCGCTCGTGGTCGTCGAGGCGACCTCCGGCGTCCTCCAGGGCTACTACACGCCGCTGCTGACGGATATCGCCAGGAACCTGGGCATCAACGATGCCAGCGTCAACTGGTTCGAGGCCGCGCAGCTGCTGCTCAGCGCGATCGTCGTGCCGGTGCTCGCCCGCCTGGGCGACATGTACGGCCACCGCAAGGTGCTCATCGGCTCCCTCATCGTCACCGCGGCCGCCAGCTGGGGACTCGCGTTCTCCGGCCAGTTCTGGCTGTTCACGCTCCTGTGGGCGATCCAGGGCTTCTACGTGGTGTGGCTGCCGATGAACGTCTCGATCATCCACGCGCGCGCCAGGAAGTTCCCCAACGCGGCCGAGCTCACCGCCAAGGGCGCCGGCCTCATCGTCGTGGCGCTCGAGGCTGGCGCGATCGGCGGCGCGCTGCTGTCGGGCCAGCTCGGCAGCCTCTTCGAGGGCCGTCTCTGGCTGGTGCTCTCCGTGCCAGCCCTGCTGGTGACGGTCGCGCTCGCGGTGGTGATCTTCTGGGTCCCCGACCCGCACTCGGCCTCCGGCGGCAAGATCGACTCGTTCGGCACGGCGCTGCTGTCCGTCTCGCTGCTGTCGCTGCTCGGCGCCCTGTCCCTGGTGCGCGTCGACGGCATCACCTGGTGGGTCATCGGCTTCGCGCTGTTCGGCCTCGCGCTGCTGGCCTGGTTCGTGAAGTACGAGCTGAAG
>JAUIBG010000089.1 GCA_030428165.1 Actinomycetes bacterium
GCTGGGGGCGCGAGCGGCGTGGACCTACTTTTCCAGATGCTGCGGCCCGAACGCCCACGGGAGCACCTCGCTCATCACGAGCGTGGTGTGGTTCCCGTCGTCGTCCAGCGGGCCGTCGACCAGCAGGTCGTCGCCGCCGTGCTCGTAGAGCAGCTGCCTGCACCGGCCGCACGGCTGGAGCGGCGCGCCCGCGGCGTCGACGCAGGCGAACGCGACGAGGCGCGAGCCCGCGCCGTCGGTGTGCAGCTTCGATACGAGCGCGCACTCCGCGCACAGCGTCAAGCCGTACGAGGCGTTCTCGACATTGGCGCCGATGACGACCTCGCCCGTGTCCGTCAGCGCCGCGACGCCCACGGGGTACTTCGAGTAGGGCACGTAGGCACGGGTGGAGGCATCGCGCGCTGCAGCGCGGAGCATCTCCCAGTCGATGGCCGATGCGTCAGTCACGTCGCGGTCCTTACCGTGGGGGCCGAGCGGAGCCGGCGGGGCGAACAGGGTCGGGAGACGGAAGCCGCCGGCGGGGCGGCTCGGCCCCACCGGCGCTCTCCCCTACTTCTTGTACGGGATGTTCTCGGCGGCCGGCGGGCGGGACTTCCCGACCAGGCCGGCGACCGCGAAGATCGTCGCCAGGTACGGCAGCATCGCGAGCCACTCCGACGGGATCGGCGAGCCGATGATGCCCAGCTGGATGCGCAGTGCGTCGGCGAAGCCGAACAGCAGCGCAGCCATCAGCGCGCCCGTGGGGTTCCAGCGACCCAGGATCATCGCCGCCAGTGCGATGAAGCCCTTGCCGGCCGTCATCTCCTTGGCGAACGACAGTCCGTTCGCGACCGTGAAGAACGCGCCGCCCAGACCGGCGATCGCGCCGCCCAGCAGCACGGACAGCACGCGGGTGCGGTTCACCTTGATGCCGACCGTGTCCGCGGCCTTGGGGTGCTCGCCGACGGCGCGCACTCGCAGGCCCCAGCGGGACTTGAACAGCATGATCTGCAGCGCGATCACGATCGCGTACATCAGGTACACCAGCAAGTTGTGGTCGAACAGCACCGGGCCGAGCACCGGGATGTCGGCGAGCAGCGGGATGGGCAGCGACTGCAGCACGATGCCGCCATCCGCCTGCATCTGCGCCGCGGCCTGGTTCAGCTCGGGACGGTCGGACAGCACCGTCGAGAAGAAGAAGCTGGTGAGGCCGATGACGAGCACGTTGAGCACGACGCCGACCACGATCTGGTCCACCCAGTACTTCACCGCGAACAGCGCGAGCAGCGAGCCGACCAGCGCACCGGCGATCGGCGCTGCCACGAGGCCCAGGTAGGCGTTCGAGGTCACCGACGCGACGATGACGGCGAGGAAGGCGCCGGCGAGCAGCTGACCCTCGATCGCGATGTTGACGACGCCGGAGCGCTCGTTGACGACACCAGCGAGCGAGCCGAACACCAGCGGGACGGCGAGGAACACGCCTGACACGAGCATGCCCGTGATGTTGACGTTGGTGGAGTCGCGACCGGCGCCCGCCCACGTGAGCAGCGCGCCCATGAACGCGAGTCCGAACGCGATGGGCAGCCACACGCCCACCTTCTTCTCGGCGTACGTCGCGTAGGTCGAGTATCCGGCGAGCCCCAGCGCGATGACCGAGAGCACGATCGCGGTGAGCATCGACGGCAGTGAGAACACCGGGATCTGCACGGCGTCGGAGGCCTGCGACAGCGCGAAGCTCGTCGTCTGGCCCGGCTCGGGACCGAACCCGAAGACCAGCAGGCTGAGCAGCGCCATGACCGAGTAGCCGATGGGCGCCTTCCAGCGCGACAGGAACACGGCGGTCGTCTTCCAGATGCTGCGCTCGGCCTGCACGGTCGGCGTGGCCACGGCGGTCATGCCGTCACCTCCTTGACGATCCTGGGCTCAGGGAGCCTGAAGAGGAATCTCACCAGCGGCGGCGCCGCGATGAACAGCACGATCACCGACTGGATCACCAGCACGATGTCGATCGGCAGGCCCGCCTGCACCTGCAGGGTGGGGCCCGAGGCGGACAGCGCGCCGAACAGCAGGCCGGCGCCGACGATGCCGAACGGCCGCGACCGTCCCAGCAGCGCCACGGTGATCGCGTCGAAGCCGATCGAGCCGGCGATGTCGGCGGTGAGCGACCGCTCGGTGCCGAGGATCTGGTTGGCGCCGGCGAGGCCAGCCATGGCTCCGGCCACGACCATCACCAGGATGTATGTGAGTTTGACGTTCATGCCGGCCTTGGCAGCGGCGTGCGGGTTGGCGCCCACCGCGCGGAATCGGAAGCCGAGCGTCGAGCGCTCCATAAGCCACCAGATCACGCCGGCCATGACGAGCGCGAAGATGAAGCCCCAATGGAGGTTGTAGTTGTCCCCGAGGAGCTTGGGCCACGCGGCCGTGTCCAGGATGTTGGGCGACTTCGGGTTGTCCGAGCCGGGGATCTGGAACGCATCGAAGGTCAGCAGCCACGACAGCAGGTACAACGCCACGTAGTTGAGCATGATCGTGACGATGACCTCGTTGGCGCCGCTGGTCGCCTTCAGCACGCCGGGGATGAAGCCCCAGATCGCACCTCCCAGCAGGCCGCCGAGCAGGGCGAACGCGAGGTGGATGCCGAACGGGAGCCCGACGTGGAAGCCGAGCACCCACGCGATGGTCGCGCCGATGATGACCTGGCCCTGGGCGCCGATGTTGAACAGGCCGGCGCGGAAGCCGACGCCGAGGCCGAGTCCGGCGAGGATCAGCGGGGTCGCGAGCGTGAGCGAGCCGGTCAGCGGCTTGATGCCGTCCACGAACGTGTCGGCGTTCGTGTTGTAGATCGAGCCGCGGAACAGCGCGCCGTACGCGTCGACGATCGCCGTGCCGATGGCGGCGAACGTGTCGCCTGGCCGCGAGAAGAAGTAGCCGGCCGCGTCGATGACGTCCTCATTGGCGATGATCACCAGGACCGAGCCGACGATCAGGGCCGCGACGATCGCGGCGAACACGACGAGCGCATTCGACTCTGCGATCGCCCTCAGCATCCCGCGGGCACGGTCGCCGCCGTCCTCCGAGGCCGATGCCTGGGCCGGGTTCTCCTCCACGGCCGACTTGTTGCTCTCGGCGCTCACGCCGTCACCTGCTTTCCACCGGCCATCAGCAGGCCGAGAGTGTCACGATCCGTGTCCGGCGGGACGATGTCCACGATCGTGCCGTGGTACATCACCGCGATCCGGTCGGCGAGCGCGACGACCTCGTCGAGCTCGGAGGAGATGATCAGCACCGCAGTGCCGTTGTCGCGCTCGGCGATGATGCGCTTGTGCACGAACTCGATCGAGCCCACGTCGAGGCCGCGGGTGGGCTGGGACGCGATGAGGAGCTTGAGCGGCCGCGACATCTCGCGCGCGAGGACGACCTTCTGCTGGTTTCCACCGGAGAGCGAGCCGGCGGTCGCCTTGGCCGACGTGGTGCGCACGTCGAACTCCTCGACCTTGGCGACCGCGTTGTCCTCGATCGCCTTCACATTGATGGCGCCGCCACGCGAGTAGGGCGCCTGGTCGATGAGGTCGAGCACCAGGTTGTTCTCGATCGTGAACTTCGCGACGAGCCCGTCCTCGGTGCGGTCCTCCGGCACGAAGCCGACGCCCTCGCGGAGCACGTGCCGGATCGAGCGGCCCAGGAGCTCAGTGCCGTCGAGCGTCACCGAGCCCGACGCCGGGATTGCTCCGAGGATCGCCTCGGCAAGCTCGGTCTGACCGTTGCCCTGCACGCCGGCGACGCACAGGATCTCCCCTGCCTTGACGTCGAAGGAGACACCGTCGAGCGTCGTGATGTCGAAGTCGTCGACGGCCCTGAGATCCTCGATCTCGAGCATGGTCGCGCCCGGCTTAGCGGCGCCCTTGTCGACGGTCATCGAGACGTCGCGGCCGACCATCAGGGAGGCGAGTTCCTCCTGGGTCGCGGTGGGCTTGGCGGTGCCGACCACCTTGCCGCGGCGGATGACCGTGATGGTGTCGGCGACGGCCTGGACCTCGCGGAGCTTGTGGGTGATGAGCACGACGGACGTGCCCGAGTCGGCGAGCTGTCGCACGATCTCGAGGAGCTCGTCGGTCTCCTGCGGGGTGAGCACGGCCGTGGGCTCGTCCAGGATCAGGACGTTCGCGTCGCGGCTCAGCGCCTTGATGATCTCGACGCGCTGCTCGGCGCCGACGGAGAGGTCGTCGATGACCGCGTCGGGGTCGATGTCGAAGCCGAACTTCTGGGACAGGTGGGTGACGCGGTCGCGCGCCATCGAGAAGTCGAGCAGCCGCGATCCCGCCAGCGGCTCGTGGCCCAGCATGACGTTCTCGGCGACCGTGAACGGACGCACCAGCATGAAGTGCTGGTGGACCATACCGATGCCGGCGCGCATGGCGTCGCCAGGACCGTCGAACTTCACGGGCTTGTCGTCCAGCAGCACCTCGCCGCCGTCGGCGTCGTAGAGGCCGAACAGCACGTTCATGAGCGTTGACTTGCCCGCGCCGTTCTCGCCGAGCAGGGCATGGACGGTGCCGGGCTCCACCACCAGGTCGATGCTGTCGTTCGCGACGAAGTCGCCGAACTTCTTGGTGATGCCCCTGAGCTCGAGTTTCACTTCTCCTCCTGTCGCACGCCATCGCGCGTCGCTGCGCGGCTGATGGTCGCGCCTCGATGCGCTGCTAGACCACAGTCAAGCACGAGGGGCGTGCCGCGTGTACCGCGGCACGCCCCTGCGCTTGGTGTGTTGCTGAGTCGGTGAGACTAGCCCGCCGTCGAAGGCTCGATGGAGCCGTCGATGATGCCGGCACGGAGCTCCTCGAGCGCCGCGAGGGTGCCCTCGGAGACCGAGCCCTCGGCGAAGTCGGCCACGCCGACGCCGTCGTTCTCAAGGGTTCCAACGTAGGGGTCGAACGAGAGGCCGTCGATGCCCTCGGCGATGGTGTCGAACACCGCGTTGCCGATGTTCTTCAGCACCGAGGTGAAGATGATCGACGAGTACTCGGGGCTGGTCTGGGTCCAGTCGGCGTCCACACCGATGACCCAGGTGTTGCCGGCCTCCTGAGCGGTGGCGGCGGCACCGAGACCGACCGGGCCGGCGACGGGCATGATGATGTCGGCGCCCTGGTCGATGAAGCCCTGAGCGGTCGTCGAGCCCTTCGACTGGTCCTCGAAGTCACCGGTGAAGGAGCCGTCGGCGCCGTCCCAGCCGAGCACGTTGACGGCGGAACCGTTGTCCTCGTTGTACTTGTTCACACCCGCGAGGTAGCCGTCCATGAAGATGGAGACCGAGGGGATGTTGATGCCGCCGAAGGTGGCGACGGTGCCGGTCGCCGAGGCGTCGGCAGCGGCGTAGCCCGCGAGGAACGCGGCCTCGTCGGTCTCGAAGGTGATCGGCTTGATGTTCGGAGCGTCGATCTCACCGTTGAAGTCGGTGTCCGCCAGGTCGTCGACGATCGCGAACGCGACGTCGGGGTTGGCGAGCGCGCCGTCCACCGTGGCCTGGCTCAGCAGGAAGCCGACCGTGATGATCAGGTCGCAGTCAGCGGCGACCATCGCCTCGATGTTCGTCGCGTACTGGTCGCCCGAGGACGACTCGGCCGTGGCGATCTCGATACCGAGCTCCTCCTCGGCGCGGACCAGGCCCTCGTAGCCCGACTGGTTGAACGACTTGTCGTCGAAGCCACCGGCGTCGGAGACCATGCAGGCCTTGTAGTCGACGGTCTCGGCGGTCTCGGTGGGGGTGGCCTCGGAGGTGGTCTCCTCGGTCTCCTCCGGAGCGGCCGAGCACGCGGCGAGCGCGAGCGCCGACACAGCGGCGATCGCACCGAAGCGGATCGTGTTCTTCATCTGCAGTTCCTCACTAGTAGTGCCTGGCTTCGCCAGGGAAACGCCCACAGTCGGGCAAGAATGCGTACCTCATGCTACGTGCGAAAAGGGACGCCGAAGGTGCGCAGTGTTACCGAATGGTAACGATGCGGTCTCAATCTCTTGGGGAAAGGAATGCGCGCATCACTCGAGGGATGCGCGCGCATTCTTGACGAGCTGAGCCGCTCCCCTCGTGGTGACGAGAATCGCCTCGTCGGTCTGCACCACCACCGCATCCTCGATGCCCACGACGACGACGGGCAGCGAACCTCCGATCGCCACGGCGCCCGGCGCCTCGACCGTGCCCAGCGGGGCCGTGCGGGAGATCGACACCCTCCCGTCCGCATCGGCCTGCACCATCTCCGCAAGCGACGCGAAGTCGCCCACGTCGTCCCAGGCGAACGACGCGGGCACGACGGCGACGCCTCCCTGCGCCGCCACCGGCTCGGCGATCGCGTGGTCGATCGCAATCTTGGTGAGCGTCGGCCAGACCCTGGCCACGACATCGGCCCGCTCCGGGGTGTCCCAGGCGGCGGCGATCTCCCGCACGCCGTCGTGGATCCCGGGCTGGAGCCTCGCGAGGTGCCCCAGCAGCACATCGGTGCGCATCACGAACATGCCCGCGTTCCAGAAGTGCGCGCCGTCCGCGATCATGCGCGCGGCGGTCGCGGCATCGGGCTTCTCCGTGAACTGCGCGACGTCGCGAGCACCCTCGACGCCCTCGAGCCCGCCTGCGGCCTGGATGTAGCCGAAGGCGGTCGACGGCGAGGTCGGCTCGATGCCGATCGTCACGATTCGGCCGGTCCGCGCCGCCGCGACAGCAGTCGCGACCGCCGCGCGGAACTCCGCGGGCTCGGGGATCACGTGGTCGGCGGCGAACGAGCCCATCACCGCCGGCCCCCGCCGCTGCTCGATCACCGCGGCCGCGAGCGCGATCGCGGCCATCGAGTCGCGAGGGCTGGGCTCGGCGAGGATCGACTCGGCTCCCAGCTCCGGCAGCTGCGCGCCCACGGCGGCCGCATGGGTCGCGCCGGTCACCACGAGGCATCCGCCCGAGATCGGCGCCAGCCTCGCGTAGGTGTCCTGGATGAGCGTCGCGCCCGCGCCCAGGAGGTCGATCAGGAACTTGGGGTGCTCGGGTGTGGACAGCGGCCAGAGCCTGGAGCCCACTCCTCCCGCGGGGATCACGGCCACGAAGTCGTCGATGCGGGAATCACTCATGCGCCAAGACTAGGATGCTGATTACGACACACCCAAGGAGGCTGGTCTACGCAGATGTCCCCTGCACCCACGCTGTATCGCGGCAGCGACGGCATGTGGATGTGGTTCGTCCACCGCGCCACAGGAGTCGCGATCTTCTTCTTCCTCCTCGTCCACGTGCTGGACACCTCGCTGGTGCGGGTCTCGCCCGAGGCCTACGACGAGGTGATCGGCAGCTACAAGACTCCGATCTACGGACTGGTCGAGGCCGGCCTCGTGGGCGCGATCGTCGTCCACGCGCTCAACGGTCTGCGCGTCATCGCCGTGGACCGCTGGGACTGGGCGCTGCGTCATCAGCGCGCGCTCACGATCGCCGTGTGGGTCATCACCGCGATCGTCATGGCCGGCTTCCTGCCGCGCCACCTCGGCGTCGTGTTCGGAGGTCACTGATCATGACCGCGCCTCAGGACATCAAGCCCATGCCCCCGACGCGCCGCCACAAGGTGCAGCGCTGGTGGTGGCTGTTCCAGCGCGTCTCGGGCGTGCTGCTGATCGTGCTGATCTTCACGCACCTGTTCGTCAACTTGATGACGGGCGACGGCGTGAGCCAGATCGACTTCGCGTTCGTCGCCGGCAAGTGGGCCAGCCCGCTGTGGCAGTGGTGGGACTTCGCCATGCTCCTGCTCGCCATGCTCCACGGCATGAACGGCATGGGCTACATCATCAACGACTACGCGTCGCGCAAGACGACCCGCACCGTGCTGCATGCACTGCTGGGCATCGCGACCGCGGTGATCATCGTGCTGGGCGCGCTCGTGATCTGGACCTTCGACCCATGCCCCGTCGACGCCTCAGGAGCACTGCTGGAGGGCGTCCCGAGCTTCTGTGAGGATGTGCTGTGACCGAACACGAGTACGACGTCGTCATCGTCGGCGCTGGCGGCGCCGGCATGCGTGCCGCGCTGGAGAGTTCCACGCGCGCCAGGACGGCCGTGCTGACCAAGCTGTACCCCACCCGCTCCCACACGGGCGCGGCGCAGGGCGGCATGGCGGCGGCGCTGGCCAACGTCGAGGACGACAACGCCGAGTGGCACACCTTCGACACGGTCAAGGGCGGCGACTACCTGGTCGACCAGGACGCGGCTGAGATCCTCTGCCGTGAGGCCGTGGACGCGGTGCTCGACCTGGAGAAGATGGGCCTGCCCTTCAACCGCACCGAGGGCGGCACGATCGACCAGCGCAGGTTCGGCGGCCACACCCGCGAGCACGGCCAGGCGGCGGTGCGCCGCGCCTGCTACGCCGCGGACCGCACCGGCCACATGATCCTGCAGACGCTGTACCAGCAGTGCATCAAGCAGAACGTCGAGTTCTTCAACGAGTTCTACGTCCTCGACGTGATCCTCACGGACGACCCGCAGGAGGCGGCGCCCGGTGCCGAGGTCTCCGTCGCAGGCGTCGTGGCGTACGAGCTCGCGACCGGCAAGGTCCACACCTTCCGCGCCAAGAGCGTGATCTTCGCCACGGGCGGTGCCGGCAAGGTCTTCAAGACCACGTCGAACGCCCACACCCTCACCGGCGACGGCATGGCGGTGGCCTACAGGCGCGGACTGCCGCTCGAGGACATGGAGTTCTTCCAGTTCCACCCGACAGGCCTGGCCGGACTCGGCATCCTGCTGTCAGAGGCCGCGCGCGGCGAGGGCGGCATCCTGCGCAACTCGGAGGGCGAGCGCTTCATGGAGCGCTACGCCCCGACCATCAAGGACCTCGCGCCGCGCGACATGGTGGCGCGCGCGATGGCCAACGAGGTGCGCGAGGGACGCGGCTGCGGGCCCCACAAGGACTACGTGCTGCTCGACCTCACCCATCTGGAGCCGGCGCACATCGACGCGAAGCTCCCCGACATCACGGAGTTCGCGCGCACGTACCTGGGCATCGAGCCCTACACCGAGCCGGTCCCGGTGTTCCCCACCGCCCACTACGCGATGGGCGGAATCCCGACCAACGTCCAGGGCGAGGTGCTCCGCAACAACACGGACGTCGTCAAGGGTCTCTACGCCGCCGGCGAGTGCGCGTGCGTCTCGGTGCACGGCGCCAACCGCCTTGGCACCAACTCGCTGCTCGACATCAACGTGTTCGGCCGCCGGTCCGGCATCGCCGCGGCGGAGTACGCCAACGCGACCGCCGAGGCGCCGCCGATGCCCGCCGACGCGGCCACCCGCGTCACCGACGAGATCGCCCGCCTCAAGGCGACCGTGGGCAAGGCCGACGCCGAGCGCATCGGCCCCATCCGCGCCGAGCTGCAGGCGGCCATGGACCTGGGCGTCCAGGTCTTCAGGACCGCCGACTCCCTCACCGAGGCCCAGAACACGGTCACGGCGCTCAAGGAGCGCTACGCGAACGTGGGCATCGATGACGCCGGCGGCGTCTTCAACACGGACCTCCTCGAGGCGATCGAGCTGGGCTTCCTGCTCGACCTGTCCGAGGTCGTGATCGCCGGAGCGCTCAACCGCGAGGAGAGCCGCGGCGGCCACTACCGCGAGGACTTCCCCACTCGCGACGACGAGAAGTTCATGGTGCACACCATGGCCT
>JAUIBG010000229.1 GCA_030428165.1 Actinomycetes bacterium
CCGCGGCATCCGGCGTTTCCTCTTGACGGCGACGGCGCTCGGATCGCTGTTCAAGGCGAACGCGTCGATCTCGGGCGCCGAGGGAGGATGCCAGGCCGAAGTGGGGTCGGCGTGCGCGATGGCGGCCCGAGGGCTGACCGCGGTCATGGGCGGAACCAACCGCCAGGTCGAGAACGCCGCGGAGATCGCGATGGAGCACCATCTGGGCCTGACGTGCGACCCGGTCGGCGGGCTCGTGCAGATCCCGTGCATCGAGCGCAACGCGATCGCGGCGTCGACCGCGGTGACCGCGGCTCGCCTCGCGCTGCGCGGCGACGGGTCGCACTACGTCTCGCTCGATCAGGTCGTCGAGACGATGCGGCAGACCGGCATCGACATGTCGCACAAGTACAAGGAGACGAGCGAGGGCGGTCTCGCGGTAAACGTCATCGAGTGCTGACCGGATGATGCCGGGCCGCGGTCCTCGCGGAGCTCATTTCACTGCACTGATCGCGTTCGCTCACGGCGAACATGGTTATTAGCACTCTCGGGTGTCGAGTGCTAATCTGTGAATACCTGAGTCGATACGACTCAACTTCGGACCAGAACATCACACAGAAGGAGACGAACATGGCCACCTATGACCCGTTCCGCGACCTCGACCGACTCGCTTCGAGCTTCTTCGACACGCGCCGCGGGCCGCGCCGCATGCCGATGGACCTCTACCGCGACGGCGACCACTACGTCCTGTCCGCCGACCTGCCGGGCATCGACCCGGGCTCGGTCGACATCGACGTCGACGGCCAGCTGCTCACGATCCGCGCCGAGCGCACCCTCCCGTCGGGCGACGGCGTGAAGTGGATCACCCGTGAGCGCGAGGGCGCGAGCTTCCTGCGCCAGCTCAACCTCGGCCAGGGCATCGACACCGAGCGCATCTCGGCCACCTACGGCAACGGCGTGCTCAGCGTGACGATCCCGGTCAGCGAGAAGGCCAAGCCGCGCAAGGTCACTGTCACCACCGACGACGCGTCGCCGGTTCTCGCCGCGCACGAGTCCGACGAGCCGCAGCCCGTCGAGCAGTAACCCGCATTCCCGGATGCCCCGCCCCGCTCCCTCGGGCGGGGCATCCGTGCGTCAGCAGTCGTCGATGCGCGGGCGACGCAGCTTGGCCGTGAGGTCGCGCAGCTGGCAGAGCTCGTCGTCGGTCAGCTGCGACATCCGATCGGCGATCGATGCGCCGTGCGTCGAGGCGATGCCGCGGAACAGGCGTGCGCCCTCATCGGTGGCCGTGACCAGCGACCCGCGACCGTCGAGGGGATCGGCGCACTTGGTCACCAGCCCGCGCGCGACCATGCGGTCGACCAGGCGCGACACGCTCGGCTGGCTGATCAGCATGTTCGCGGTGACATCGCGCAGTCGGGCGGTGCGACCCTCGCCGCGCGTGACCGTGAGCAGCACGTCGTACTCGGCCTGGGTGAGCACGTCGCCGTCGAAGTCGGTGCTGATCTCGTCGAACACCTCGTGCTGCGCGCGGAAGAGACTCTCCCAGGCGTCGATGGCGAGGCGGCGATCGGTCACGCAGACAAGAGTACGACCATCGCGGGGTCGTAGAGTGTGCGCATGGGGAGGATCGGCCGATGGCTGACCCACGGTGCGGCCGTCGTGGGTGTGCTCGCGCTCCTGGGAACGGGGGCCGCTGGCGCGCTCGCAGCGCCGGCTGACGCACCCGCCGAGCAGGGGCCCGTGGCATCCGCAGATCTGGCGGACGTCAACGACTTCACGTTCGACAGCATGGACGTCGAGTACACCCTCGGGCTCGCCGACGACGGTACGAGCGAATTGCGCGTCGTCGAGCGGTTCGTCGCCGTGTTCCCTGACTTCGACCAGAACCGCGGGATGCGGCGCAGCATCCCCACGAGCTATCTCGGGGTTCCGCTGTTCC
>JAUIBG010000090.1 GCA_030428165.1 Actinomycetes bacterium
AAGCTCTGCGGTGACCTCGGCAAGCGTAGCCTCATCGGCCGCCTCGACGTTGAGCCGCAGCAGCGGCTCCGTGTTCGAGGGGCGGATGTTCGCCCACCACTGCGGCTTCGAGTCCCAGTGGTCGAGCGTGAGCCCGTCCATCATGTCGGTCGCGGCGCGGCCGGCGTAGGCGGCCTCCACCTCGGCGATCTTCCCGGCGCGGTCCTCGACGACCGAGTTGATCTCGCCGGACTGGACGTAGGGGTCGTGCGCGGCCACCAGCTCGGACAGGGTGCCGTCCGACTGGCCGAGCGCTGCGAGCACGTGCATCGCGGCGATCATGCCGGAGTCCGCGTACGAGAAGTCGCGGAAGTAGAAGTGCCCGGAGTGCTCGCCGCCGAAGATCGCGTTGTGCTCGGCCATGAGCGCCTTGATGAAGCTGTGGCCCACCCGCGAGCGGACCGTCGCGGCGCCGGCCTCGCCCAGCTGCTCGGGCACGGCGCGTGAGGAGATGAGGTTGTAGATGATCGTCGAGTCGCGCCCCTCGGCCGCCTCGCGAGCGGTCTCCCGCAGGCCCACCAGTGCCGTGATCGCCGACGGCGGCACGGCGATGCCTCGCTCGTCGACCACGAAGCACCGGTCGGCGTCGCCGTCGAATGCGAGGCCGATGTCGGCCCCCTCCTCGACGACGCGCGCCTGGAGGTCGACGAGGTTCGCGGGGTCGAGGGGATTCGCCTCATGGTTCGGGAACGAGCCGTCGAGCTCGAAGTACATGGGCACGATCTCGAGCGGCAGCGCCGGCAGCCCGACGCCCGTGCCGAGCACGGCGGGCACGGTGTGGCCGCCCATGCCGTTGGCGGCATCCACGACGACCTTGAGCGGACGGATCGCGCTGAGGTCGACCAGCGAGCGCAGGTACTCCGCGTACGCGCCGAGCATCTCGCGGTCCACCTCGGTGCCGGGGGCGTCGGAGGGCGGCACCCCGTCGTCGAGGTAGCGCTCAGCGAGTGTTCGCACCTCGGCGAGCCCGGTGTTCTCCCCCACCGCGCGTGCGCGGGTGCGGCAGAACTTCATGCCGTTGTACTCCTGCGGGTTGTGGCTCGCCGTGATCATGATCCCCGGCAGGTCCAGCTCGCTCGACGCGTGGTACAGCCCGTCGGTCGAGCACAGCCCGATGCGCACGGTGTCGACGCCGCGTGCGTGAAGCCCGGCGGCGGCGGCCGCGGCCAGCGGGATCGAGGACGGACGCATGTCGTGGCCGATGGCGACGGCGCCGAGGCCGTCGGGGATCACGATCTCGTCGGCGAACGCGGCGCCGATGGCGGTCGCAATCTCCTCGGTGAGGGTCTCGCCCACGATTCCGCGGGCGTCATAGGACTTGATGAGGGAGCTGAGGTCTGCCACGGACACAGGCTACCGATTCCGGATGACCGCGAGGTTGCGGCGGGGAGTCGCGCCGATGGCGCGCTACTCGGTCGGGACGACCCTGAGGTGGCCCCGCACCGGCGCCGATGTCTCCACCGGCTCGGGAGCGACGGGCTCGCTGCGGCGGGCGGCGCTGCGCACGGCCATCGCGAGAGCGTCGAGGTCGTCGCCGGTGACCTCGGGCTCGGCGAGCTCGACGTAGACCTGTACGACGTCCCAGCCGCGGGGGGCCGTGAAGCGCTCGGCGTGAGGGGCGCACAGGTCGTAGCTGTGCGGCTCGGCCTGCGCGGCGAGCTGACCGACCACCACCGTCGAGTCCGAGTAGACGTAGGTGAGGGTCGCGGCCGCGGGACGGCCGCAGGCCGACTTCGAGCACAGCCGCGTTCCGATCACACGCCGACGGTACCCCCGCCGCCGCAGGTCGTCGGTTGCCACGCCGCGAGCCGGACTAGCCTGACGGCATGACGCCTCGACGGGATCGCCACGGACGCGGGCTCCGCGCCCCGCTGATCCCCTACGACGCTCCCGGCTACGCGAGCAGGCGTGAGCGCTTCGACGACATGGTCGCGGACGCCGCCGACCGCCTCGCCCCGCGTTGGTCGAGGCACTGGGGCAGGCTCGAGTTCGGCGCTGAGGACGTGCCGCCGTCGGAGCCGAGCCCCTGGGAGGACGGCGTGCCCATCGGCAGGGTCTTCCCCGCCCACGCGGGCCAGCCGGCGCGCATCGTGCTGTACCGCCGGCCCATCGAGGCCAGGAGCGATCCTCAGGACCGCGAGCAGCTGGTGCGCGATGTCATCGCGGAGCAGGTGGCGCGCATGCTGGGTCGCACCCCCGAGGAGATCGACCCCGGCTACGAGGCCTAGGGAGCCGTCGGGTTGAACACCGTCGTGATCGACGTCGACAGCGCGCCCTCCTGGCGGGGCTGCACCGTCGTCACGAAGCCGTTCTCGTCCGCGATCAGCAGCGCCCATGCGGCATCGGTCGTCGCACTGAGCACGGTCCCTGGCGCGACGTCGAGCTCGGTGCGCACCACCGTCCCCGGCTCGATCTCGAGCTCGATGACGTCGTCCCCGGCACTCACGGCCAGCGTGGTCGCGAGCTCCGCCGAGGCGACGAGCGCCACCGATCCTGCCGGAACGACGACGCCGGTCGTCGCGGCCACCGGCGCCGCTGCGTAGGTCCAGGCGATCTCGTGAGCAGGGTCGCCGCCCGAGATGTCCGGGTCGCGCTCCACCTGCACCAGCGCGGAGGCGAGCACGGGGGCATCGGCGTCCACCTCGACGGCGGTGAGCGACGAGCGGGGCACGACGAGGTCCACGACCTCGCCTGCGGGCAGCTCCAGGCGCTGGGCGCCGTCCCAGGGCACCGCCCCGGTCGAGGTCCTCATGGTCAGCGACACCGTCGCCCCCTCAGGCGCGAGCAGCCGGAGCGTCGCCTCGGCACCGTTGATGCTCGCCACCGGCACGACGGCGCGGGTGGAGGCCTGGCCCGCGGTCGCCCAGTCGGTGCCGGCGGCCGTGAACCCCTGGAGCCTGGTGTCCTGCAGGAACGCCGCGACACCCGTGCCTGACGCGGTGACGCGCACCGCCACGGAGGCCATGTCGAGCTCGACTCCCTCGAGCCGCATCTCCACGTTGCTCGACGCCGCGACGACCTGCTCGACGGTGTCGATCAGTCCGAGCGCGCCATAGACCTCGACCGATGCCTGGACCGCGGTCTCGCCGGGGTTCGCGAGGACGAGGCGCGCGCTCGCGCCGACCTCGGTCGTGCCGCCCAGCACCCACTGCTCCCTCACGGGCGCGGTGCACGCGGCGGCCGCCAGCCCTGCGGTGTCGCCGCCGATCACGGTCTCGACGCTCGTGGCGGCGGTCTGAACGGTCACCGAGGCACCGCCGTCGAGCTCCTCGACTCCCACCGGCAGCACCTCGAGCTCGGCCGACTTGGCTGTCGATGCCGTATCGCCCTCCCCGGATCCGCCGAGCGGGAGCGTCACGGGCCCGGGGCACACCAGCAGCGGGTCGTCGGGCGTGACGACGGTCGGCACCGGCGCGTACTGCTCCGCGGTCCCCACACTCGGAAGGTCGTCGGCGAGCACCACTGCGGAGCCTGCGGCACCGAGTGCCACGACCGTGGCGATGATCGACACCCACCTCATGCGCGCCTGCCCTCCCTCGAGCGCCTCAGCGGCACGGCCGCGAGCGCTCCGATCGCCAGCAGCGCCAGCACGGTCCACCACCACACGCGGGCCGAGGGGTCGACGTACTGCACCGCGATCTCCCCCTCGCCGCTCACGACGAACTCGACTCGATCGGAGTCCACGGCAGTGAGCGCGCGTCCCGACAGCTGGCCCTGCCAGCCCGAGGAGGCCGGCGACGTCACGACGACAGTGCCGGCGCCGCTGATCGGACCCGAGGCCGCAGCGTCCGCATATCCCAGCGGGATCCTGCCGTCGACGGCGTCGAGCCACGCGCGTGACACCTCGCGTGACACGCGCCATGCCGAGCCGGACTCGGAGGCGCCGATCAGGCTGAGCTCGGCCGTCGAGTCGATGTCGGCGGCAAGCGAGACCGAGTCCGGGTCGACCACGACGATGCCGATGCCCAGCTCGGCGAGCTCGTCGACTGCGGTGGCGCTGCCTCCCACGAGGCCGGCGACCACCGGCCCGACGGTCTCAGGGCTCCACCCGGCGGCGGCACCGCGCGCGACGGGCGTGCCGGCGGCGTCCGCGCCGATGCGGCCCAGCATCGAGGTCTGCCCGTCCCTGGTCATCACGGAGTACGTCACCCCGGCGTCGCCCTGGGACAGATAGAGCACCCGAGGAGCGGCGTCGCCGGAGACCTCGAGGCTCGTGACGAGCGGCAGGACGCGGGCCGATGCGACCGCGACGTCGCCGTAGGGGACGCGGTCGGGCCACGCGGCGACGACCGCCTGGCCAGCGGCTGCGACGAGCGCGGCGGCCACGAGCACGCCGGCCACGGCTCGCCCGAGTCCAGCGGCGGTGCGCGCCGCACCGGACCGCGGCGTCTCATCGGCCCCGTCGGCGGCGGGCGCCGGATCCGGCGCCGCGCGCTGGACTGTGGCCGAGGCGGCCGCAAGCAGCAGCGCGATGACGAGGACGGAGAGGCTCGCGCCCGGCCAGCCGTGAGCTGCGGCGGCGCCGGTCACGTCGGCTGGCGCGGTCACCGTGCGCGTCTGGGCGACGGCGAGCACGAGGGCGCCGGCCGCGACGAGGACGGCGGGGACAGCGACGCGCGTGGACCGCAGTGAGATGAGCGAGGCGAGCGCGGCTGCGGCCACGACCGCGCCCACGCCGAGAGTCACCGCATCGGCCGAGGAGCCGACGAAGGACGGGAGCCCGCCGATGCCCTGGCCGACGTCCCCAAGCGCGAGTCTCCACGGCGCGACTGCCTCGGCGTCGACCGCCGGCCCCGAGTCGCGGACCAGGAGCGCCCATGCCTGCGCCACGGTGTCGCGGGAGCGGTAGGCGGCGTCGAGACCGGGGAGCGCGATGGCGAGGGCGGGCAGGCCCGCGAGCAGCCAACCGAAGCGGGCTCCGCGCACCGCGATCGCGAGCACGACCACTGCGGGTGCGACGATCAGGATCAGGGCGGGCTGCACGGCGACGGCGACCGCGGCGAGCACGCCGAATCCCGCACGCGCGCTTGGCGAGGCCGGCTCAGGGCGCAGCCGCCCGGTGTCGGCCCTCACGACGTGCCAGCCGGAGCCGCGCAGGAGCGCGAAGGCCGCCCAGCCCACGAGCGCGTGGACCACCACGGCCGACACCGCACCCGACTCGAGGGAGACGAGGAACGGCGCCCACACGGCGTACAGCAGCGCTGCGCCGACGCGGACCCAGGGCCTGCGCGTCACGGCACCCACCGCGGCCCAGGCGCCGACAGCGGCCAGCAGCGGCGCCGCGAGCATCAGTCCGGCGAGGCCCGTGGCGAGCCCGCCGGGGACGAGTGACAGCGGGAGCATCGCGCCGGCGAAGGCGCCGTCGAGCGCCGCGACGCCGAACGCGGTGTCGTCCCAGCCCGTCGTGGCGCGCGCCCACAGCTCGGGGAAGGTGAGATTGGTGGCGCCGGTCGCCGTCGACGTGAGCATCGCATCGGCCCCGAGCGCGGCGAGCCACGTCCAGAAGGCCGCGAGGGAGAGTCCGACGCTCGCGAGGATCACGACGAGCAGCGCGCGGCGCCGCCTGCCGGCGAGCGCACGGGTCTCGTCGGAGATGTCGATGAGCTCCTCGCCGTCCTCGGCGCGCAGGGCACGGCGCGCGTGGGACAGGACGTCCGACCACGAGGCCAGCAGCTCCAGGTCCGCCCGGCTCGAGTTGCTGGACGCACGTGCCACGAGCCGTCGCGACGACGCCACGGACGGCAGCAGCGCGACCACCGCCCACGGGACGGCGAACTCCGCGGGAATCAGGCGCGGCTCGTTGCGCGCGATGCGGAAGAGCGACCGCACGAGGGCGTCGATCAGGCCCCACAGGGCGAGGAACGGCCAGGCGAGCACAGGCGACCACGACAGCGAGTGCTGCCACTCGCTGGCACGCCTGGCGACGTAGGTCGCCGCGGTGCCCGACGCCCTGGAGCCGACGAAGCTCTCGCGGCGGTGGCGCACCATCGCGTCTGGCACGATGACGACGTCGCGGCCGATGCGCCAGACGCGCCTGCAGAACTCCACCGAGGAGCCGAAGCGCGCATAGGCGGGATCGGTGCCGTCGAGCTCCCGCCACACGTCGCGGTCGACGAGCGCTCCCGCGAGGGAGACGGCGAGCACGTCGTCGCGGCCGTCGTACTGCCCCTGGTCGAGCTCGCCGACGCCGGGGAGGTCGAGTCGCCTCGACCCTGTCCGTGTCACGGTGGAGCCGAGGTTCAGGATCCGCCGCTCTTCGTCCCACTCGGTGATCGCGGCGCCGATGACGCCGGCGCGGCGCCGCTGGCGCGCCACCGCGAGCAGGCGTTGCAGCGCGTCGGGACGCGGGGCGGTGTCGTCGTGCAGGAGCCAGAGGTACTCGCCGGGGAGCGGCCGGCTGTCATCGAGGTGGGCGACGACCGCGTCCCTCCAGGTGGCGGCCTCCGAGGTCTCGATCGTCAGGGCGAGACCCTGCGGAGGGTCTGCGACGGTCGCACCGTCGAGGCAGATCACGGAGATGCTGTCGGGCCGGGTCTCCTGCGCGTCGAGCGCGGCGAGGACGTCGGGCAGGTGCGGGTCGTCGCCGTGCGCGACGACCACGGCACGGACAGTGATGCGAGCCGGACTCACAGGCGGCCCCCCGAGCCGCTAGACAGCGCGGCGCTTGAGCTTGCGTCGCTCGCGCTCGGACAGCCCACCCCAGATGCCGAAGCGCTCATCATTCTCGAGAGCGTAATCGAGGCACTCGGAGCGCACCTCGCACGACGTGCAGACCTTCTTGGCCTCGCGCGTCGAGCCGCCCTTCTCAGGGAAGAATGCCTCAGGGTCGGTCTGGGCGCACAGCGCGCGCTCCTGCCATCCCAGCGGGCCCTCGTCCTCCGCGGACGCGAAGATGTCGACGACGGGGGCGAGCGACGGGGACGGGGTGCTGACATCTGACGGGACTGACTGCTCGTAGATGTTCCACATGCGAGATCCCCTTAATAGATCCGACGGCGTCGGCCTCACGAGAAATTACACTCGTGTAATCCCGATACGTCAAGTCCAGCCGGGCGCGACGCGCGTGTCGGATGACGGCAGTCCCGGCACTCGACCCATATGATCCGCGCCGCCTCGCGAGCCACGTCGACGTGGGCCCGGAGGGACCCGCGCCAGCCTCACGCGCGACGATATGGGAGAATGTTCCCCAGTACGTGGCCCGCCGACGGACGCGAGCGCCGCCGCGCCACGGGTGCAGCGGCAACCAATCGCTCTCGTCGTTCGTTGGGACGGCGATCACCGGGCGCGCACAGGACGAACGCGTCGAGGCACTGTAAGGAGAGCGTGGCATGCACATGAAGGGGCGTGTCCGCTTGCCCTCCCGCCACGCGCAGAAGGCGCCGCACCGCTGGGGCGTGCTCATCCTGAGCGTGATCCTCGGCTTCGTCGCCTTCGCCACCGTCGCGCCGGCCAGCTACGCCTACTTCACGCAGCAGTCCGTCAACACCGCCTCCGTGGCAGGGCAGCTCAACATCCCGGCGCCAACCGAGACGACGGAGTCCGACCCCGACCCGACAGCGGACACGCCGTCCGACCCGAACGCCGGCGAGCCCATCAACATCCTGCTGATCGGCTCCGACACCCGCATCGGCGAGAACGCCGAGCTCGGCGGCCTCGCCGGGCTCGAGGGCATGCGCGGCGACACGACGATGATCCTTCACATCTCCGCGGACCGCTCGCGCATCGAGGTCGTCTCGATCCCGCGCGACTCGGAGGTGCGCGTCTCCGACTGCACCCTGAGCGACGGCAGCACCGTGCCGGGCTGGACCGGCAAGTTCAACATCGCCTTCGCCAACGGCGGCCAGGACGGCAGCCCCTCCGACGGCGCGGCGTGCGTGATGCAGACGATCTACGACCAGACGGGCCTCACGTTCGGCAACGCCAACGATGGCTACCTCTACGTCGTCGCCGACTTCGCGGGCTTCAAGAACATGGTGAACGCGATCGACGGCGTGCCGATGTGCATCGAGCACGACGTCTCCTCGTCCAAGGCCAACCTCGACCTCGAGGCCGGACCGCAGGTGCTCTACGGCGACGACGCCCTCGCGTACGCGAGGGCCATCTCGGCCACGGGCGCGTCGCTCACGATGAGCCCCGAGCTCGCCGACATCGGCTACCTGGGCTCGGTCGCGTACAGCCTGCGCAGCTTCGACACGGACAACCTCACGATGGTGACCGTCCCGTGGCAGTACAAGGGCGACGGCTCCGGCAACGTGGAGTGGACCTACGAGGCCGATGCGCTGTGGGAGGCCCTCGTCAACGACGAGCCGATCGCGCCGCTGTTCGAGGACGAGTCCGACACCACGGACGACGGCACCGACGACGGCTCAGACAGCGGCACCACGACGGAGCCCACGGTTCCCGCGTGGGAGCCCGAGCAGCGCTCGACCTGGTGGACCGAGTCCACGGGAGCGACCTCCGGCGTGTTCGGCGAGGACTACTCCGAGGTTCCGAACGTGGGCCGCGTCGCGGTCGACGACGGCGAGGCAGAGGTGATCGTGCCGGACCCCGACCGCGAGTCCGAGGACGACATCCTCGCCGGATGCGTCTGGGACGGGATGTAGCTAGACCTCGCGCAGGCGCGCACCCTTGGCGTGCGCCTCGTCGCGCAGGCGCTCCTGGAACGCAACCATACGGCCGCGCAGGGCCTCCGCCCACTCGCCCTCTCCTGCCGCGAGCATCCGCACGGCCAGCAGGCCGGCATTGCGTGCCCCCGCCACTGACACCGTCGCGACGGGCACGCCGGCCGGCATCTGGACGATGCTCAGCAGGGAGTCCATGCCGTCGAGGTACTTGAGTGGCACTGGCACGCCGATGACCGGCAGCGGCGTCACGGACGCGAGCATGCCAGGCAGGTGGGCGGCGCCCCCCGCCCCGGCGATGATCACGCGCAGCCCGCGGTCCACCGCGGTCGCGCCGTAGTCGATCATCTCGGCCGGCATGCGGTGCGCCGACACGACGTCCTTCTCGAACGCGATGCCGAACTCCTCCATCACCTCGGCCGCCGCGCCCATCACGGGCCAGTCCGAGTCGGAGCCCATCACGATGCCGACCACTGCGCCGCTGCTCATGCCGCACCTCCGTCCCTCACGATAGCCGCGGCCTCGCGCGCGCGACGGCGTGTCTCGTCCACGTCGGCGCCCGAGACGTTGACGTGTCCCACCTTGCGGCCGGGCTTCACGTCCTTGCCGTAAAGGTGGACCTTGACGCCAGGGTCCTCGATCTCGGCGAGCGCGTCGGTGAGCTCGGTCCTCGCCCCGCCCAGCACGTTGTGCATGACCGTCACGTCCGCCGTCGGCGACGTGTCGCCCAGCGGGAGGTCGAGCACGGCCCGCAGGTGCTGCTCGAACTGGCTGGTGACCGCGCCGTCGATGCTCCAGTGACCCGAGTTGTGCGGGCGCATGGCGAGCTCGTTGATCAGCGTGCCGTCGGCGGTCTCGAAGAGCTCGACCGCGAGCACGCCGACGACGCCGA
>JAUIBG010000091.1 GCA_030428165.1 Actinomycetes bacterium
CTCCTGGTACGACAACGAGTGGGGCTACTCCTCGTCGCTCGTGAAGCTGACCGAGTACGTCGGCGAGCGCCTCTAACCACAGATGTGATCCAGACGATGCCCGCACGCGCCAGCTCGGCGTGTGCGGGCATCGTCATGTAAAGGAAGAAGAGATGAAGACCATCGCATCCCTCGGGGACCTGACCGGCAAGAAGGTGCTGGTCCGCTCCGACCTCAACGTGCCCCTCGAGGGCACCACGATCACGGACGACGGCCGCGTGCGCGCCTCCGTCCCGACGATCAAGGCCCTGCTCGAGGCAGGCGCCTCCGTCATCGTGACGGCGCACCTCGGCCGCCCCAAGGGCGAGCCGAACCCGGACTACTCGCTCGCGCCCGCCGCGGCACGCCTCGCCGAGCTGCTCGGTCAGCCCGTGACGCTGGCCGAGGACCTCGTCGGCGAGTCCGCCAAGGCCACCGTCGCCGCTCTCGAGCCCGGCCAGGTCGCCATGCTCGAGAACGTCCGCTTCGACGCCCGCGAGACCTCCAAGGTCGACGAGGAGCGCGAGGCGCTGGCCGCCGAGCTCGCCTCGTTCGCCGACGTCTTCGTGTCCGACGGCTTCGGCGTCGTGCACCGCAAGCAGGCCTCGGTCTACGACGTCGCCAAGAAGCTGCCCGCTGCGGCCGGCACGCTGGTGCAGAAGGAGGTCGAGTCGCTGTCCAAGGCCACGACCGACCCCGAGCGCCCGTACGCGGTCGTCCTGGGCGGCTCGAAGGTCTCGGACAAGCTCCTGGTCATCGAGAACCTGCTCACCAAGGCCGACCGCCTCCTCATCGGCGGCGGCATGGTGTTCACCTTCCTGGCGGCCAAGGGCTACTCCGTCGGCACGTCGCTCCTCGAGGAGGACCAGATCGAGAAGGTGAAGGGCTACCTGGCAACCGCCGAGTCCTCCGGCGTCGAGATCGTCCTGCCCACCGACATCGTGGTGGCCTCCGCGTTCGCCGCGGACGCCGACCACAAGGTCGTCACGGCTGACGAGATCCCCGACGGCTGGATGGGCCTCGACATCGGCCCCGACTCGGGCGAGCTGTTCGCCTCGAAGATCGCCGACGCGAAGACCATCGTCTGGAACGGCCCGATGGGCGTGTTCGAGTTCGAGGCGTTCGCCGCGGGCACCTCGGCCGTCGCCCAGGCGATGATCGACGCCGACGGCTTCTCCGTGGTCGGAGGCGGCGACTCCGCCGCCGCCGTCCGCAAGCTGGGCTTCGACGAGGCCGGCTTCAGCCACATTTCCACGGGCGGCGGCGCGTCGCTCGAGCTGCTCGAGGGCAAGGTCCTGCCGGGCCTCGCCGTTCTGGAGGACTAGACCATGGCACGCACCCCGTTCATCGCAGGCAACTGGAAGCTCAACAACGACCACATGGAGGCGACGCACACCGTGCAGAAGCTCGCGTGGCTGCTGCGCGACGCGAAGCACGACTTCTCCGAGGTCGAGGCCGCGGTCCTGCCGTCGTTCACCTCGATCCGCTCGGTGCAGACGCTCGTCGACGCCGACTCGCTCGAGCTGAAGTACGGCGCCCAGGACATCTCGGCGCACACCTCCGGCGCGTACACCGGCGAGGTCTCCGGGCCGATGCTGGCCGCGCTGGGCGTGAGCTACGTCGCCGTCGGCCACTCCGAGCGCCGCCAGTTCCACGCGGAGACCGATGAGGTCGTCGCCGCCAAGGTGAAGGCCGCGTTCGAGGCGGGCATCGTCCCGATCGTCTGCGTCGGCGAGGGCCTGGACATCCGCAAGGCGGGGGACCAGGTTCCCTACACGCTCGCGCAGGTGGACGGCGCGCTCGAGGGCCTGGACGCCGAGAAGGCCGCCCAGGTCGTCATCGCCTACGAGCCCGTGTGGGCCATCGGCACCGGCGAGGTCGCCACCCCCGAGGACGCCCAGGAGGTCTGCGGCGCGATCCGCGGCCGTCTGGTGGAGCTGTACAGCCAGGAGGTCGCCGACGCGGTGCGCATCCAGTACGGCGGCTCGGTGAAGTCGGGCAACATCGCCTCGATCATGGCCCAGCCCGACGTGGACGGCGCCCTGGTGGGCGGCGCGAGCCTCGACCCCGAGGAGTTCGCGAAGATCGTCCGCTTCAAGGCGCACGCGGCCTAAGTCGCATCCTCGGCCCGCCGGAAGCCTCGCGGCCCCGGCGGGCCGAGTTATGTGCTGGCAAAGACTTCCCTTAAACTTGAGGACATTGTCTTCACCATCCGAGGAGAACTGTGGACGTCCTGAACATCGTGCTGTGGGTGCTGCTGGTCATCACCGGCCTCATCCTCATCGGCCTCGTGCTGATCCACCGCGGTCGCGGCGGCGGCATCACCGACATGTTCGGCGGTGGCCTGGCCTCCGGAGTCCAGTCGACGGCCGCCGGTGAGCGGAACCTGACGCGCATGACGTGGATCGTCGCGGTCGTCTGGTTCATGACCGTCGTGCTCCTGGGCCTCATTCAGCGCTTTCAGTAGTCACCAACTCAAGCAGGAGATAAGCAACCGATGGCTGGCGGTAATGCAATCAGGGGCTCGCGCGTGGGCGCTGGCCCGATGGGTGAGGACGAGCGCGGGGAGTCTGCTCCTCGTCAGGCAGTGAGCTACTACTGCGCGAACAAGCACGTCACGACGCCCAGTTTCGCGACGGGCGACGAGCACGACACCCCCGAGATCCCCCTGGAGTGGGACTGCCCCAAGTGCGGGCTCCCCGCGGGACTCGACCCCCTCAACCCGCCAGAGCCGCTGCGCAACGAGCCCTACAAGACGCACCTCGCGTACGTGAAGGAGCGCCGCACGGACGAGGAGGGCGCCGCCCTGCTCGACGAGGCGCTCAAGGACCTGCGGGACCGCCGCGGCCAGTAGCACTCCCACCTCCCCCCGGGAAGTGGTGAGTTGTTGACGGTGCTGCGGCGTGTCGTGCTCCGAAGTGGTGAGTTGGAACGCTCTCAGAGTTCGCGTCGGCGGCGCAGTGGCGACGTCGCGGGAATGACTGCAGGGCGTCAGAGGTTGGCACCAGCATGAACATCGAGATCGAGTACTGCGTCCCCTGTGGCTACCTCCCTCGCGCGACCGAGGCTCAGACCCGGATCCTCGAGGAGTTCGGCAACCGCATCGACGGCGTCACCCTGAAGACGGGCCGCAAGGGCGTCTTCACCTTCCGCGCCGACGGCGATGAGGTCTACTCCAAGCCCACCGAGTTCGACATCGACGCCATCGTCGCCTCGATCGCCGGCCGTCTCCCTGCGCCTGACGGTGTCCAGGCTCAGGGGCGCGACCTGCTGATGGGCAAGAAGCACTAGCGCCGCGGCGACCAGGCGGGCCGCCGCGGGCACGGACTAGAGCCGCGCGGCCGCCTCGGCGTCCAGCATCCACAGCGTCTCCTCGACGCCGCGCACCGCAGAGGCGGGGAGTGCGGAGTCCGGGCGCATAGCCTGGGCCACGGCGTCGGCCTTCCCGGCTCCGGCTGCCAGCAGCCACACACGGCGAGCCCTGGCAATGCCCTGCAGCGTCAGCGTTACGCGCGTGGGCGGAGGCTTGGGGGAGTCGTGGACTGCGACCGCGTCGGGCACGTCGGCGCCCGCCATCTGCTCGGAGAAGACCTCGTGGCCGGGGAACAGGGACGCGACGTGACCGTCGGGGCCCACACCGAACATCGCGAGGTCCCAGGCAGGGTTGCCGTGCTCGGTGATCTCGGCGACATACGCCGCCGCGGCGTCCTCAGCGGAGGCGTAGTCATCTGAGGACCCCATCCTGTGGATGTTCTCCTCGGGCAGCGGCAGGGACGCGAGGAGCGCGTCCTGCGCCTGGCCCTCGTTGCGATCGGGATCGCCGGCGGTGACGAATCGCTCGTCTCCCCACCACACGTGGACGCTGGTCCAGTCGATGGCAGGGGCCAGGGGGGAGGATGCGGCCGCAGCGAGGCTCGCCCCGCCCGACGTGCCGCCTGTCAGCACGACGTCCGCTCGCCCGCGCGTCGACAGCGCGTCGTGGATCACGATGAGCATGCGCTCCGCGACCACCGACGCCATCACGTCGCCCGTGGGGAACACCCTCACGGAGCTCATCAGTGCGTCTCCGCGTAGAAGGCCAGCGCCTCGCCGTAGACAGGATCGTCGTCGAGCCGTCGCAGCTCCTCCGCGAGCACGTCGCCCAGGGTCCTCGAGGGCAGGGCGAGCACGTGGTCGGGCTGGCCGGGCTGCTTGATCGTGGCGTTGAACCCGTCGGGGCGCTCGATCGCCACAGCGCCCTCGGGCGTCTCCAGCGAGATCGAGATGAGCCCCTTCGCCGAGGCGTCGTACTCCGCGGTGATCTCGCATCCGAGCACGCGGGTGAGCCACGCGCCGAGCAGCAGGATCGAGGGGCTGCCGACGTCGCCCACGAGGCGGGCGCGCGACACGGTCTGGTCGGCGACCTGGTCGAGCGCGGACGCCAGCAGGGCGCGCCAGCGCGTCGTGCGGGTCCAGACCAGGTCGGTGTCGCCCGGCTTGTAGGACTCAGCGAGCTCCTTGAGCGCGCCGTCGGGATTCTTGTCGCCCTTGGTGTCGGTGATGCGGCGGGCCGCCCAGAAACCCAGGCGCTCGCGCGTGCTCTCGTCTGGGACGTCGCCGGGCCACCAGACCACCACGGGCGCGTCGGGCAGCAGCAGGGGCGTGACGAGGGTGTCGCCGTGGGGGATCTGGTCGCCGGACGGCCTCAGCACGACGACCTCGCCGGCCCCGGCATCGGCTCCGACGCGGATCTGCGCGTTCAGGCAGTCAGAGCCGCACTCGTCCGGTGCGACCACGATGACCCGGCACGGGTGCTCCCTGGACGCCTCGTTCGCAGTCTCGATCGCGCGCTCCATGTCGGCGCCGGTGGCGTCGATCACGAGCGTCATGACGCGGCCCTGCGTGATCACGCCTGCCTCGTTGCGGGACTCCACCAGTCGCTTGTTGATCTGCGAGGTGTTCGTCATCGGCATGTCGATGATCATGGGCGCCTCCAGGTGCGTCCGTCGCGCTCCATCATGAGGTCGGCCCCGACGGGGCCCCACGTGCCGGAGCGGTAAGGCTCCGGCTGCCCCTGGCGCGACCAGTGCTCGAGCACCGGGTCGAGGAGCTTCCAGGAGAGCTGGACCTCCTCGTGGCGCGGGAACAGCGGCGGGTCGCCGAGCAGCACGTCGAGGATGAGGCGCTCGTAGGCCTCGGGCGACGATTCGGTGAACGAGTTGCCGTACGCGAAGTCCATCGTGACGTCGCGGACCTCCATCGCGGTGCCGGGCACCTTGGAGCCGAACCGCAGCGTCACGCCCTCGTCGGGCTGCACGCGGATGACCAGGGCGTTGTTGCCCACGTCGGTGCCGGCGATTTCCTGGAAGTACGGGCTGGGCGCCTTCTTGAACACCAGGGCGATCTCCGTCACCCTGCGGCCCAGGCGCTTGCCAGCGCGCAGGTAGAACGGCGTGCCGGCCCACCTGCGGTTCCTCACGTCGAGACGGATTGCCGCGTAGGTCTCCGTCTCCGAGTCCGGCGCGATGCCGTCCTCGTCGAGGAAGCCGCCCACGAGCTCGCCTCCGCGCCAGCCTGCGGCGTACTGGCCGCGCGCCGTGTGCGCCGAGATGTCACGCGGCACGCTCGCGGCGCGCAGCACCTTCTCCTTCTCGAGGCGCAGGTCGTGCGCGTCGAAGGTCGCCGGCTCCTCCATCGCGGTGAGCGCGAAGAGCTGCAGCAGGTGGTTCTGGATGACGTCGCGCGCCTGGCCGATGCCGTCGTAGTACCCGGCTCGGGAGCCGATGCCGATGTCCTCGGCCATCGTGATCTGCACGTGGTCGATGTACTGGTTGTTCCAGATGGGCTCGAACAGCTGGTTGGCGAAGCGCAGCGCCAGCAGGTTCTGGACCGTCTCCTTGCCCAGGTAGTGGTCGATGCGGAACACGGCGTCGGGAGGGAAGACCTCGGAGACGATCGCGTCCAGCTCGTCTGCGGACTCCAGGTTGTGCCCGAACGGCTTCTCGATCACCACTCGACGCCAGGTGCCCTCGCGGGGAGCGGACAGGCCCGAGTCGGCGAGGCTGCGGACCACCTGAGGGAACGCCGAGGGCGGGATCGACAGGTAGAACGCGTGGTTGCCGTCGGTGCCCCGCTCGGCGTCGAGCTCCTCGACGGTCTCCCGCAGGCGCTCGAAGGCCGCGGGGTCGTCGAAGGTGCCCTGGACGAACCTGATGCCGGAGGAGAGCTGCTCCCAGGTCTCCTCGCGGAACGGCGTCCTCGCGTGCTGCTTGACCGACTCGTAGACGACGTTCTCGAAGTCCTCGCGGCCCCATTCCCGTCGCGCGAAGCCCGTGAGGGCGAACGCGGGCGGCAGGAGGCCACGGTTGGCGAGGTCGTACACGGCCGGCATGAGCTTCTTGCGGGCGAGGTCGCCCGTCACTCCGAACATCACCAGGCCGCACGACCCGGCGATGCGCGGCAGCCTGCGGTCCCGCGGATCCCTCAGGGGATTCGCGGACTGCGCTGCAGGAAGGCTCATCCGAGCAGCAGGGTCCGCACGCGCTCGACCTGCGACGCATCGGTGAGGTTGAGGCGCAGCACGGGAAGGTCGTGCTCCGCGAGGACGTTCGCATCGCCGTCCGCCTGCGCCCGCACCAGCTGGCCGAACGTGAACGGACGGTCCGGGATCGCGAGGTCCTCGGCGAAGGTGCCCGTGATCTGCAGGAACACGCCCACCGGGGCGCCACCCTTGTGCAGCTGGCCGGTCGAGTGAAGGAAGCGCGGTCCCCAGCCGAACGTGACGGGGCGTGCGACCCTGGCCGCGATGCCGCGACGCACGTCGGCGAGCGACGCGTACCGCAGTCGGTCGAGGTAGGCCATCACGGCGACGTAGCCGTCGTTGTCGAGCACGGAGTCGAGCGCGACGAGCGCCTCGGCGACCGTGTCGATGCCGTCCAGCGACAGCGAGCCCGAGGCACGGACCTCGATGCCGTCGTCGACGAACGCGGGAGCCGAGGGCTCAGGCAGCTCGTCCAGCAGCGCGCGCGCGGCCTTCTTGGCGGACTCGACGTTGGGCTGGTCGAAGGGGGAGATGCCGAGCAGGCGGCTCGCGACGGACGTGGCGTACTCCCACAGCAGGAACTGCCCGCCGAGCGTGCCGGCGACGGCGACGCCGTCGAAGTCCGTCTCGTCGTCGAGCGACACGAGGCGCGTGTCGGTGACGTTCGCCAGGCCGGCGTCGGGCGCATCGGCCTCGGCGACGACCGGCAGGATGCCCTTGCCCGACTTGCCGGTGGACTCGGCGATCAGCTGCTCGGCCCAGTCGGCGAAGCCCACCAGGTCGCTGCCCTGCGTCGAGAACACCAGCGTGGGGCGGGCCGGGTCCGCCATCGCGGCGCCCAGCACGAGCGCGGGGTTCGAGACCTCGTCCTCGGCGAAGCTTCCGGCGACGGCCGCGGCCTCGTCCAGGAGCTCGTAGACCGGCACGCCGGCCAGTGCCGACGGCACCAGGCCGAAGGCGCTGAGCACGGAGAAGCGTCCGCCCACATTCGGGTCGGCGTAGAACATCGCACGGTAGTCCGCCTCGGTCGCCAGCTCGGACAGCGGCGATCCCGGGTCGGTGACGACCACGATGTGCTCCTTGGGGGTCAGCCCCGCCTCCTCGAACGCGGCGACGAACGCGCGGCGCTGCGAGTCGGTCTCGACGGTGCCGCCCGACTTCGAGGACACCACGACGACCGTCGAGGCGAGGTCGCCAGCGAGGGCGTCGCGCACCTGGTCAGGAGTGGTGGCGTCGAGCGTCACCAGGTCCTTGCCGTAGGTCGCGCAGATGACCTCGGGGCCCAGCGAGGAGCCGCCCATGCCGCACAGCACGACGCGGGTCTTGCCCTCGGCCAGCAGCTCGGTGGAGAGCTGGTCGAGCTGCGGCAGGATCTCCCGCGACGACTCGTGCAGCTCGGTCCAGTTGAGGCGGATCTTCGACTCGGCCTCTGCCTCCTCGCCCCAGAGGGTGTAGTCCTTGGCCGCGATGCCCGAGGCGACGCCGTCCTCGACGAGCGTGCCGAGGTTCTCGTTCACGTACTGCGCGACGGGCCCGCCGACCTCGACGGAGATGTGGGCCTCGTCTCCGACGCCGACCCAGGTGTGGATGTGAGTGGTCACTTTGCTGCCTCCAGCGACTCCTTGGCCTTCGCGGCCACGTTCTCGGCGGTGAAGCCGTACTTCTTCATGAGCAGCGAGCCCGAAGCCGACTCGCCGAAGTGGTCGATGCCGACGATGCGGCCGGCGTCGCCGACGATCTCGCGCCAGCCCAGCGGGGAGCCCGCCTCGACCGAGACGCGCGCCTTGAGAGCGGACGGGATGACCGACTCGCGGTAGGCCTCGTCCTGACGCTCGAAGCGGTCGCGCGAGGGCATCGACACGACGCGAGCGGTGATGCCCTCGGCAGCCAGGAGCTCGCGGGCGCCCAGCGCGTGCTGGACCTCGGATCCGGTCGCCACGATCAGCACGTCGGCGTCCTCGTCGGCGCCGGCGAGGACGTACGCGCCCTTCTCGACGCCCTCGGCGGACGTGCCCTCGAGGGTCGGGACTCCCTGGCGGGTGAGGATGATCGCGCTCGGGCGGTCGGTGGTCTCCAGGATGGTCTTCCACGCGAACGCGGTCTCGTTGGCGTCCGCCGGGCGGATCACGTCGAGGCCGGGGATCGCGCGCAGCGTGGCGACGTGCTCGATGGGCTGGTGCGTGGGGCCGTCCTCGCCCAGGCCGATCGAGTCGTGCGTCCACACGAACGTCGACGGGATGCCCATGAGCGCCGCGAGGCGCACGGCGCCGCGCATGTAGTCGGAGAACACCAGGAAGGTGCCGCCGTAGGCGCGGGTCAGGCCGTGCAGCGTGATGCCGTTGACGATCGTGCCCATCGCGAACTCGCGGATGCCGAAGTGGATGGTGCGGCCGTACCAGTCGCCGGTCCACGACTTCACCGAGCGGTGCGGCGGGAGGAAGGACAGCTCGCCCTTCATGGTCGTGTTGTTCGAGCCGGCGAGGTCGGCCGAGCCGCCCCACAGCTCGGGCAGCACCGGCGCGAGCGCGCTCAGCACGTTGCCGGAGGCGGCGCGGGTGGCCACGGACGAGCCGGGCTCGAAGGTCGGCAGCGCGTCGGCCCAGTTCTCCGGCAGCTGCTTCGCGACCAGGCGGTCGAGCAGGGCGGCGTTGTCTGGGTTCGCGGAGCGCCAGGCCTCGTAGGCCGCGTCCCACTCGGCGTGGGCGGCCGCGCCGCGCTCGCCCACCTGCCTGGCGTGGGCGAGGACGTCGTCCTCGACGGCGAAGCTCGCCTCGGGGTCGAAACCGAGCGCGGTCTTGAGCGCCGCGACCTCGTCGCCGCCCAGCGCCGAGCCATGCACGCCTCCCGTGTTCTGCTTGGTGGGGGAGGGCCAGCCGATGATCGTGCTGAGTGCGATGAACGACGGGCGGTGGTCCGCCTTCGCGGCCTCGATCGCCTCGAACAGTGCCTTGGGGTC
>JAUIBG010000092.1 GCA_030428165.1 Actinomycetes bacterium
CCACAGCTGACCTCCCGGGCGCAGGACCGTGGCCACGTCCGCGAACATTCGAGGCGCGATGAGATCGGTCACGGCGGCCGCCGAGTGGAACGGCGGGTTCAGCGCGATGAACGATGCGCTGGAAGGAGGCCTGGCCCCCAGCATGTCGTCACGCACCACCTGAACGCGGTCCTCGATGCCGTTCGCCAGCATCGTCGCGTTGGCAGACGCGACGGCGACGGCCGACTGATCGCATGCGTACACGTGCGCGCCGGGATGTCGCGTCGCCAGCCACGCTCCGACGATCCCGGTGCCGCAGGCGAGATCGATGAGGGGATCGTCGGTTGTGCCGCCCACGGGAGCGTCGGGAAGGTTCTCGAGCAAGAGGCGGGTGCCGATGTCGAGCCGTGCACCAGCGAACGCACCGCCGTAGGCGCACACCTCGATGCCCTCGACCCGTGCGGCGGCTGGGTCCGGATCACGGCCATTCCCAGGTGCGCGGGCGATGAGCGCGCGCGACTTCTGCCGGGCATGGGTGACGTCCAACTGCCCGAAGCTCTCTTTCAGCACCGTGTTCATCGACCGCGACATGTGCTTGATCCGCCCGCCTGCGACGACGACCACGCTGGGGTCCGCGTGCGCGGCGATCAGTCCGGCGATGTCGCGAAGCGCGTCGAGAGACCGGGGGAGGCGCAGCAAGACTGTCCGCGCACCGGTCACCAACTCAGCGTCGAGAGGCACCGAGCGGAAGTGCTCGGTCAAACCCACGCGGCTCGCGTTGGCCTCGAGCGCGCGCTCCCCGGTGAGTGCGTCGATGTGCGTGCGTAGTCCACTCGCGCCGGCGGCTGCCGCCCCCAGGGTGAGAGCGCCGTAGGCGTCGTTGATCACCACGATGTCGCCAGGCATCGCAGACGCGCGCAGTTCCGCGGACTCGTCCAGGATCAAGCGATCCGCAGCATCGACGGCGACGAGACCTGGCGCCTCGACGTCGGGCCAGCGCCGGAGCTCGTCGAAGATTGCGCTCACTCCGTTGCCTCGCCGTTGGCGCACAAGATTCCCAGTGTCCGCGCTGCGGGGCTGGTGCGGACGCGCGACGGAGGGATGCGCGAGTGCGTGCCGATCACCATGAAAGCCTAGCCGCGGGGGCGACGGGAGCCCACGGAGTCGCGACGCGGCCGCGATGGAAGGATGAACGCATGCCCGAGCAGAGCGATAGGCGCGCCCTGATCAGACTCCCGACACCAGGTGCGCGAGTCGTGGTGCGCTACCTGATTGCCACCGGGGAGGCGACGGACGCACTCGGTGAGCTGCTCAGCGCAGACGACCAGACGGTGGTCGTCGACGGCGTGCGTGGAGTCGAACGGATCCCGGTGACCAGCATCGTCGCCGCGAAAGAGGTGCCGCCCCGTCCCCAGCGCCGCCCACGCGCTCCCGAGTAGGCGATCCCCGCACGAAAGCGCCTCCGCGACAAGGCACGTCGCATCAGCGTCCGCGAGTTTCGTGCGAAGCGGAGCTGGTTCCCATGCCTACATCCCAGATCGTGGACCCCTGGTTCGAGACCGACGACAACCCCCACAAAGAGCTGGTCGACGCCGTACGCAGGGTGATCCTCGCCGCAGACGACCGCGTGACGGAGACCATCAAGTGGCAGGCGCCCACCTTCGTCTATCGGGGCAACATCGCCTCGTTCCTCCCCAAGTCCAAGACCCATGTGAGCCTGGTGTTCCACACCGGAGCGTCGCTTCCCGACCCCGACGGCATTCTCGAGGGCGAGGGGGACACGTCCCGAGTCGCGAAGTTCACTGACGCCGAGGACCTCGCGCGGAAGACGCCGGCTCTCCAGGGCATCGTGCGCGCATGGATCGCCGCCAAGGACGACCAGAGCGCGGCCAACTGACGCCCGCGCATTCGCGGCGACGTGGCGACGATGCCCGTCCAACCGGCGGCTCACCGCGCGCCGGTGTTCGCTCACAGCGAAATCCCATCGAAGCGCAGCCACACGACCCGTGCCCAAGGAAGTCAGGGGTGGCGCGGTCGCACAGGGTGACCGCAGCTGGAAGGAGAAGCCCGATGAAGCGCATCATCGCCACCGGATTCGTCACCGCCCTCGCCGTCGTCGGCATCGCCGGCACCGCGAGCGCCGCACCCGGGAATGCGGGCCCTGCGGAGGCCGCCTGCTTCGGCCAGATCCACAAGGACGTCAACGCCCGCGAGTTGGGCGTCGACAACGTCGGCCAGCTGGTCCAGTCCTTCACGGACACTAAGGGCCAGGGCAAGAACGGACTCGCGCGGGACATCGCCGCAAGCGGCTACTGCGACGAGTAGCGCACAGCCCCGCGCCCGCCAACGCGACGGCGGCTCGGTCCTCGAATGTCGGGCCGCCGTTGTGCGTGCGAACGTGAGCCTCCAGCTGCGCGCTCAGCCCCGCGTCGCGGGCACCACACCGCCATATGCCGCGGCGAGCTCCACATCGGCCGCCGACCGACAGGCGTCGTAGATGCTCTCCTGCACCGCCTGCGCCGCGGCGTAGCCCAGCAGATCGACCTGCAAATGCACGTCGGTGGGTCCCTCCTTGAAGTACTGGCCGTTCGCGTTGAGCGGGCTTCGCAGCGTTCCCGTGCTGAACACGAACAGCGAGTCGCCGTCAGCGGAGGTGTGCACCGGATTGATCGCGCGCACCTGACCGTGGGTGGCGAGATGCGCGAGCTTCTCGTAGTGCTCCTTGCCGCCCAGGTCAACGTTGATGCCCACCACGGTGATCGTCGTGTTGCTCAGCGATCGCGTGACGATGTCGCTGACCTGGTCGTAGGTGGAGAATCCGCCGTCCTCGGAGCGGTTGCCCGCGAGGATCGACCCATCGGGCAGCACGATGTTGCCCACCGCGTTCACCACCGACATCGCCGCGACGATGATGCCGCCTCCCAGGTTGACGCGCGCGGATCCGACTCCGCCCTTCATCGCGCCCACCGAGGCGCCACCGTCGAGCCAGAGGAACTTGCCGACCGAAGCGCCCGTGCCGGCTCCCACGTTGCCGCTCGCCACGGGATCAGTCGTCGCGTTCGCGTAGGCCTCCCGCCCGTAGTCGGCATCGAATGGCGCCACGCTCATACCCAGGTCGTAGATCGCAGCTCCCGTGACAGACGGGTTCACGACCGAGCCGTCGGGTCCCGAGCGGAAGCCCACGCCGTCGTCGCGCATCGCGTCGAGGATCGACGCTCCAGCCATCAGGCCGGTGCTGCTGCCGCCGGAGACGAAGATGCCGTGCATGCGGTAGTCGGTGCTGCCGGCATGCAGGCCTCCCGTGTTGAAGCCGCCAGCACCGCCGCCGTACGCCTTGAGAGCGACCGATGCGGGCTCGTCGAAGAGCACCGCGGTGCAGCCGGTGAGCCGGTCTAGATGGGTGGCGTGCCCGACGCGGACGCCGGGAAGCGCGGTCAGGGTGGTGTTCACAGCATGCTCCCCGTTCGTCGGCTCAGTGACGCAAGCCTAGGCCGCGGCCGGACTACTGCGGCCCGACGTGCAGCATCTCGATCACCGGGGCGCCCGCCTCGTCGGAAGCGTCGAGGTCGACGAGCGCCACGATGCCCCAGTCGTGGTCCCCGGCGGGGTCGTCGAGCACCTGACGGACCAGCCACGATCCGTCCGGCAGCGACGCGTCGGGCGTTGCGGCAAGGGCTGCTTGCGCGCCTCCGTCCCCGTGATCGCCTCCGGGCTCGACGAAGGTCAGGAGAGCGGCGGACCTCGCCTGCGGCCCTATGCCGATGGCGTCGTCGCCGTGGAGCTCGAACATCGGATCGAGTGCCTCCCGCCACGCGACGCCGTTCCAGCCTGCGCCGGAGTCGAGTTCGCCGAGGGCGGGATAGTTCTCGCGCGACGCCAGTTCGACCCTGCGGAACATGGCGTTGGCCACGAGACGCTTGAGCATCCTCGGATTCCCCGACATCGGCTTCACAGGTCCGGCGACACCCGGCATGGCCGCGGCCGATGCGGCATCGGCGTCGTCGCCCAGCGACACGTCGGGATTCGACAGCCGCTCCCACTCGTCGAGCAGCGACGAGTCAGTCGAGCGGACCATGTCGCCCAGCCAGTCGGTGATCGCCTGGACCTCGTCCGTGCGGTGCTCATCCGGCACGGTCTGGCGCATCGCGCGGTATGCCTCAGCGAGGTATCGCAGGACGACGCCCTCAGTGCGCTCGAGGCCGTAGGCGGAGATCACGTCGCGGAACGACATCGCCTTCTCGAGCATGTCGCGCACCACAGACTTGGGTGACAGCTCGGCTCCCAGGATCCACGGGTTGGTGCGCCGGTAGGCCTGGAAGGCGGGCTCGAGGAGGTCGGCGAGCGGCATCGGCCACGTGACGTCCTCGAGCAACTCCATGCGCTCCTCGTACTCGATGCCCTCGGACTTCATGGCGCCGATGGCCTCGCCGCGGGCCTGGTGCTGCTGCGCGACCAGCACCTGGCGAGGATCGGAGAGGGTCGCCTCGATAACGGAGACAACATCGAGCGCGTGATCGGGGGAGTCGACGTTGAGCAGGTCCAGCGCGGCCAGCGCGAAGGGGGACAGGGGCTGGTTGAGCGCGAAGCCTCGCGGCACGTCCACCGTGAGGCGCACCGTGGGCCGCTCGCCGCGGGGGTGCGAGGGATCGGGCACTCGCACGTGCTCCACCACCTCGGCGATCCTGAGCGATCGGCAGATGCGCAGCGCCTGACGCACGTGACCTGAGCGCTGCGCCTCGGTCTCGTGGACGGCCGCGAGCAGGTCGCGCATCGCGATCACAGGATCCTGCGCAGGGCGGTCGAGCCATGGATTGGCCTCACCGCGGGCCAGGAGGTTCAGCACCATTGCGTGGGTGACGGCGAAGCGGCTCACCAGCGGCTCGGGCTCGGAGTCGCGCAGGCGCTCGAACGTCGCCTCCGTCCAGTTCACGGTGCCGGGCGGCGCCTTCTTCTTCACCAGCTTCTTGCGCTTCTTGGGGTCGTCGCCGGCCTTGGCGAGCGCCTTGCGGTTCTCGATGACGTGCTCGGGCGCCATCACGATGACGTCACCCTCAGTGTCGAAGCCGGCGCGTCCCGCTCGCCCTGCGATCTGGTGGAACTCGCGGACGCTGAGCTGACGCATGCGCTCGCCGTCGTACTTGACCAGCGACGTGAGCAGCACCGTGCGGATCGGCACGTTGATGCCCACCCCGAGCGTGTCGGTGCCGCAGATGACCTTGAGCAGCCCCTGCTGCGTCAGCCGCTCCACGATGCGCCGGTACTTGGGCAGCATGCCGGCGTGGTGGACGCCGATGCCCGCACGAAGGAACTTGCTGAGCGTCTTGCCGAATCCGGTGCCGAAGCTCGTCTCCGCCAATGCCTCGGCGATGCGCTCCCGCTCGGACTTGGTCGTCACCTGTGCGCTGAGCAGCGCCTGGGCGCGCTCGACGGCGTCCTTCTGCGTGAAGTGCACGATGTAGACGGGCGCCTGGCCGCTGTCGACGACGCGCTCGAGCACGTCCGGCAGCGGGTCGAGCGCGTACTCGAACGCGAGCGGAACGGGCCTCTCGGCGGTCGTGACCTCGGCGACCGAGCGGCCGGTGCGCGACTCGAGGTCCTCGACGAGCCATGAGGTGTCGCCGAGCGTCGCCGACATGAGGACGAACTGCGCGCGCGGCAGCTCGAGCAGCGGCACCTGCCAGGCCCAGCCCCGCTGAGGGTCGGAGTAGAAGTGGAACTCGTCCATGACGACGAGCGAGGCGTCGGTCGCGGCGCCGTCGCGCAGGGCCAGATTGGCCAGGATCTCGGCGGTGCAGCAGATGATCGGAGCGTCGGCGTTGACCGCGGAGTCGCCCGTCATGAGCCCCACGTTCTCAGTTCCGAAGACCTCGATGAGGGCGAAGAACTTCTCGCTGACGAGCGCCTTGAGGGGCGCCGTGTAGAACGTGCGGCCACCCGTGCCGGCGCGGTGCGCGGCCAGCGCGGCGAAGTGGGCGCCGGTTGCGACGAGCGACTTTCCCGAGCCCGTCGGCGTGGCGAGGATCACGTGCGATCCCGAGACGATCTCCATGAGCGCCTCGTCCTGGTGCGGATACAGCGCCAGTCCCTCGTCGGCCGCCCAGGTCGAGAACGCGTCGTAGAGCGCATCGGGCTCGGGAGCCGACCCGGCATCGGCCGTGGCGAGCGTGGACAGCAGGGGAGAGGACGCGGAGGAGGACATCGCGTCCATTCTTGCGCGTCCCGCGCGCACGCCGGTCATGCGCAGGCGATCAGGCAGCTCTCGGCCGATGCTGTCGAGTACCACGCGGCAAGCCCCGCCGCCGGTGCCATGGTCCCGGAGACGGCGTGCTCGGTGCGGATAGCGTCGCAGGAACGTGGGCGAGGTGTGCACGCACCACCGCCGGCGCCGGCGCACGACCGGGGCAGCAGGACGGGAGCACGACATGGCCGACCCCAGAGGATTCATGAAGGTCGACAGGGCGGTCGCGGAGCGACGCCCGGCCGACGAGCGTCGTCACGACTGGCGCGAGGTCTACCCGCACACGCCAGGCCGTGCGGTGCTCCCCATCATCGGGTCCCAGGCGAGCCGCTGCATGGACTGTGGCATCCCGTTCTGCCACAACGCCTGCCCGCTTGGCAACATCATCCCCGAGTTCAACGACCTCGTGTATCGCGGCAGGTGGCATGAGGCGACGGACACTCTGCTGTCGACCAACAACTTCCCGGAGTTCACCGGACGCCTGTGCCCGGCTCCTTGCGAGGCGGCGTGCGTGGTGGGGATCAACGGCGAACCGGTGACGATCAAGAACGTCGAGGTCGCGATCGCCGACAAGGCCCGCGAGGAGGACCGCCTCACGCCGTTCGTGGCGGAGAGGCACTCCGGTTCCCACGTGGCGATCGTGGGCTCCGGGCCTGCAGGACTCGCCGCCGCGCAGCAGCTGACACGGGCCGGGCACGCCGTCGTGGTGTTCGAGCGTGACGACGCGATCGGCGGGCTTCTCCGCTACGGCATCCCCGAGTTCAAGATGGAGAAGGCGGTGCTCGACCGCCGCCTGCGGCAGATGGAGGAGGAGGGCACGGTATTCGCGCCGTCGACATCGATCGGCACTGACGTCACGGGCGACGAGCTGCTCGCCACGTTCGACGCCGTCGTCCTCGCGACGGGCTCGACAGTTCCCAGGGATCTCCCCTTGCCGGGCCGGGACCTCGCCGGGGTGCACCAGGCCATGGAGTTCCTCCCGCAGGCGACGAGGGTTGCCCACGGCCAGGATGTCCCCGACCAGATCACCGCCGCGGGCAAGCACGTGGTCGTCATCGGCGGGGGAGACACGGGCTCTGACTGCGTCGGCACCTCGGTGCGTCAGGGAGCCGCCTCCGTCACGCAGTTGGAAATCCTGCCGATGCCGTCGACCCAGAGGCCCGATCACCAGCCGTGGCCCACCTTCCCCACGACGTTCAAGATCTCCACCTCTCACGAGGAGGGCGACATCGATCGTCAGTACGCGGTCTCGGCGTCCGAGCTGATCGGGCAGGACGGCCGAGTCAGCGGGGTCCGGCTCGTCGACGTCACGATCGCGGACGGGCGTCCCACTCCCGTCCCCGACACGGAGCGGGTGATCCCCGCGGAGCTCGTGCTGTTCGCGATGGGATTCACGGGTCCCGAGCGCACCGGTGCCGCCGAGCAGTTCGGCGCGGAGTTCGACGACCGCGGGAACATCGTGCGCGGGGCCGACTTCGCCTCGTCCCGTCGCGGTGTCTTCGTCGCGGGCGACTGCGGCCGCGGCCAGTCGCTCATCGTGTGGGCGATCGCGGAGGGCCGCTCGGTGGCGCACGAGGTCGACGCCTACCTGCGCGGAGAGCCGTCGCGTCTGCCGCGCCCCGTCGACCCGACGACCCGTCCGCTCGTGCTCTGACCGAGCGCGGGGCACAATCTCCGCATGACAGCGTGGCTGCCCGAGGGATTCGTCCACCCCACTCGCGTGGAACTGTGTGATGGCGTGCACCTGCGCCCCATCCGCGCCTCCGACGTCGACATCGACATGGTGGCGGTGATGGGCAACCGCGAAGCGCTGTGGGCGATGTACGGCGAGGCGTGGGGATGGCCGCCAGCGGGCATGACGCGCGAGCAGGACGAGGAGGACCTCGCGCGCCATGCGGCGGAGATGGACAGCCACGAATCGTTCAACTACGCCGTGCTCACCTCCACTGAGGATCGTCTGCTGGGATGTGTGTACATCGATCCGCTCGACGTCGTGGACTCGGCGTCCGCACCCGGGGCCGAGGTCTCGTGGTGGACGGTGGCCGATGCTCCAGCTGAGTGGCGTACGGCGCTCGACGCCTTCGTGCCGGCGTGGCTCGAGGAACACTGGCCGTTCGGGACGGTCACGACTCCCTTCCAGCCGTGAATCTCGCGATCGGTGACGACGTGACGGCACCCGGCGCGAACTAGCCTTCGCCCTCCGCCTCGGCCACGATGCGGTTCACCATGCCACTGAAGATCAGCCCGTGGAACGGCAGCATCGAGAGCCAGTAGAGACGTCCAGTGAGGCCGCGAGGGAAGAACACCGCGCGCTGCCAGTACTCCGACCCTCCGTCCACCTGGTCGACGCCCAGCTCCAGCCACGCCTTGCCAGGCACGCGCATCTCCGCACGCAGCCGCAGCAGGCGGGCGTGCTCGACCTTCTCGACGCGCCAGACGTCGATCGCGTCGCCCACGCGCGGCTCACCCGAGCTGCGGCGGCCGCGCTGGAGACCCACGCCGCCGGCGATCCTGTCCATCACCCCGCGGAGCGCCCACAGCACCGAAGCGGAGTACCACCCGGTCGCGCCGCCCACCTCTGAGATCACGCTCCACACGGCTTTCGCATCGGCCGTCGTCGGCTTGCGGCGCCGGTCCTGGAACACCGTGCGGCCCGCCCAGTCGGGGTCGGACGGCAGGGGATCGCTCGGGGCGCCTGCCACCCTGGCGTCGACCCAGCTGGTCTCGACCTGGTCGAGCTCGATGCGGCCCAGCGCCAGTCTCACGGAGTCGAGATAGCCGGTGAGACCGTCGGGCGGCGGCGGGATCACTCCGTCGATCGCGTCGCTCTTGACCACGCAGGAGTGCAGCAGCGACTCGACGAGCGGCCTGGCGATCCGGCGGGGGACAGGGGTGACGAGGTTGACCCAATGGGACGCGAGGCTCGGGGTCAGCACGGGCAGCGCGGTGATGCCGCGCCGGGGCAGGCCCGCCTCGACCGCGTACCCATTCATCATCTCGGAGTAGCGCATGACGTCGGGGCCGCCGATGTCGAACGCCTCGTTGACGTCACCGGTCACCCGTGCCGCTGCCAGGAGGTAGTACAGGACGTCGCGCACGGCGATGGGCTGGATCTCGTTGCGCACCCACTTGGGCGCTGGCATGTACGGCAGCACCTCGGTGAGATGCC
>JAUIBG010000093.1 GCA_030428165.1 Actinomycetes bacterium
CGACGACCTGCTGTTCCCCGGACCGGCCAAGGAGTTCCACGCCGCGGTCGAGAAGTACGGCGACATCTCGGTGATCGACACGTTCCACTACCTCTACGGCCTCACGGTCGGCAGCGGCGAGGAGGTGTCGATCGACCTGGAGCCCGGCGTCAGGATGCTCGTGAGCATCGAGGCGATGGGCGAGCCCGACGACCACGGCGAGCGCACCGGCATCTTCCAGTACAACGGCGGCATCCGCCCGGTGCAGATCCGCGATGAGGAGGCGTCCAAGGACGTCGTCGAGCGCGAGAAGGCCGATGCCGGGGCACCCGGTCAGGTGGCGTGCCCGTTCTCCGGCGCCGTCACCGTCACGGTCGAGCCGGGGGAGCGGGTCGCCGCAGGCCAGGGCGTCGCGGTCATCGAGGCGATGAAGATGGAGTCGTCGATTACCACCCCGGTGGCCGGAATCGTGTCGAGGGTCGCCGTCAAGGGAACCGAGACACTCGGCGCAGGCGACCTCGTCGTCGTCGTCGAATAGGGTCAGGGACCAAGGTCCGAGAGGACATTGGTCCTTACGCCTACCAGGGGTATTCGCGAAGAATAGGAGTACCCCGGTAGGTGAGCGAAGGAGTTCGACGATGAAGGTTCTGGTTGCTGTCGGCAGCAAGTACGGATCGACGAGAGAGATTGGCAGCGCGATCGCGAAGCGACTCGACTCCGCCGGACTCGAGGTCACCTTCTCGGATGCGTGCGACGTCTTCGGCGTGGACTTCTTCGACGCCGTGATCGTCGGCTCGGCCGTCTACAACCGCACGTGGCGCAAGGACGCCACAGCGCTGGTGAAGGACCACAAGGACGCGCTGTCGGCGATGCCGGTATGGACGTTCTCGGTCGGCATGGAGAAGATGGTCCGCCACGAGGACCCCGAGCTCGATATCACCAAGCTCGTCCGGGACATCGGCGCACGTGATCACCACTATTTCTCTGGCGCCCTTGACTTCGCCAAGCTCAACATGGGGGAGAAGGCCCTGATCAGGGCGCTCAACCCGCCGATCGGCGACTACCGCGACTTCACGGATGTCGAGGCATGGACCGACGGCATCGTCTCCGAGCTCGTCGCACGGGCGGCGCTGTAGCCGCGCGTCGCGCGTCAGTGAGGGTGCGGGCTGCGCTCCTCTGCGCCGCCAGTCTCCTGTTCGCGACTGCGTGCAGTCCCGACAGCGCGCCGCTACCGCTCGGCGTGACGGTGACGCCCACCGGCTCGGGTCCGACGGGCTACGAGGTGACCTTCCGGTACGCGGCGGAGGACGCCGAGACGGTCGGACTGGTCGGGGACGCGTACTTCACGGATCCCGAGGCCCTCACCGCACAGATGGACCACGAGGCGAAGCTCGGCGACCACTGGGAGCCAGGCGACGTCTCCGCGACGCTCATGTGGGCGCCGCCCGCAGCCATGACAGAAGTGCGGGACGGCATCTGGGAACTCACCACCGCCATGCCTGCCGGCGTCTACAGCTACGGATTCGTGGTGGGGGAGTGCGCCGCCGCGGCCCTCTGCCAGAGCGTCTACGACCCCGCGAATCCGCCCCTGTTGGCGGACGCGGAGACGGCGTCGATCCAGTCACTCAGCCAGGTCTACGTTCCCGAGTCGCCTGACTTCCCGACTGATGACGCGTCGGCCCTCGCGCCGGTCAGCGCGGAGTCGACGGGCTCCGTCTCGGTGCTCACGTACGCCGGACAGGACGGGGGAGACGACCATCGGCTCGCTGTGTACCTGCCGGCGGACTACGACGCCGGCCGCGAGCAGCCGTATCCGCTCATCGTGCTGTCGCACGGGGTGGGCGGTGACGAGACGAGCTGGTTCACCCGTGGAGCCGCCGCCGCGATCCTCGACAGCGCGATCGCGTCGGGCGACATGCCGGCAAGCGTGGTGGTGGCGACCAACTTCTACGACATCTCCGACAGCGCAGTCGGAACCGACGAGTTCTTCGACGACTACCGCGACGAGCTGATCGAGACAGTATTTCCCCTCGTAGAAGAGGCATACCACGTGTCGACGGAACCCAGCGAGCGGGCATTCGCGGGCCTGTCCATGGGAGGCGCGATCGCGCTGGACGTGGCCATGAGCGACGCAGGCGCCTTCGGCTACGTCGCTGCGTGGTCCGCCGCGGCGGACCTTCAAGCGGGCGTCGTCGCGGCGCCTGACGGCGCCGAGGGCGAGGCGCTGCGTAGCCTCATCGCACTGCACCTCGGGACCGGCCGACAGGACCTGCTGGGGGACATCGCCTCGCTCTCGCAGCAACGCGCCGAGCAGTTCCGCGCCGCCGGGATCCCGGTGACCGAGGTCAACGTCGATGGAGGTCACACGTGGCAGGTATGGCAGGACCTGCTGGAGCACTTCGTGACGTCGACGGCGTTTCAGTAAGGGGAGTGCGACGTCATGCAGAAATCGCGGAAATCCTTGGCGTTGCTCGGGAGCACCTGGCACGCTGAGTCGTTGTGACAGGTGTGAAGGATTTCGGGCTGATGCGGTGGAGGCGACGCGCGCCCGAGTCCGACCACACTGAGCGCCCCAAGCCCACCGTGGTGTTCCACCGCGTCGATGCGCCTGAGCCTTCGGATGCGCATCGCATCGACGGCTTTGTGCCGCAGAGCGGACTGTGGTCGTTCCCCGACCCTGACGTCAGGTCGTCGTAGCGCTCTGCCCGCATTGACCCCAGTCGGGCTTCCTCCCGGTCAGCGGGAGGGTCGGGCCTCGCCGTCATCCTTCGAACATCCCGTGAGCGCCGTGGTGCTCACGCCGACGAGCAAGCAGCGCAGGATGACCTCGCGTGCCACCGCCGGCGTCAACGGCAGCTCTCGCGCAGACTTGCGTCCCTCATCCGTCTGGCGCACGCGTGGACGCCCGGTCGATTTCTCCGCGACGCAACAAGCTGAGCCTCGATCGCGGCGCGGCGAGGGGAGTGCGCCGTCGTCGCTCCTCACAGGGTCACGTACAGCCAGTCTGACATAATGCGCATTATCGGCGTTATGATCATTGGCGCCCAGGGCCACGGTGCAACCGCCTCCGCGATGGATAGAATCTCCCGGTGCGCGTCTCGCTCCGTCATCCGTGGACGTTCGTCTGTGATGAGCGTCCCTTCGCGGAATCCGTGGGTTCCGAGGAACGCGTCGGGCCCGCGCCGCAGAGCGACGCGCTCATGGAACACGGCCTGCCCGCCACGTGGCAGTCGCGCGACGGCGGCCCTCAGGTGATCGCGCACGTCCTGCGGACTCCCGACGGGCTGAGGGTCAGGGCCAGGATGGTCGCCGAGGACGGCTCCTGGTGCATCGATCTGGACCAGACACTCGTGAATCGTGGCGTCGTGACGCGCTTCCTTCACGGCAGCGGACGCACGGCCGCCGACTTCTGCGACGAGCTGATCGACGGAGTCTTCGACTATCTCCTCGATCTGTAGCGAGAACCGCCACCGCACCAGCGCACAACCTGACATAATGTCGACTCCTGCCTCGATCACCGCCGTCTTTCGCTTTCGGATCGGCGGCGACGCTGAGATCCGCAGAAAACGGACATAATCGCGGTTCCTGTCCAATCCCGCGCTCCCCCGGGAACGTTTGCGCCGGGCACAGCGTTGTCCCAGGACAACACTCGGAAGGCGCCACAAGCGCCGAGGGAGGTCCGAATGGCCGACAAGGCTTTGCGAGGAATGCGTCTGGGAACCCAGAGCATGGAGACTGCCGCTGGCGCGGAACTGGCCGCACGCCGCGACGTTCACTACGACTGCCCCAACGGGCACATCGTCACCCTGCCGTTCTCGGTGGAGGCCGACGTCCCCCTGTCGTGGGAGTGCCACTGCGGCGCGCTCGCGCTGCTGCGCGACGGCGACCGCCCCAAGGACGACAACACCAAGCACCAGCGCACCCACTGGGACATGCTGCTGGAGCGCCGCACCATCGACGAGCTCGAGGAGCTCCTGGAGGAGCGTCTCGAGCTCCTGCGCGCCGGCCGTCTGGGCTAGCGCGTCACCCGCGGCTCACGCTGCGCGCTGCTGACGGCGGTAGTACCCCGTCAGCTGGCGCCAGCGGTGGGTCGCACCCCACACCGTGACCTTCCACAGCGCCTCGACGATGATGTCGCCCGTCATCTTCGACGCTCCCGCCGTCCGCTCGACGAACGTGATCGGCGTCTCCGACACCTGGGCTCCCGCGCGCAGTGCGCGCCAGGCCATGTCGATCTGGAAGCAGTAGCCGCGCGACTCGACCTCGTCCAGCGCGATCGAGCGCAGGACCTCCGCCCGGTACGCACGGAACCCGGCGGTCGCATCCCGGACTCCGATGCCCAGCGCAAGCTGGACGTAGAGGTTGGCGCCGCGCGACAGCGCTTCCCGGTAGAACGGCCAGTTCTCGATGGCGCCGCCGTGCACCCACCTCGAGCCGATGGAGAGTCCGGCGAGGCCGGAGGGCTCGCTCACGCCGGCGAGCACGGCCGCGAGGTCCTGAGCCCGGTGCGAGCCGTCGGCGTCCATCTCGCACAGGATGTCGTAGCCGCGCTCGAGCCCCCAGCCGAAGCCGGCGATGTAGGCCGCCCCCAGTCCGTCCTTCGACGTCCGGTGCATCACGTGCACCTGCGGGTCGGACGCCGCGGCCTCGTCGGCCCACTCCCCCGTCCCGTCTGGCGATCCGTCGTCGACGACGAGGACGTCGACCTCCGGGACCGATGCGCGCACGGCAGCCAGCTGAACCGGAAGCGACTCGCGCTCGTTGAAGGTCGGGATGATGACCAGCGCCCTCACTCCCGCTCCCCTCTCCCCCGCAGCAATGCGCCCACGATCATCGCGCCCGACAGCAGCAGCCACAGCCACGTCAGCGCCTCGGAGACCTGCATCGCGGGGGTGTCGCCGGTGACGAGCGGCACCTCGACCGCGAAGCTGTCGGCGGTGTACAGCTCGGTCTCATGCGAGACCACTCCCTGGGGCGTTACGAACGCGGAGACGCCCATCGTCGCCACCTGGATGGCGTAGCGGCCCGTCTCAATCGCACGCATCTTGGTCATCGCGAGCTGCTGAGTCGACTCGGCGCTGTACCCGAAGAGCTCGTTGTTCGTCGGGACGACGAGCATCTCTGCGCCAAGCGAGGCGGCCTCGGTGAGGATGTCGTCGTACGAGACCTCGAAGCAGATGGCGATGCCCAGCGTGACGTCGCGCTCGAGCGACGCGATCGGCGCGTCGAGCGCCGCAGGCTCGGTGCCGGCGATCATGTCGACAGGCACGCGCCCCACCTGGTCGGACAGTCGCGTCACCCAGTCGCGCAGCGGCACGAACTCCCCGAAGGGCACAGGACGCTGCTTGGAGTACCCGCCGAGCGGCGTGCCGTCCGCGTCGATCAGCAGCGACGTGTTCAGACGCCCCTCCTCGGGCGTGAAGTCGGTCGTGCCGACGAGGATGGGAACCCCTGCGGCCGCTGCGACGTCGCCCACGATCTCAGCCGTCCTGGCATCGGCTCGCGGGTCCCAGTCCGCAGAGTCCTCAGGCCACACGATCAGGTCCAGGTCGTCGCCCTGCTCGAGGAGCCGGTAGGTCTCATCAGCGTGCTTCTGGAGCGTCGTGTACGCGGTGATGGACTCCGACCCGTCTCTGACCGGCACGTTGCCCTGGACGACGCCCACCGTGATCGTGTCGGTGCGCTCGAGCGAGGTCACCGGGATCGCGAACGGCACGACGAGCCACAGCACCAGGGCCGACAGCGCCATCGCGGGACGGCCGATGATCCCCGCCTCGGACTTGATCGCCGCGCCGATGAGCGCGCCGGCGAGCGCCACGACGAACGACACCAGAGAGGCGCCGCCCAGCCAGGCGTAGTCGACGGTGGGGACATCGACCTGGCTGAAGGCGACGCGGCCCCAGGGGAATCCCCCGTAGGGCCACATGCCGCGGAAGGTCTCGCCGCCCATCCAGAGGATCGCGAAGGCCGCGACCCTGGTCAGCAGGCGATCGCCGAGGCGGGATCGGGACACCAGGGCGAACGCGGCGCCGAACAGCGCGTAGAACGCTCCGAGGATGACCGGGAGCACGAGCGCGGGCGCGAGTCCCGCCGACAGGTAGACCCACCACACGTGCGAGCCCATGAACGCGATCCCGAAGGTCCAGCCGTATCCCAGACCCCCGCGGACGGTGCGCCCGTCGAGGACCACCCAGAGCCCCGCCAGCGCCAGTGGCGCGACGAACCACCAGTCGAGCGGGTCGAAGGCCGCGCTGAGCGCCACTCCGAGGGCGGCAGAGCCGAGCAGTCGGAGGAGAACGGGCATGCGCTCAAGCGTAGTAGCGGCGGAGGGAGGGCCACGCCACCGCTAGTACGCGACCACTCCCCTGCGCATCGTCGTGATCGCCTTGCGAGCCGCCGACCTGAGCGGGGCCGAGGGCGCCACCTGCGAGATCTGGTCCAGCGCGTCGATCACCTGCTTGCAGAGTCGAACCATGTCGCCGGGCGCGACATCCATCTTCCCGATGGCCTCGTCGAGCGTTCTGCCCTGCGCCCAGGCGAACACGGGCCTCACCATCGCCCACTGCGGCGCGGTCATGTCCGGCAGGCGGTGAGCGCGGTGGAGGTCGTCGAGCTCCGACCACACGCGCACGGTGTCGTCCATCGCCGCACGCAGCGGCCCCTGGGGACCTCCGGGCACGAACGGCGTCGCATCGTCGTCGTCGCGACGTCCACCGTAGATAAGCGTCGAGACGACCGCCGCGAGCTGGGGGGCGCCCAGACCGTCCCAGACGCCCCGCCGCAGGCACTCGCCGATGACGAGGTCGGTCTCGGCGAAGACCCATCGCAGCATCTCGCCCGACTGCGTGACCGTCCAGTCAGGCGTCGAGCGGTCGAGGTACCCGAGCTGCTCGAGGACGTCGCACCTGCGGTCGAAGACCCGCGCGATCGAGCCCGTCGCCCGCGAGATCTGGCCCGTCAGCCTGTCCTTGTCGCGCAGGGTCCTGAAGTAGCGCTCCGCCCATCGCGCATGCGTCTCGCGCTCCGGGCAGGCATGGCACGGGTGACTCTCGATCTCGGCGCGCAGGCCCGCGACAGGCGACGCCACGTCGTCGACATCGACGACGGCGCGACCGGCGCCGCCCCCGACCGGCCGGTAGTCGGCCGCCATCGCGCCGAGCGTCTTGCGCCACTGCGCGTCGCGCACATTGAACTTCCGGGGGACCTTCACGGTGCCGACCACCTCGAGACCCCGGTGGAGGTCCGCGACCGCGAGCCTCGCCGACCGTCCCTTCGCCGTGACGGCGTGCGGCCGCGGGGCGAGCGGATCGGCATCGGCCTCGACGATCACCGCGAGGCCCGTGTGCTTCCCGGCGCCGATGCGCACCACCTGGCCGCGCTCCAGACCCGCGAGGGTCGACGCGGTCGCCTCGCGCCTGGCCCTCTTGCTGCGCTGCGCCGCCTCCTTCTGGCCGCGATTGAGACGCTCGCGCAGCCCGGCGTACTCCATGAAGTCGCCGCGGTCGCACTGCGCCGCCTCGCGGTATCCCGCGAGCACGCCGTCGATCTCGCGCACCTTGGCCGCCTGGCCCACCACCGAGCGGTCGGCCTGGAACTGCGCGAACGACAGCTCGAGCAGCTCGCGCGCGCGGTCCGGTCCCGCCGTCGCGACGAGGTTCACCGCCATGTTGTAGCTGGGCTGGAAGCTGCTGATCAGCGGATAGGTGCGCTTCGAGGCGAGGCGCGCGAGGGCCGCAGCGTCGAAACCTCGGTGCTCCACGACGATCGCGTGGCCCTCGACGTCGATGCCGCGGCGCCCCGCACGGCCGGTGAGCTGGGTGTACTCCCCTGCGGTGAGGTCCTTGTGGCCCTCGCCGTCCCACTTGATGAGCTTCTCGAGCACCACCGAGCGCGCGGGCATGTTGATCCCCAGCGCGAGGGTCTCGGTCGCATAGACGACCTTGACGAGGCCTGCGGAGAACAACTGCTCCACCACCTCCTTGAACAGTGGGATGAGTCCGGCGTGGTGCGCCGCGATGCCGGCGGCGAGGTGAGCCTTGAAACGATCAAATCCGAGTAGCGCGAGGTCCGCGGCCGGCACGGCGGCGCACGCGGCGTCGACGGTCTCCTCGATCTCGTCCCGCTCGGCCTCGGTGGTGAGCCTGATGCCGGCAGCCATCACCTGGTCGACGGCGTCCTCGCACCCGGCCCTGGAGAAGACGAACACGATCGCAGGCAGCAGCGCCGCTTCGTCGAGCACCTCGACGACGGCGAACCTGGGCGGCGGACGGCGTCCGCCGCTGGACCTGCGCTGATGGCCGCCCTTGCCGTATCGCATGCGGGTGGGGTGGCCGTGGGCCTCGTCCTCGCGCCGGATGCGCTTGGCGAGAGTCTCGAGCTCGGGGTTCAGTCGCGCCTTGGGGCCGATGCTGCGCGGATCCACCTCGGCCGCGTAGAGGTCGAACATCCCCTCGCGCACCAGCACGTGCGGCCACAGCGGAACGGGCCGGCGCTCGCTCACCACCACCTCGGTGTCGCCGCGCACCTCGGTGAGCCACGCGCCGAACTCCTCGACATTCGACACGGTCGCGGACAGCGCCACGATCGAGGTCGCCGCGCCGAGGTGGACGATGACCTCCTCCCACACCGACCCGCGTTCGCGGTCGGCCAGGTAGTGCACCTCGTCGAGCACCACGACGGCGAGCCTGTCGAGGGACGACGAGCCCGCGTAGATCATGTTGCGCAAGACCTCGGTGGTCATGACGATGACGTCGGCGTCGGGGTTCACCGTGGTGTCGCCGGTCAGCAGGCCCACGGTGCCAGGCCCGTACTCCGCGGTGAGATCGCGGAACTTCTGATTGCTCAACGCCTTGATGGGCGTCGTGTAGAAGGCCTTCATGCCCCGGCGCAGCGCGTGCGCCACCGCGAACTCGCCGACGACGGTCTTGCCCGCGCCCGTCGGTGCCGCCACCAGCACGGAGTGACCCCGCTCGACCGCCTCGCATCCCTCACGCTGGAAGTCGTCGAGCCCGAACGGCAGCGACGCCTCGAAGGTGGGCAGGTAGTCGGCGGCCTGGCGGCGCTTGGCGGCCGCGTAGCGCTCCGCTGGAGAGCTCATCCCTCCACGCTAGCGGGCGATGACGCCGATCACGCGCACGGCGCCGGGGACGACCTCGACCGTCAGCGGGCCGCGGCCCAGGCGCTCGCCGTCCGCGCTCGCCGCGGGAAGTCCCGAGTCCGGCCCCATCGGCTCGATCGTGACGCTGGTGACCTGGTGCACCGACACTCGAGGGTCCTCCGTGGCCGTCCCCTGCAGCAGTCGCGGCAGGAACGGCAGGATGGCGCGCCGGCTCATCGACTCGGCGAGCACGAGCTCGAGAGTGCCGTCCGTGAGCGACGACTGCGGTGCCAGCGTCATGC
>JAUIBG010000094.1 GCA_030428165.1 Actinomycetes bacterium
TGTCGGTCTCGTGGCGCACCGTGCCGTCGCGCCCGGGCCGGGCCGGCAGGGCATAGGCGTGCTGGTCGCCGAAGGTGTTCTTGACCTCGTAGACCACGCTCTGCAGCGCGCCGGCCTCGTCGTGGCAGAAATAGACCGAGAGCGGGTTGAAGGCATAGCCGAGGATGCGCGGGAAGCTCAGCGAGCGCACCAGGCCCTGGTTGTTGATGATCGACCTGGCGCCCTGGCCCAGCGAGGATGAGAAGAACTCGAAGATGAACACGCCGACCACCAGGAACGGCAGGAAGTTCTCGGGGCGCGTGCTGCTGGGCAGGATGACGAAGAAGATGGTGCCGAACATCGCGGCGAGCAGCGTGGGCCGCAGCACGATCCAGAACAGGCCCAGCCGGTTCTGGCCCATCGAGGCCTGGATGCGGTAGCTCGCGAGCGTGGTGGCGAGCTCGCGCCTGCGCCAGGCCTCCGCCAGGTACTTGTGCAGCGGCGGGCGCGCGCCGACGCGCTCGAGGCCGGCCGCGTCCGCGATGGCCTGCAATCCCTCCGTCGTCACTCGCTGTCCCTCACGTCACTCAGGCGTCGCCGTCGCTCGTCGCGACCCGGCGCATCGGGGCCAGCAGCCCCACTAGGTTCCCGGCGCCCCATGCTACGTGCATGGTCGGAAGCACCACGATCAGCCACGCACGTTCCGCCACGCTCAGGGAGCGGGCACGCAACGCGGCAATCGAGGATACCCCAGCCGCGTAGAGCACCGGCAATCCGCAGGCGGCGAGCACGGCCCACAGCGGCGCTCCCGCGCACCCCAGGCCGATCGCGGCGATCACCGACAGCACGAGGCCGACGACCAGCGCGGGAGGCACGAAGTAGCGCAGCGGGGCCGCCCCGGGCTCCTCACGGGTCAGGGTCGCGCGCCACCTGCCGGTGATCCAGAACTGGCGCGCGAGCGCCGTCCACGACGACCTCGGGAAGTACTCGACCTCGATCTCCGGGACGAACCAGAGGATGCCGCCGGCCTCGCGCAGCCTGCGGTTGAGGTCCCAGTCCTGGGCGCGGGCGAGCGACTCGTCGTACCCGCCAGCCGCGTCGAGGGCGTCGCGCCTGAAGACCCCCAGGTAGACGGTCTCGGCCGGCCCCCCGCCGCTGGTGCGGTGGTGCGATCCGCCTCCCAGGCCGAACGGCGAGTTGTAGGCCCAGGCGACCGCGCGTTGGAACGGGGACAGGCCGCGGGCGACCATGCGCCCGCCGGCGTTGACGGCGTCGTGCTCCTCGAGCGCTCCCACCAGCGTCGACGTGTAGTGCGCCGGGAGCGTGGCGTGGGCGTCGACCCTCACCACCACGGGATGGGATGTCGCCTCGATGCCGAGGTTCATCGCGACGGGCGTGCGCCCCGCGGGATTGTCGATCACGACGATCTCGGGGTGCACCTGCGCGAGCCGCGCGACGACGGCAGGCGTCGCGTCCGTGCAGGGCCCGAGGACGAGGGCGATCTCGCGAGGTCCGGCGTAGTCCTGGGCGACGATGCTCTCGACCGTCGCGGCGATGTAGCGCTCCTCGTTGAGGATGGGCACCACATAGCTGACGCCGGCGGCGTCGCCCGACCGTTCAGACTGCACGGATCGAATACTAGGCCTGCTCGTCGGCTGAGTCCGCCTTGGCGACCGGCGCGGGCTCGTCGGCGTTCGCCTTCGCCGCCTCGACGTTGCGACGCGCCTCGGCGTCGATCGCGTCCTGCTTCTCCTGCGCCTTCAGCGCCTTGCGCTCCCGGCTGGGCAGCGCGACGCCCTTGGCCTCGAGCAGGTCGATCGCCTCGTCGCGCTCCTTGAGCGCGGGCCACGGAAGGACCACGAGGAACAGGGCGATGATCGGCCCCAGCACCGGGATGAGGACCACGAACGCGCCCCACCAGCCGGAGAAGCCGGCCTTCTTCGCGGCGACGATCGCCAGGATCAGCGTCAGGAGCCAGATGGCGAAGAACGTCCCAAGCGTCCACCAGGTCGCCTGCGCGGCCCAGTCGCCGAAGGTCACCGTCGCCTCGTTGTCCTCGATCTCCACGCCAGCCAGGATCATCGTCGTCTCCCTCTCCTACGCGTCGTCGCCCAGAGCGCGCGGTCCGTCCGCGAGCGCGGCGAGCACCGCGTCGTTCTCATCCCGAGCGCCGATGCTAATGCGGGCGCCCTCCCCGGTAAAGGGGCGGATCAGCACCGGAGGGTCGAGCGTGCCGAGGCGCTCGACGAGGGCCGCGGTCCTGTCGCCGAGGCCGAGCCACACGAAGTTGCCCTGACTGTCCGGAACGTCCCATCCGGCCGCGCGCAGGCCGGCCATCACCCTGGTGCGCTCGGCGACCGTGTCGGCCACCGCATCGGCCGTGGACTGCTCGTCCGCGAGAGCGGCGAGTGCCGCGCTCTCCGCGACCGACGAGACCGAGAAGGGCGTGACGCAGGCGCGGATGGGGGCGATCACCTCGGCGGGGCCGATGGCGTAGCCCACGCGGAGGCCCGCCAGCCCATAGGCCTTCGAGAAGGTCCGCAGCACGACGACGTTGGGGTGGTCGCCGGAGGCGAGCACCTCGGCGCCCTTCACGGCGGCGGGATCGGCCACGTACTCGAGGTAGGCCTCGTCCAGCAGCACCAGGACGCTGTCGGGCACCTTGGCCATGAAGGCCTCGAACTCCTCGGCGGTGGCCGCGGGGCCCGTGGGGTTGTTGGGGCTGCAGACCATCAGGACCGAGGTGCGGTCGGTGATCGCCGCCGCCATCGCGTCGAGGTCGTGACGCGCGTCGAGCAGCAGCGGCACCCGCACCGGGGTGGCGCCCGCCTGCATGGTCAGGATCGGGTAGGCCTCGAAGCTGCGCCAGGCGAACACGACCTCGCTGCCGGGGGCGGCGTAGGCCTGCAGGGCGTGGCCGATCGCGGCGACCGAGCCGCCCGTGATGGCGAGCTGCGCCTGGTCGACGCCGTGCTTGGCGGCCAGCGCCTCGTACAGCCGCGACACCGCCATGTCGGGGTAGCGGTTGACGGACTCGCCGGCGAAGGCGATCGCATCGGCGACGCCGGGAGCGGGCGGGTGGGGCCGCTCATTGCTCGAGAGCTTGACGGGCACGACGCTCGCGTCGCCGCGCGCTCCTGGGACGTAGGGAGGGAGGGCGGCGATCTCCGGTCGCGGCTGCGGGAAAGTCATGGACCCAGCATTCCAGGTTGTGCTTGGGTGGGAGGCATGAAGTTCCTCCTCAACACCATCGCCACTGCCATCGCGGTCTGGGTCACCACCCTGCTGCCGCTAGGACTCGCGGTCGGCGGGGGTGAGGACGAGTGGTGGCAGCGCGTGCTCGTCTTCCTCGGCGTCGCGGCCATCATCGTGCTGGTCAACACGCTCGTCACCCCGGTGCTGACCTTCCTCTCGCTGCCGCTGCTGATCCTGACGCTCGGCCTGTTCATGATCGTCATCGCCTGGCTGAGCCTGTGGATCGCCGCCTGGGTCTCCGAGTGGGTTCCCTGGGTGTCGCTCACGATCGGCGGGTTCTGGGAGACGCTCGGCGCCGCGATCGTCATCGCGATCGTGTCCTCGATCATCGGCGGACTGCTCGGAGCGCGCAGCGACGACTAGTCCCAGCTCCGCCCCAGACGCCGCACGCCCGCCGCTGCCATCGCACGGCGGGCGTGCTCGCGTCCGGGTGAGTGCGGCTAGGGGGCGGTGACAGTGAACGCGTTCGGGGTGTCCTCCGAGGAGGTGCCCACGAACACCGTGTACTCGCCCGGCATGATCCGGAAGCCGCCGGTGGCGTAGTCCCACACCGAGAAGGGGTGGTGGGTGGCAGCCGGGTCGACGGCGATCTCCACCGTCGCGGACTCGCCGGGCTCGAGCGCCGTCTTCGCGAAGCCCACCAGGCGCTTGGGCGGCTGGCCGTCGACGGGGACGCCCAGGTACACCTGCACGACCTCGGCGCCGGTGCGGTCTCCGGTGTTGGTGACGCGGGCGGTGACGGTGAGCGGCGCATCGGCCGCGACCGTGGCGGACGAAAGGGCGACATCGGCCACGTCGAAGCTCGTGTACGTCAGGCCATGGCCGAACGGGTAGAGCGGGGCGATCCCCTCCGCCTGGAACCACCGGTAGCCCACGCGCAGGCCCTCGGTGTAGCGCATCGTCGGGAAGCCGTCGCCCTCGTCCGTGCCCGGGTAGCGCACCGGGTCGTCGTGGTGCATGAGGTCCTCGAGGCGGGCCGCGTAGGTGGTGGGCAGCTTGCCCGACGGTGCGCGCACGCCCCACAGCAGGTCGGCGACGGTGTGGCCGTCCTCGGCTCCCTGGTTCCACGTCTCGATGACCGTGGAGGCGCTGTCGATCCACGGCAGCATCACCGGCGAGCTGTTCTTCAGCACCACCACGGCGTCGGGCGCGGCCTCGAGCAGCGCCGCGACCATCGTGTCCTGGTCGAACGGCATCTCCGGCGTGGGGGTGTCGGCGCCCTCGGTCGCGATCGATCCGGCCATGATCAGCACGGTGTCAGCGGCCGATGCGGCGGCGGCGGCCTCGTCGAGGTTGGACAGGTCGCGCTCGACGACGACGAGCTCGACGGTCGACGAGGAGCCGAGCTCGGCGAGCACGTCCTGCGTGCCTGGCAGCGGGTCCACCGTGTAGAGCGGGATGACGCGCGACGAGCCGCCGCCTCCCTGGCACGCCTTCGCGGCGAACTTCTCCATGCCGACGATGAGGACCTTGCCGGTCTCGGCTGGCAGCGGGAGACGCTGGGTGTCGTTCTTGAGCAGGACGGCCATATCGGCGCCGATGCGGCGGCTCACCTCGCCGTGCGCGGCGGCCGGGATCTCGGTGGGCGCGTAGGGCTTGCCGAACTGGTCGAACCTGAACATCTGCGTGAACCGGCGCACGAGGGCACGGTCGACGGTCGCCATCTCGAGGGTGTGGTCCATGAGGGCAGAGGTGAGGTTGGCCTCGTTGTACCACTTGCCGTCGGGCATCTCGAGGTCGAGTCCGGCGCTCAGCGAGGGCGCGGCGGAGTGCAGTGCCCAGAAGTCGGACTGGACGTAGCCCTCCCAGCCCCAGTCCTCGCGCAGCACCGTGTGGAGGAGGTAGCGGTTCTCGGAGGCGTAGGTGCCCCGGACACGGTTGTACGCGCTCATGATCGAGGCGACCTCGCCGTCCTTGCAGGCCATCTCGAACGGCAGCAGGTACATCTCCCGCAGCACGTGCTCGTCGACCTCGATGTTGGCGCGCATGCGCTCGATCTCCTGGTCGTTCACGACGTAGTGCTTGGCCATGGCGATGACGTCGTGCGACTGGATCGCCTTCGTCACCTGCACGCCCATCACGCCGGTGAGGTACGGGTCCTCGGAGAAGTACTCGAAGTTGCGGCCGCCGTTGGGCAGGCGGTGGAGGCACAGGCCGGGCCCCTCGAGGACGTGCTGGCCCAGGTGGACGCACTCGGAGCCGATGATGTCGCCGTAGGCCGTGGCCAGCTCGGGGTCGAACGACGCGGCGACGCCGATGGTCATCGGCAGCGCGGTGGCCGGCGGGCTCGGGGTGCCGTCGCCCATGCCGACGCCGACGGGACCGTTCGTGACCCGCAGGCGGGGGATGCCGAGGTCCTCGTCGCCCTTCACGTGCCTGTCGATGCGGATGGTGGCGACGAATTCCTCCATCTGCTCCTCGGTCATGGTGGTCGCAGCCTCGGCGAAGGCGGAGATGTCGATCGTCTCCATCGCTCCGTGGAGCTGGGCGATCTTCTGCTGCGGCGTCATCGCGCCGACGAGGGCGACAGCGCGCTCTCGGGGCGACAGGGTGCCGTCCGTCCAGGGGTGGTCTGCGTGATCGGTCATGGCCGTCCTGTTCCTGCGTCATCGAAGGTGATGGGCCGATGATGACTGAAGTCTCACGAGAATGCAACCGGTTGCCAATACGTGCCTCGCGGCCCAGGGCGCCCCAGCATCGGCCCTCTCGGCGGACTCCCAGCCTGCGCGTGGGAGACTGGTGCCCGTGACGTGGACTGACCTTGCGAACGAAGAGCCCGCCATCGCCCTCGGACCGCTCGACGGCCGCTACCGCCCCGCGGTCGCGCCGCTGGTCAACTACCTCAGCGAGGCCGCGCTGAACCGCGCGCGCGTCCACGTCGAGGTCGAGTGGCTGATCCACCTGGCCGCCACCGGCGCAGTGCCGGGAGTACCCGCGCTGACCGATGCGGAAGTCGCCTACCTGCGCGACATCCCGGCGACGTTCGGCTCCGCCGAGATCGCCGAGATGGCGGCGACCGAGGCCGTCACCCAGCACGACGTCAAGGCCGTCGAGTACTTCATCAAGACCCGCATGGAGCGCGCGGCGGAGACGCTGGGCGAGGGCACCTCGCTGCCGGCGCTCACCGAGCTCGTGCACTTCGCCTGCACCTCCGAGGACATCAACAACCTCAGCTACGCGCTGTGCGTGCGCGACGCCGTGCGCGACGCCTGGCTGCCCGCCGCGACGGCGCTCGTTGAGCAGCTCGCCGGCATGGCACGCGAGTCCGCCGCCCAGCCGATGCTGTCGAGGACCCACGGCCAGGCGGCGACGCCGACGACGCTGGGCAAGGAGCTCGCGGTGCTCGCGCACCGCCTGGTCCGCCAGCTGCGCCGCATCGAGGGCGCGGAGTACCTGGGCAAGATCAACGGCGCGACCGGCACGTACGGCGCCCACGTCGTCGCGGTGCCCGGCACGGACTGGGTCGCCGTCTCGCAGGGCTTCGTCGAGCACCTGAGCCTCACGTGGAACCCGCTGACCACCCAGATCGAGAGCCACGACTGGCAGGCCGAGCTCTACGCGGACGTCGCGCGGTTCAACCGCATCCTGCACAACGTCGCGACCGACTTCTGGACCTACATCTCGCTGGGCTACTTCGCCCAGGTGCGAGGCCAGGGCACGGTCGGCTCGTCGACCATGCCGCACAAGGTCAACCCGATCCGCTTCGAGAACGCCGAGGCCAACCTCGAGATCTCCTGCGCGCTGCTCGACACGCTCGGCGCCACGCTGGTGACCTCGCGCCTGCAGCGCGACCTCACGGACTCGAGCTCGCAGCGCAACATCTCGACCGCGTTCGGCCACTCGCTGCTCGCGATCCAGAACGTCTCCAAGGGCCTGGCCGGCCTCGATGTCAGCCCCGCACCCATGGACGCCGACCTCGAATCCAACTGGGAGGTGCTCGGCGAGCCCATCCAGTCGGCCATGCGCGCCGCGGGCCTGAACGGCACCCCCGGCATGGAGCAGCCCTACGAGCGCCTGAAGGAGCTGACCAGGGGCCGCCGCGTGGGCGGCGACGAGGTGCGCGAGTTCATCCGCGGGCTCGGGCTGCCGGCAGACGTCGAGGAGCGGCTGGTCGCCCTCACGCCGCAGGCCTACACCGGCCTCGCGGAGGACCTCGTCGAGCTGCTGGACGTGCCCGGCACGGACTCGGCGGCCTCCTGAGCATGTCCGCGGCCGATGCGGGGGCCGGCGACGCGGTGAGCGCGCCGGAGCGCGCATGGCCGTCCCGCGCGCGGCTGCGCGCGGAGATCTGGATCGTGCTCGGCCTCTCGCTGGGCAAGTCGGCCGTGTACGCCGTGATGACGCTCATCAAGCGGTACGCGGCCGAGACCCCGATCGGCGACCAGGTCACCACGATCAACCCGTCGCGCAACGACGTCCCCTGGCTCGACTTCATCTACCAGCTGCTGGCGATCGGCTTCTCGATCATGCCGGTGGTGCTTGCGATCTACCTGCTCGCCGCCGACGGCAAGCCGGCCGAGCGGCTCGGCCTCACCGGCCCAGCGCGGCGGTGGTGGGGCGACCTCGGCGTGGGCGTGGGCCTCGCGGCGCTGATCGGACTGCCCGGCCTTGGCGTGTACTTCATCGGCCGCGCGCTCGGCCAGACCGTGTACGTCGACACCTCGGGCCTGCCCGACCAGTGGTGGACCGCGACCGTGCTGCTGCTCTCGGCGGCCGCGGCGGCCGTGCTCGAGGAGGTGGTCGTCGTCGGCTACCTGGTGAGACGGCTGCAGGACCTGAAGTGGGGGCCGGTCGCGATCATCCTCGCCTCCGCCGCGCTGCGGGCCGGCTACCACCTCTACCAGGGCTGGCCCATGGCGCTCGGCAACGCCGCCATGGGGGCGGTGTTCGCGTTCGTCTTCCTCAGGCGCGGGCGCGTGGGACCGCTCATCGCCGCCCACTTCCTGCTGGACTTCGTCGCCTTCGTCGGCCCCGAGGTCGTGCCCGCGTCGTGGCTCGACGCGCTCAACGCCGCCTGACCCCCGGCCATCGCTCCTAGACTCCCCTCATGGCCAGCGACGACGTGACGCGCGCCGCCGCCGGCGGCGAGCCGGGCGACGACGCGCGCGACGCGGTCGTCATCGACCGCCCCGTCGTCAGGGTCCGCCGTCTCGCCGACCTCGGCGCCGCGGCTCTCACCGCGTTGGGAATCGCCCTCGTCGTGGTGCTCGGGACGTATGCGGCCGACACCGTCGCCGGCATCGAGGACGATGTCAGCGGCATCGCCGAGCTGCTCCAGCGTCTGCTCGTCGCGCCTGCGCTGCTGATGTCCGCCATCGTGACCCTGATCCTCCCGATCGTGGTGCTCGTGGACCTCGCGGTGCGCCGCGAGCCGCGCAAGATCTTCGAGGTGCTGGGCGCCGGCCTCACGGCGTTCGTCATCGCGCTGGCGCTGACCTTCATCGCCCAGCTGTGGGCGGACACCCCGCTGGGCGCCTCGCTGTCGGTCGACGTGGTCGACGGGACCGCGGTGCCCGCCATCCCCGCGAACCTCGCCGCCGTGGCCGCGATGCTCACGACCGCCGGCCACCGCGGAAGCCGCCGGGCGTTGTCCGTGTCGTGGAACCTGCTGTGGTTCGCGATCGCGATCTCCGTCATCACCCAGGCGACCACGATCACGTCGGGACTGACGGCGCTGCTGCTCGGCTTCGGCATCGGCGCCGTGGGCCGCTACGTGCTGGGATCGAACGCCGACCGCGCGTACGGCGACGCGCTCGTGGAGGGCATCAGGGATGCCGGCATCGAGCCGATGCTGGTGGTGCGCGCCGACGAGGAGTACGCCGAGCACGGGCTCGACCCGGCCATGCTGGCGCTCGCACGGTCGCGCTCGGGTCGCGTCTACGCCGTCACCTCGGCGGAGGGGCATCACTGCGTCGCAGTCGCGCTCGACGGCGACCAGCAGGCCTCCGGCTACTTGTCCAGACTGTGGTCCTCGCTCCGCCTGCGCGGCGTCGAGTCCAGGGCCGAGGTGGACCTGCGGCACACGGGG
>JAUIBG010000095.1 GCA_030428165.1 Actinomycetes bacterium
CTCCTGATGGAGCGGATCGCGGTTCAGGGGACCGCGGCCGCCTTCGACGTGAACTCGACGTGCACCAGCTTCATCACGGCGCTCGACGTCGCCTCGAGGTACGTGGCGGCAGGAGACGCCAGCCACGTCCTGATCGTCGCGGGGGACGTCGGCTCGCGCTTCCTCGACCCCGCCCAGCGGGAGAGCTACGAGCTCTTCTCCGATGCCGGGGCGGCCGTGGTACTGCGCGCGGCGCCAGGCGGGGATGCGGGGGTCGTCGCCAGTGCCCAGCGGACCTGGCCCGCGTACGCACACGCCACCGAGGTGCGCGGGGGCCTCGCATCGGTGCCGCCTCAGGAGTTCGGTTCGCGCGACCCGCGCGACTACCTCTTCGACATGGACGGCAGGGCCGCGCTGCTGGCGATGGCTCGCGTCCTTCCTGGGTTCTTTCGCGAGTTCTTCGAGGCGTCGGGGCTGCCTGCCGATGCATTCGCCCTGGTGGTGCCCCATCAGGCGAGCCGCGCGCTTGGTCTCGTCATGTCGCGCATCGGCATAGCGAGCGGTGCCTACGCCGACGAGGTGCAGCGACTCGGCAACATGGTCTCGGCCTCGGTGCCGTACGTCCTGATCGAGCGCATGCGCACCGGTCAGGTGGGCAGGGGAGACACCGTGCTGCTGTGCGGAACCGCCGCCGGGCTGACGGCGAATGCGCTCGCACTGCGCCTGTAGTCCCGTGCCTAGAATAGGGCCCATGCGCATTCGCACAGCCGCCGCCGCGGCAGTCCTCACCATGGTCCTGGCAGCCGCAGGATGCGCGGTCCCCGGTCAGGGTGCCCTCCCCGGCACTGCTGCGGAGACCGCCGACGGCTCCATCTCCAACGCCGAGGTCGCCGAGGCGATGCAGGCGTGGGTCGACGCGACGGACGGCGCCGTGTCGCCCACCCGCGGCGAGGTCATCACCTCGATGATCCTCAGCGACAGCGTGCTGGAGATCCTGGACCGCGAGGGCCTGGTGCTCTCGGAACAGCAGTACGCCGCGCTCACCGAGCAGTGGCTCTCCCTGTACGGCAGCGAGGAGGCGCCGAGCGAGGCGCTGCTCGCCACCGCGCAGACGACCATGGCCATCACGCTGCTCGCCGAGACGGACCCGGAGCTGGGACTGCTGGAGGAGGCCGCGCAGGCCGCCGCCGACGGCCTGGTCACGAGCCCGCGCGCCGGCGAGTTCAGCGTCGACAACGTCGTGAACTCGGCGACGGAGGCGCAGTCCCTGGCGTCGACGACGTTCGCCCAGTTCCCGCCAGCTGCCTACCTGTACGTCGACGGCTTCACCGCCTGACGCCACGGCCGGCGCAGCGACACTCAGAGTTCATCCGACGGGACCAAGGTCGCCCGGTGCACCCGGGGGGCGCGCGGATAGACTCGCTCAGAGATTCCCAACCTCAGCAACACCCCTGAACTGAAGGAGCATCATGGCCAGCATTGAGGCAGTAGGAGCCCGCGAGATCCTCGACTCCCGCGGCAACCCGACCGTTGAGGTCGAGGTCGCGCTCGAGGACGGCACCTTCGCCCGCGCCGCGGTCCCCTCGGGCGCCTCGACCGGCGCATTCGAGGCCGTCGAGCGTCGTGACGGCGACAAGGGCCGTTACCTCGGCAAGGGCGTCGAGCAGGCCGTGGACGCGGTCATTGACGAGCTCGCGGAGGCCGTCGTGGGCCTCGACGCCACCGACCAGCGCCTCGTCGACCAGACGATGATCGAGCTGGACGGCACCGACAACAAGGGCAAGCTCGGCGCGAACGCCATCCTCGGCGTCTCGCTCGCGGTGGCCAAGGCCGCCGCCGACTCGGCCGACCTGCCGCTGTTCCGCTACGTGGGCGGCCCGAACGCCCACGTCCTGCCCGTCCCGATGATGAACATCCTCAACGGAGGCTCGCACGCGGACTCGAACGTCGACATCCAGGAGTTCATGGTCGCCCCCGTCGGCGCCCCGACCTTCCGCGAGGCCCTGCGCATGGGCGCCGAGGTCTACCACGCCCTCAAGTCCGTGCTCAAGGAGCGCGGTCTGGCCACCGGCCTGGGCGACGAGGGCGGCTTCGCCCCGAACCTGGACTCGAACCGCGAGGCGCTCGACCTGATCCTCGTCGCGATCGAGAAGGCCGGCTACAAGCCCGGCGACGACGTCGCGCTCGCGCTCGACGTGGCCGCGACCGAGTTCTACAAGGACGGCGCCTACCAGTGGGAGGGCGGCTCGAAGTCCGCCGACGAGATGATCTCGTTCTACGAGGGCCTCGTCGCCGACTACCCGCTGGTCTCCATCGAGGACCCGCTGGACGAGGAGGACTGGGCCAACTGGAGCGCCCTCACCGCCTCGGTCGGCACCAAGACCCAGATCGTCGGCGACGACCTGTTCGTCACGAACCCGGTCCGCCTGGCCCGCGGCATCAAGGAGCAGGCCGCCAACGCCCTGCTCGTGAAGCTCAACCAGATCGGCACCCTGTCCGAGACCTCGGACGCCGTGCAGATGGCGCAGCGCGCCGGCTTCTTCGCCATGGTGTCGCACCGCTCTGGCGAGACCGAGGACACCACGATCGCCGACCTGTCCGTCGCGTACAACGCCGGCCAGATCAAGACCGGTGCCCCCGCCCGTGGCGAGCGCATCAACAAGTACAACCAGCTCATGCGCATCGAGGAGGAGCTCGACGACGCCGCGGTCTACGCCGGCAAGTCGGCGTTCCCGCGCCGCTACGACGCCTAAGGGCGCACGTGCGAGCCGCATGAGCGGCTGAGCAGACGAGAGGGGCCGGTCCGCAAGGGCCGGCCCCTCTCGTCGTCCCCGGTCGGTACGCCGATTTCCGCGACTCGCGGCCCGCGCCTGACCGATCGCGGCCCCTGGCGAGGCGAGGATAGGGGCGTGAACCGCCGCCCGTCAGCACCGCAGCGCTCCGCCTCGCAGCGGAGCGCGCCCCAGCGGCGCCAGGCGACCCCCTCGTCCGCCGCGCCGGCATCGGCGACGGCCGGATCGAAGCGGAAGCGGCCCGCGACGCCCGCCGCGTCCAAGCCGCCGGCCGCCGGCCAGCGCAGTGCGTCCGCGCATCGGCCCGCGAGCCAGCACACGCCCGCCTCCTCGAGGCGCCCGTCGGCCGCGAAGTCTGGCGCCCCGAGCGGCCGCCGCGACCCCCACACGCCGGCGCGCGGAGTCCAGCGGCCGACGCAGACCGTCACTCCCCAGCGCCACGGTGGCGGCTGGGGGCTGCTCAGCTGGCGCACCGGCGCCCTCGCGGTCGTGATCGCGCTCGCGTTCGCCGTCGTCATGCCCACGGTGCGCAACTACGTCGGCCAGCAGCAGATGCTCGGCGAGCTGCGCGACGAGGTGGCGCGGGAGAGCGCCGCGGTGGCCGACCTGGAGGCGGAGGCCGCCAGGTGGGAGGACGAGAGCTACATCATCGCCCAGGCCCGCGAGAGGCTCGGATTCGTCTTCGAGGGCGAGACCGCCTACCGCGTCACCGACCCCGAGTACGCCCAGGTGATCGAGGAGGAGCAGGCCCAGGAGCTGGCGGCCGTCGTGGATCCCGAGGCGCCGTGGTGGGACAACCTTGCCGCGTCCCTGCGGACCACCGGCTCGGAGGCCGGAGCGCCAGTAGACTGACGCGGTGACCGATACGGCCATTACCGACCGCGACCTCGCCGTCATCGCCCAGCAGCTCGGGCGACGGCCGCGCGGCATGGTCGCCATCGCTGCCCGCTGCGTCTGCGGCAACCCGATCGTGGTCCACACTGCGCCGCGCCTCGAGGACGGGACCCCGTTCCCGACCCAGTACTACCTCACCCACCCTGCCGCGACATCGGCCGTCTCGACCCTCGAGTCCGAGGGCGTGATGGCCGAGATGTCGCAGCGGCTCACCGAGGACGAGGAGCTCGCCGCTTCCTACGCCGCCGCGCACGAGCGCTATCTCGCCGAGCGCGAGCAGCTGGGCCACGTCGACGAGATCGCCGGCATCAGCGCGGGCGGCATGCCGACCAGGGTCAAGTGCCTGCACGTGCTCGTCGCGCACTCGCTGGCCGCCGGCCCCGGCGTGAACCCGCTGGGAGACGAGGCGCTCGCGATGCTCGAGCCCGTGTGGAGCCCCGCGCGCTGCGCCTGCGCCCCGCTCGACGACAACTGAGGAGAACCATGACCCGCGTCGCCGCCATCGACTGTGGCACCAACTCGATCCGCCTGCTCGTGGCCGATGTCGTGGACGGCTCGCTCACCGACGTCACCAGGGAGATGCTCGTCGTCCGCCTGGGTCAGGGCGTGGACGCGACGGGCCGGTTCGCCGAGGAGGCGCTCGCCCGCACCTTCGCCGCGGTGGACGAGTATGCGGCGACGTGCGAGGAGCTGGGGGTCGAGGCGATCCGCTTCGTCGCCACCAGCGCGACGCGTGACGCCGCCAATCGCGACGTGTTCCTCGAGGGTGTGAGGTCGCGCCTCGGCGTGACCCCCGAGGTGGTCAGCGGCACCGAGGAGGCGCAGCTGTCCTTCTCGGGCGCCACCAGCCACGCGCACGCGATGGACGGCCCGTACCTGGTGGTGGACCTGGGCGGCGGCTCGACCGAGCTGGTGCTCGGCACGTCGACCCCGGACGCGGCGTACTCGATGGACGTGGGCTGCGTGCGCATGACCGAGCGCCACCTCGGCCACGGCGAGTACCCCGACGCCACTGGCATCGAGGCGGCCGCGGCCGATGTCAGGGCCGCCCTGGACGTCGCCGCGAAGCACGTGCACCTGTGGGCGGCGTCGACGCTCGTGGGCGTCGCGGGCACGATCACGACCGTGACGGCTCACGCGCTGCAGCTCGCCGCCTACGACCGCGACCGCATCGACGGCGCCACGCTGCCCGTCGACGCCGTGCTCGCCTCGTGCGACGCGCTGCTGGCCGCGAGCCGCGAGGAGCGCGCGGCGATGGGGTTCATGCACCCCGGCCGTATCGACGTGATCTCGGCTGGCGCACTGGTGTGGCGCGAGGTCGTCACCCGGGTGCGCGACGAGACGAGGATCGCCGGCAACGAGCTCACCGAGGTCGTCACGAGCGAGCACGACATCCTCGACGGCATCGCGCTCGCGCTCGGACGCTAGCCGTTCCGGCTCCGCCCGGAGCGGAACCTCCCGCGGCCCCGTGGGGCCGCCGACTACGCTGAAGGGGCCCCCGTAGCCCAATCGGCAGAGGCAGCCGACTTAAAATCGGCCCAGTGCGGGTTCGAGCCCCGCCGGGGGCACTGCCGCCAGACCGCCCACACTCGACCACCCCAGGAGACCTCAGTGGCCAGTCCGATCCTCTCGTCCAACCGCCAGTTCGCGCCGGACGCCGCGATCGACGCGAACGCGTCGACCATCTCCGCGGCCGACCTCGGCAACCTCTCGACCGCGCCTGGCGCGCCCAGCGGCACCGTCGCCGATGTCTTCACCTACCCGGGCGTCATCCTCAAGACCGCGTCGCTCGTCGTCGTCGCGTTCCTCGTGGCGTTCCCCGGCTACCTGTACCCGAACAGCCTGTTCGCGTTCGGCGCGATGATCGGCGCCGCCGTCATCGGCCTCGTGCTCGCCTTCATGCGCAACACCCCGCCCATCCTGGCGTTCCTGTTCGCGGTGCTCGAGGGCTACGCGCTCGGTGCGTACTCCCGCATCATCGAGCTCGCCTACGACGTGCCTGGCGCGGCCCTGCAGGCCCTGCTCGCCACCGCGGTGACGTTCGCGGTCGTGCTGGCGCTGTACTCGTCCGGCAAGGTGCGCTACACGCCCAAGATGCAGAAGTTCCTGCTCATCGGCATGGTCTCGTACGCGCTGTTCTCCCTCGTCAATCTGCTCATCATGATCTTCGGCGGCACCGAGTACGGCTGGGGCCTGCGTTCGGACGTCACGATCATGGGCATCCCGCTGGGCATCCTCATCGGCGTCTTCGCCGTGATCCTCGCGTGCGTGAGCCTCATCGCGGACTTCGACTTCGTCGAGAACGCGGTGAAGAGCCGTCAGCCCGCGAAGCTCGAGTGGAAGGCCGCGTTCGGCATCACCCTCACGATCGTGTGGCTCTACCTCGAGTTCCTGCGGATCATCGCGATCTTCGGCGGGCGCCGCTAGCGCTCCGCCCCTGCACGCGCGAGAGGCCGCCCCGCATCAGCGGGGCGGCCTCTCGTCGTCGTCGGTGACGTCAGGCGCTACGCGTAGCTGACCTGGCAGAAGCCGTGGTTGCAGTAGCCGCCAGGGTTCTTGAACAGGTAGCCCTGGTGGTAGTCCTCGGCGTAGTAGAAGACCCCGTCGCCCGCCTCGGAGGCCGGCGCGATCTGCGTGGTGATCTGGCCGTAGCCCTGCTCGGAGAGCCGCGCCTGATAGGCCTCGCGCGAGGCGGCGGCCGCCGCGAGCTGCTCGGGCGTCGTGGTGAAGATCGCGCTGCGGTACTGGGTGCCGATGTCCCCGCCCTGGCGGTTCAGGGTCGTCGGGTCGTGGTTCTCCCAGAATGCCGCGAACAGCGTGTCGAGCGACACCTTCGCAGGGTCGTAGACCACTCGCACCGTCTCGGTGTGGCCCGTCAGCGACGTGCAGGTCTCCTCGTAGGTGGGGTGGCGGGTCCAGCCGCCCATGTAGCCCACCGCGGTGACGAACACGCCTGGGATCTGCCAGAAGATGCGCTCCGAGCCCCAGAAGCAACCCATCGCGAAGAAGACCTCTTCGTGGCCCTCGGGCACCGGCGCGTCGATGCGCTGTCCCAGCGTGACGTGCGTCGATCCTGCGGGGATCGGGGTGTCCCGACCCGGCAGCGCCTCGTCCTTCGTCACCATCGTCGTCTTGATTCCCAGTCCGAACATGAGAGCCTCCTGACCTCCTCTTCGTGAACGCGACCCCGCGCGGATGTGTTCCCCGCTGGACTACGCTTGCCAAGCATGACGACCCCTGACCGCGACCCTGGTCCGAGCGAGCTCTTCACTCCCGATCAGATCCGCGGCACGGTGCCGTACGCGCTCCGCGTCTCGGCCGCGTGGGCGTGGCGGCTGATCGTCGTCGGCGCAGTGCTGGCGCTCATCTTCTCGTTCCTCGGCAACATCATCGGCATCGTCGTGCCGCTGGTCGTCGCGGCGCTGATCGCGGCGCCGCTCGGCGGGGCGGTCGACCGCCTGAGCAGCTGGCGCATCCCGCGCGGCATCGGCGCCGCCGTCGTCATCCTCGCGCTGATCGGCGTCATCACCGCGCTGTTCACGCTCGCCGGCGCATCCATCGCGCAGGGCTTCGACGAGCTGAGGCTCGCCGCGATCGAGGGCTTCAACGAGTTCCTCGCGTGGCTCGAGTCGGGCCCGCTGCACATCGGCACCGAGCAGCTCCAGCAGGCGGTCGACGATCTGTTCGGCTGGCTCCAGGACAACATCCTGGGCCTCGCCTCGGGCGTCGGAAACGTCACCGGTGCCGTGGGCTCGGTCTTCGCCGGCATCGTCATCGGCCTCTTCGCCCTGTTCTTCCTCCTGCGCGACGGCCGCACGATCTGGCTGTGGATCGTCCGCCTGCTGCCGGGCCACACCGACCAGCGCGTCGACCGCGCTGGCCTCAACGCGTGGCGCACCCTCGCGAAGTACACCTCGACCAACGTGACCGTGGCGCTGATCGACGGTGTCCTCATCGGCCTGGGAGCCTGGATCATCGGCGTGCCGCTGGCGATGCCCATCGGCATCCTGGTCTTCCTGTTCTCCTTCATCCCATGGCTCGGAGCATTCATCGCCGGAGCGATCGCGACGCTCGTGGCGCTGTTCGGAGGCGGGATCTACGACGCGATCTGGATGCTCGTCGTTGTACTGGTGGTGCAGGCCCTCGAAGGCAACGTGCTGTACCCGTTCCTGTTCGGCAAGGCCGCATCCATGCACCCGCTGGTGATCCTGCTCACCGTGTCGATCGGAACGCTGGTGATGGGCATCGTGGGCGCCGTGATCGCGGTGCCGATGGTGTCGTTCGCCTATGCGTTCATCGTGGGCCTCAGGCGCGAGTTCACGCTGCCGCCGGAGGATCCGCCGATGTCGCAGCAGATTCCCATACTCGCGAAGCGGACGCGGGAGTCCTTCGGCAAGGCGCGCGAGGCGCTCAAGACCGGCGAGATCCACATCCGCCCGCACGCGGCGCAGCAGGATCTCCGGACCGGGGACCTGCCGACGGGTTCGACCGACGAGGACATGCGCTCGACGGAGATCCGCACCAGGAAGCCCGGCGAGGACGAGGAGTAGGGGCGGGCCGCCGGTAGGGCGGCCCGGTGATGCACGCCTGCGCTAGGAGTTGAAGACCTCGGTCGCGACGATCTCGACGGGGATCTGGTTGCCGTTCGGCGCGGCGTACGACGTCGAGTCGCCCGCACGCTTGCCCATGAGGGCCTCGCCCAGCGGCGACTGCGGTGAGAACACGTTGAGGTCGGTGCCTGCCGCGATCTCGCGCGAGCCCACCAGGAACTTCATCTCGTTGCCAGCGACCTTGGCGGTGACGACGGTGCCAGCGGTGATGGTGCCGTCCGAGGCGGCCTCGCCGATCGTGGCGTTCTCCAGGACGTGCTTGAGGTAGACGATGCGCGCCTCCTGCTTGGCCTGGTCCTCGCGGGCGGCGTGGTAGCCGCCGTTCTCCTTGAGGTCGCCCTCCTGGCGGCGCTCGTCGATCTCCTTGGCGATGGCGGCGCGGCCCTCGCCGGCGAGGTAGTCGTACTCCTTGCGCAGGCGGTCGTAGGCCTCCTGGGTGAGCCAGGTCTCGGTCGTCTCTGCCACGATGCTCCTCCTTGTGGGCAAGGACAGGAGATTACCAGCAGCGTTGAAACGCGTGAAATTCCCTATTTCTGGATGCAGTACTCGACTGCCACCGTCGTGGCAGTCGCGACGGTCGCGATCTCGACCGTGATGCGCTGCTCGGAGCCGTCGGCAGGATCGACGTCCACGTCAGCGATGCCGACCTCGCCGTAGTCGATGTCGAGCGCGCGCACGTGGCAGGTGACGGGTTCGTCCTCGTAGAGGAAGACGTCGAAGGTGCCGGTGACCTCGGTCGCCGAGGCGATGTCATAACCCACGTCGCGCCATCGCACGGGGGTGAAGATCTGGTCCCACGTGGCCCAGATCACGACGCCTGTGAGGGCGAGGACCCCGACCAGCGACCAGGCGACGGCCTTGCGTGACGGGCCGGTGCGCGGCATGGTCTCGGCGGCGTCGCCGTCGGTGTTAGCGTCATTCATCAGACGGC
>JAUIBG010000096.1 GCA_030428165.1 Actinomycetes bacterium
CCGGCGTCGGTTTGGCCGAAGAACGTCTGTCCGCCTTCGACGACGCCGCTCGGGGAGTGCCGGTCGAGCGGACCTGGACGCATCAGTGTGAGTTGCCACCAGCCCCTATCGGGATCGCGTCGAAGGGAACCTGGAAGGCTTGAGTCGGGATCGTCGGGTTGCCACCACAGTCCGAAGCAGTCTTCGAAGTCTGGCTTCGAGTTCCCGTGACCCACGCAGCCCACCATGTCACGGTTGCGGTGCTGGCAACGTGAACCGCGCGGGGACGGGGGATACTCTCCGAGCATGGCTATGGGGAAGCGGGCTCGTATTCGGTGGGGAAGGCCCCTCTGATGGCCCGTGTCACTCCTGGCAGAGGAGTTGTTCATGCACGCCACCGACGACGAGAGGACCGACGCAATGGCACGCGCGACGTGGTCCGACTATCGCAGCTCGATCGGCGACCGGACACCGATCTACCGTGCCATCTCAGACCTTTGGCCGGTCCAGCGCGTTCTCTATCCCGGCTCATACGTCGACGCCGCCCCCTCGCGAGTCTTCCCGCACGTCACCTACGTCGACACCGATGCGCGAGCCGCCGCGTACTTCGCCGACGAGGCTGCAGTACTCACCGACATCGAAGCCGATGGCGCCGAGGTGGAAGCCCGATTCCTGCAGTCGGACTACTCGGCACCGCTGGGCCTGCCCGAGCGAGACTTCGATCTGCTCATCTCGCTCTATGCGGGGCCGTTCTGGGACAACTGTCGGCGCTATCTGCGCCCCGGAGGGCTGCTGCTCGCGAACGCGAGCCATGGCGAGGCGAGCCTCGCCGCGCTGGATCCGGCGCTCACCCTCGTTGGAGTGGTGCCTGACGCCTCGGGCCGTCTGCGACTCGTGACGTCCGGGCTCGACCGCTTCCTCATCCCGAAGAAACCCGAGCTCGCCACTGACGCGCACATCCGCGGCACGGGAAGGGGCGTCGCGTACACCACTCCAGCCTTTGCATACGTGTTCAGGTTCGACGGCTAGCCATCCAGGCAGACCCGGTGAAGGATTGACGACAGGGCGACAGTGCCCGGAGATGACGGTGGTTCATGCGCTTCCTGCTCAACGTCGTCGACACGGCCACCGGCACGGCGACTGACGCGGAGATGTCCGCGATCGATGAGTTCAACGCGGCGCTGACCGAACGTTCCCAGCTCGTGCTCGCGGCAGGCCTCGCCGCCCCGCAGCAGTCCGTCGTCCTCGACAACCGCGCGGGTGCCGGGCTCACGATGGACGGGCCGCTGCACGCGGAAGAGGAGTACGTGAGCGGCTTCTGGATCATCGAGGCGCAGGATCGCGCCGAGGCGCTCGCGCTGGCGGCGCAGGCATCCGAGGCGTGCCACCGCCGGATCGAGCTGAGGCCGTTCCTGTAGCCCGGCGCTAGCCCTGGGTGCGCTCGGCGGAGGCCTGCTCGGCGAGCGCCTTCTCCTCGGCAGCCTTGGCGATCCACCCCTCGTTCCACTGGTAGCCGCCCGCGATGGCCTCGGCCATCGCCTTCATCGCGTTGGCGATGGTGGTCTGATACTCACGGGACGCATCGGCCGTCGCCTCGCGTGCCATGCGGCGGCTCGACGCCTCGTAGTAGCGCAGGTAGCCCACAATTCGCTCACGCTCTGCGGTCTTGCCGTCCTCGAACTCGCTCATGGCCCTATCGTGCCAGAGCGCCTTCGCTACGCTTGCGCCACATGAGGTTCAGGTTCATCGTTCACGACGACGTCAAACGCCTCGCGTACGAGGCGCGGACCAACATCCTGATGCTGATGCTGGCCTTCGCCTACATCGTGGTCTACTCGGTCCAGGTGATCCCTGACCGGGTGAATACCGACATCACCGCCGCGCTGGAGACCGTCAACCTCTTCATCTGGGCGGTCTTCATCCTCGATCTCGCCATCCGGCTCTACTTCGCCGAGCGCAAGCTGCACTTCCTGGCGACGCACCCGGTCGACGTCGTCGCGGTGCTCGTGCCGGCCCTGCGCCCGATCAGGGCGCTGCGCGTGTTCACCGCGTCGCGCGGCCTGATGAACTCGTCCAAGTACGTTGCCAACACCGGAATCGCCGTGCTGATGGGCGCGGTGGTGCTCATCTACATCGGCGCGCTCGCGATCCTCGACGTCGAGCGTCACGCGGCCGGCTCGATGATCACGGACTTCGGAGACGCGATCTGGTGGGCCATCGTGACGGTCACCACCGTGGGCTACGGCGACATCACGCCGGTGACCACAGACGGGCGCTTCGTCGCAGGCGGCCTCATGATCGTCGGCATCAGCGTTCTCGGCGCCGTCTCGGCCACAGTCGCCGGCTGGCTGGTGGCCGGCACCGAGGATCAGGACGACAGGAACCGCCAGGCCACGAAGGCGGAGATGCAGGAGCTGCGCGATCACCTCGAGGAGGCGCACGCCAAGCTCGACATCGCGCTCGCGGCGCTGGGCCAGGCGCGGCCCGCCGCGGACGAGGCGCCCGAACCGTCGTCGACCGAGGACTCTCCCGGGGCTTCGCCCGCCTGATCCTGCACGCATCTCGCACACGGTCGAGCCGCCGCGGCCATCCGTCCCGCGCGCATTTCCGACCCGGTAGCGTGGGGTCATGGCATCGGTAGCGGACGTCGCGCGCGCGTTGGAGGGCCTTTTCCCCACCGCGCTCGCGGAGGACTGGGACCGGGTAGGGCTCGCCGTCGGGAACGAGCGGGCCGAGGTGCGTCGCGTGCTCTTCGCGGTGGATCCCGCCCCGGCAATCGTCGACGAGGCGATCGAGTGGGGCGCGCAGATGATCGTGACCCACCACCCGCTGCTGCTGCGAGGCATCACCTCGGTGAGCTTCGCGACGGCAAAGGGCTCCCAGGTGATGCGGCTGGTCTTGGCCGGCATCGCCCAGTACGCCGCCCACACCAACGCCGACCGCGCCGCCGGCGGCACCAACGACGCGCTTGCCGAGGCGTTCGGGATGACCGACGTGCGGCCGCTCGTGCCGGGCGAGGGCGACGATGCGCACGTGGGCCTGGGCCGCATCGGCCGCGTGGAGCCCACCACTCTGGGGCGGTTCGCGCAGGCCGTCGCCGATGCGCTGCCGGCCACCGCCGCAGGCGTCGCCGCGGCCGGAGACCTGGACGGCGAGGTGCGCACGGTCGCCGTCGTCGGGGGATCGGGCGCCGAGTTCGTGGCGGATGCGGCCCGCGCGGGCGCCGATGTGTTCGTCACGGCCGACATCAAGCACCACCCCGCCACGGATGCGCGCGAGGAGGCCGAGCGCCGCGACGGCCGGCCCTTCCTCGTGCATGTCTCCCACGCCGCCTCCGAGTCGCTATGGTTGGCCGCCGCGGCCCGCCACGTGGCCGAGCAGTGCGGCGTCGAGTGCCGCGTGAGCGAGACGACGACCGACCCCTGGACGGGGCACTTCCAGCGAAGGGACACCTGATGGTCAATGCACCGGTGGAGCAGCAGGAGCGGCTCCTTAAGGTCCAGGAGGCCGACCTCGCGATCCAGCGGGCCGAGCGCACCCTGAGGTCGCTGCCCGAGGACATCGCGCTCGCGGCCAACGCCGAGGCGATCGAGAACGCCCAGCGCACGGTCGTGCTGACCCGTGCCGAGGTCAGCGACGCGCAGCGCGCCGTGGCGAAGACCGACGACGAGGTGCAGGCGGTGCGTGCCAGGGCGGCGCGTGACGAGGAGCGCGTCGCCGCAGCCGGGGTGTCAGCGAAGGACGTGCAGGCGCTGCAGTCCGAGCTCGAGGTGCTGGCGCGCCGTCAGGGCGAGCTCGAGGACGTGGAGCTCGAGGCAATGGAGCGGCTCGAGGCGGTGCAGTCCGCCGCAGACGCAGCCGTCGTGGAGCTGGAGAAGCTCAAGGAGGACCGCGAGAACCTCGAGCGCGCCCGCGAGGCCGCGGCTCAGATCGCCGAGGAGAGCATCGTCGCCGCGCGGCTCGACCGCGAGGCGTTCGGCGCGGGACTCGACCCCGCGCTGGTCAAGCTCTACGAGCGGATCCGCGACGCCCAGGGCGGCGTCGGCGCGGCCGCGCTCGTCGGCACCACGTGCCAGGGATGCCACATGACTCTGGGTGCCGGCGACATGGCGGCGATCAGGAGCGCGGCCCCCGAGGCCGTGGTGCGCTGCGAGGAGTGCGGCAGGATCCTCGTGAGGACCGGCGCGTGACGGCTGCCGCACCGGCCTCAGGCTCCCTGCTCGACATGGCGCGCCGCGGCGCGCTGCCCCCGCTGACTCTCGTGCTGGTGCGCCACGGCGTCACCGACATGACCGAGACGCATGCGCTGTCCGGGTCATCGGTCGCCGGTCCGCCGCTGAACACGCGCGGGCGGATTCAGGCCGCGCACGCCGCCGACGCCGTCTACCGGATGGGCCGCGACAGCTGGGACAGGGTGGCGCCTGTGACCCGCCTGGTCGCCTCGCCCATGACGCGCACCCAGGACACGGCGGGGGCGCTGGGCCGCAGGCTCGGCCTTCACGTCGAGACGGACGACCGGGTTCGCGAGGTGCACTTCGGGGAGTGGGAGGGGCGAACAGCCGCCGACATCGCCGCCGATGACGCCGCAGGGCTGCTCGCGTGGCAGCGAGGCGCCGGCCGTCCTCCCGGCGGCGAGAGCATCGGCGACGTTGGCCACCGCATGTGGGAGTTCGTCACGAGCGCCGCCACGGAGCACGTCGAGGCATGTGCGGACGAGGCGCGGCCCAGGACTGTCGCCGTCGCGACGCACGCTGTCGCGATCAAGTCGGCCGTGGGCGCCGTGATGCGGATGGACCTCGAGCAGTGGGGGCAGATGTGGCCCGCGCCGGCGTCACTCACCGTCCTCCAGTTCGCCGTCACGCCCGACGGCCAGATCGGCGAGCGCCACCTGCTGGGCTTCGCGGTGCCGACCCACTGACGCCATGTCCGTCTCCTTCCGCGACGACGTCGTCCTGTGGCGCGAGCCGCAGCGCTCGGTGACGCGGAGGATCCTCGTGCGGGGATCCGTCGCTGTGGTCTCCTTCGTCCTCTCCGGCGTGCCTGGCATCATCCCAGGACTCGTGCCGTGGGCGGCTGTCGCCTGGATCGTGTGGGCGATCGGCATCGTCGCGGCTGCGCAGCTCGGGGCCACGCTGCTGAACCTCGCCCGCAACGACAGGGTGCTCCTCGTGTGGCGCGGCAGCGGAGCGATCGAGTGGCCGCAGACCTTTCAGGAGGCCGTGCTCCGGCGAAGTCCTGAGTTCGTCAGCGGCCGCATCGTCGAGGTCCGCACCCTCGAGCCGAGCCCAGTCTTCCGTGCGAGCGAGCCCCGCGTGGCGCTCACGGCCGAGCACGGGAGGATCCGCTCGGTCCCGTTGCACGGCACCGCGGTGGCCGACTTCGTCGACGAGCTCAATCTCGCCCTGATGGGCCTCGGCGTGCGGTTCATCCGCTCTGAGGACGTGCCGCCGCCATCGCGCCCGCAGTAGCGCACGCACTTCCCGTACTCGCAGTGTGGTTGACAAGACGCTTTATCGCGATATATCGTCACTACATCGTGATACGAAAGGAGAACATCATGATGCACAGTTTTGATAAGGCCGACGAGGGCCGGCCGTTCCGGGCCGAGGGCTCCGCCGAGATCGAGGGCGACGCGCGAGGACGCCGCGGCAAGAGCCGCGGCCACCGCGGCGGGCGCGGACATGGACTGGGTCCGGGATTCGGCCCGGGGTTCCCAGGCGGACCTGGCGGCAGGGGAGGCCGTGGCAGGCGTGGAGGCCGCGACCGCGGCGACGTCCGCACGGCGATCCTCGCGCTGCTCGCGGACGAGCCGCGCCACGGGTACGAGCTGATCCAGCAGATCGGTGAGCGCTCGTCGGGCGCCTGGACTCCGAGCCCCGGCTCGATCTATCCCAACCTCCAGGCCTTGGAGGACGAGGGCCTGATCAGCATTGCCAAGGTGGAGGGGCGCAAGACGGCGTCCCTCACCGACGCGGGACGGGCCTGGGTCGAGGAGAACGAGGCGGCCATCGCAGCGGTGTTCGACTCGTCCACGGCCGACGAGGGCGTCGCGGCGCTGTTCGCCGAGATGCGTGCGTTCGCGGAGGCCGCCCGCCAGGTGGCACGCGTCGGCACGCAGGCCCAGGTGGCTGCCGCCACCGATGCGCTCGCGACGGCTCGCAAGGCGGCCTATCGACTGCTGGCCGAGGACGCCTAGGCCTCAGCTCACCACGAGCGTCAGCTCACGGTCTCCTGGCTCGACATCGTCGATCCCGGAGCCGATCAGTGCGGCCGCGACATCGGCGAGATCGTCGATCGTCGCGGCCGTGCTGCGTGTGCGCACGAGCGCACCGGTCAGCAGCCCTCGGTAGTGCTTGGCGAAGTGACTCACCACCGTGCGCGTGCCGCTTCTGACCTGAACCGCGTTAATCGCGACGAGGTTCGCGTCGCGCGGCCTCCACACCGAGGCGTAGCCGCCCGAGCGGCAGTCGACCACGAGGCCGCCGCCTGCAAGGCGATCGAGCTCCGGGGCGACGCGCGGCCGCCAGTACGCCGGCAGACCGCCGATGCCGGGGAGCTTCACGGACATCGACAGGCGGTACGCGGGGATGCGGTCGCCGGGCGTCACGAGTCCCCACAGGGCCGAGACCGTGCGCACGTGCGTGTTCGCGAACCGCTTCGCGCCCGCATCCCAGCCGGACATCCCCGACGCCTCATAGAGCACGCCCGTGTAGACCTCGCGGGCGGGTGCGGCCGGCTCCTCGAGCAGGTGAACGTTGCGCTCGGCCTCCGCAGCGAGCGACGCCCCGATGCCGAGCAGGTCGAGGGCGTCCTCCCGAGCCGATGCGGAGGCGAGCGCCGCTGCGACCTCGAGTCTGGCATCGGTCAGGGACGGGTGGCTGAGCTCGTCCGCCCGGACCGGGGTGCGGCCGCGCGCGGCCGTCTTGCCCTCGGAGGGCGGCAGCAGGATGAGCACCCGGGAAGCCTAGTGCGCCGTCTCGCCTGAGCGCGGCGTGGGCGGCCGGTCTAGGGTCGGGTCATGGACCTCATGACGGTGGTGGCCACAGGGCGGTGGACCGAGGAGCCGGTCTCCGCCCACTACGACGACGGTGTGCTCACCGTCGAGGCGAGAGAGGGGTCCGACGCGTGGCGGACCACCTCCTACGGATTCGTCCACGACGACGCCCACGCCCTGGTGGTGCCGCTCGACGACGGCACTGCCATGGAGGTCGACTTCGTGCTCGACTACGGCGAGCAGTTCGACCAGGCGGGCATCATGCTGCGGGTCAACGAGGCGAACTGGATCAAGGCGGGCGTCGAGGTCTCGGACGGCGTCCCTCAGCTCGGTGCGGTGGTCACCAGGGGAGTGTCGGACTGGTCCGTCGCTCCTGTGCCCGAGTGGGCGGGCCAGGTCGTGACCGTGCGCGCGTCGCGCGATGGCGACGCGGTGACGATCAGGGCGCGCAGCGAGGGTGAGGACTTCAGGCTCGTGCGCCTCGCGCCGCTCGACCCTCATGCTCCCGTTCAGGCGGGTCCGTTCTGCTGCGCCCCGACGCGCGCGGGCCTCACCGTGCGCTTCCTCGATGTCACGGTCGGAGAGGCCGACGAATCGCTGCATCCGGAGGACTAGAGGAGTGCGCAGGTGCCGCAGGGCGGCGTGCCGGTACGCTTGATCGACGGATGAGTCGGCCAGGCGGTCGCGTTGCGGGAAACCGCACCGAGGAACGTCCGGGCTCCACAGGGCGCGGTGGTGGCTAACGGCCACCCACGGCGACGTGCGGGACAGTGCCACAGAGAGCAGACCGCCCCTTAGGGGGTAAGGGTGAAAGGGTGAGGTAAGAGCTCACCGCGGGCCTGGTGACAGGCCCGGCAGGGTAAACCCCACCGGGAGCAAGGCCAGACAGGAAGCGTTTGAGGGCTGCCCGCCCGATGCTTCCGGGTAGGCCGCTGGAGCCCTGGAGCAATCCAGGGCCTAGATGGATGGCCGCCCGACTCGCCGCGGCGACGCGGCGGGCCAGACAGAACCCGGCGTATCGGCCGACTCATCCGTCCTCGCATCAGCTGCGCCGAGCACGGGACCAATGGCCCGTGCCTGGATCGACCGATTCGATACGTTTCTGATGTCCCGGTGGTGACCCCTCGCCGCCGAGCGACACGCGTCTCCGGCACCGCTTCAGCCCGGTGCGGGACGCGGCGATGGCACGAGATCGGCTTCCCCTCGCCGACGACGTGTGCGCCCCCGTCCGGCCACGAGCCGGGCGGGGGCTGCGTCGTCTCCGCGCGCATTCGCGGAACCCTGGCACAAGCCGCCCTGCGCTTGGGATGATGCACGCATGGAGATGACGACTGGGCTGATCTGGACCCTTCACAAGGAGATCCCGATCCCCGACGACGTGGCGCCGCTGCTGGTCGACGGTGAGGAGGCGGTGGCGTCGTTCGCCACCTTCCGCGACTCGGCGACGTTCACGACCAAGCGGCTGATCGTGCGCGACGCGCAGGGGATGACAGGGCGCAAGCGGGAGATGTACTCATTGCCGTACGGGTCCATCACGCTGTGGTCGAGCGAGAACGCAGGGACGTTCGACGCCAACGGCGAGATCGAGATCTGGACGCGCTCGGGCAGCATCAAGGTCAAGCTCGGCAAGGCGATCGACGTCCGGCGCATCGACGCGCTCCTCGCCCAGGCGGTGCTGTAGCCGATGATCCGATCGCTCGACCACGTCCTCCTCGAGATCCCCTCGGGAGGGGAGGACGCAGGACGCGACTACTACATCGGACTCCTGGGGATGTCCGAGGTGCCCAAGCCGCCCGCCCTCGCGGCGCGCGGGGGCGTATGGCTCGTGAGCGGGGCAGCGGAGATCCACCTCGGCACGGTGGGGGAGCACTCGGCAGCGCCGCGCGCGCATCCCTGCCTCGTCGTCGACGACCTCGACGGTCTGAGGGAGTTGCTCGAGTCAGCCGGGTACGCGTGTGTGCCCGCCGACAACGAGCGTCCCGGCATCCGCCGCTTCCACACCCGCGACTGCTTCGGCAACCGTCTCGAGTTCCAGCAGGGCGCCGCGGGGTAGCGCGCCCCGCGCCGAGCCTCCGGCCCTGTTCCGGTTTGCGGCGTTAGTGTCGCAACGTGAGCAACGGCAGCGGGGGAGACGACGGTCTCGACGACTGGAACCTCCCCAAGGCTC